>NZ_ASPS01000113.1:0-34623 GCF_000517865.1 Paenibacillus sp. FSL R7-269
CCTGCGGCGTTCAGGATCTCCCGCAGGCCGCCGGAATCATAAGCGACGACCGGCTTGCTGAAGGCATAGCCCTCCAGGGCCGTCATGCCGAAGCCTTCCCGGATCAGGCTGGGGACAACGAGCAGGTCCATCGCGCAGTAAGCGGCCGGCAGACATTCTTCATATCCGACGAACCGGAAGCGTGAGGTCAGTCCCTCCAGCTTCACCTTGCGGACACAGCGCTCATAGTAGCTTTTATCCCCCGGAGTCCCCACTACGAGGTAGCGGGCATCCGGATGCTGCTGATGCACCAGAACCGCCATCTTGACGAAATGCTCCAGCCCCTTCTCTTTATTAATGAAGGAAGAGACATAGCCGATCAGCGGGTCTCCCGGGGCAATCTTCAGCTCACTCCGCCGTTCGCCGCGCAGCTTGCTCCAGGCCTCGAACAACAAATCCGCGTCACTCCATGACGGAGGCAGCTGGGTCACCTTGCTATCGCGGATCTCCTCAGGGAAGCACGCTGCCGCTGTCTGTGAAATCGCCAGAATCTCATCGCTGTGGTTGTGGATCAGCTCTACGCTGACCGGGGTGTACTCGTTGTCTGTGATGGTCTCTGAGATCTTCCAGATCACCGGTATGCCCAGTGACTTCGCCGCGATTGGCGGCAGGGCATGCACACAAGTGCTGGTGATCACGAAGGACGGGCGGAGCTCCGCAAGCCAATGCGTCAGCTCATGATATTCCCGGCCCTCTTGCAACTTGCGGATATCTGCCGGAAGACCGGCATAGGGGGTGTACACTCCATAGACCAGCGGAATAGACATCAGCCGGACATGAAGGCCGTAGCTCCGGGCCAGCTGTGTCAGCTTCCCGTCCTGCGGAGCTACGAGGATACAATTGAAGTAAGGAGACAGCTCCCGGCTGAAGAATAACAGCAGCTTCTCCGCACCCGTAATACTGCGTGTGTTGGAGACATGGGAAAAGAGGACGATCGTCGCTTTGTCGGCCATGTTGTCTCGGTGCTCCTCTGCGAAGGGCTGTGGAGCAGCCATTCACCTCCTAATTTTTAATGCGCATACTCCATTAACACTCTGCGGTTCACCAACTTAGGACGGGTATATCAGCTGGCAGGCCAACATCTCTGCCCGGTACTCCAGTATATTGAGGGGGCACAGATGCCGGCACGACACCTGTCCCCTGTGATACGCACATTTTGCTGACAGCCTGTTCTACGATTGCCCTGCTGGCTTACCCGTAAATAATAGTGAGCAACTGACTCAGACGTCTGGTGTACGTATGATCCCTCAGTGTCCGTTCGAAGGCACGGAGGGACATTTCCCGGCGCTCTTCCTCGTGTGTCAGATAGTACTGGATTTTGTCCATCAGCTCGCGGGGGCTGGAGAAGGTGTCGATCTCTTCGCCCACCTTGTAGAAGGAACCGAGATCGTCACGGGCATCGCTGAGCTGCAGCGTGCCGCTGGCAGCAATCTCGAACGTACGCGGATTCGGCGATACGGCCGGAATATACAGCGTGTTATTGTTGACAACATCATCGATATGCGAGCGGTGAAGGTTGATCACAATCTTCGAACCGCTATAGGCTACGGCCGTCTCCTGAGGAGACATCCACTTGCCGATCTCAATCCGTTCGCCATAGAGCGGCGCTTCGGGCAACCGGTCCCACCAGATTCCATTAATGACCGTGTTATAGCTCATCAGCTCCGGCATAATATCGCGGAAGAAATTGATCCGGTTCCAGTAGGCGGATCCGATGAAGCTGACCTCACGGCTGACCAGTGAACGTCCGATAGTCGGACGGTAATGTTCGCGGTGCGCGGCAAAGGGCAGATAGTGGACCTCCGCGCAGCCAAGGCCGCGGTAGATCTCTACGCAATTACGCTCCAGTGTGAATACATAGTCATAATGAGCCACAATCTTCATAGTGAAATCGGTGTAATACGGATCATCGGTTAGCCAGATCGCGGTCTTGATGCCCCGGCCGCGCAGAATGGCTACCTGCTCCAGCGGCAAATCCAGACCATCCAGCACCAGCACCAGGTCGGGACGCTGGGCAGAAGCCAGCTCCACCAGATTCTGGCGCACATCGGTAATCGTGACCTGAGCTGTTAACCGCTGGAGTGCGAAGAGTACCGCATCATCCAGCGGAGAATAGGGATAGCCCTTGCCCGAAGCCACGTACATCACATGGATATTCCTTACCGGCTGCGGCTCCTCCGGGCGTCCGTCCAGCACGGCCAGCCGTCCCCGCAGATAGCCTTCGTCATAACCGCCCTTGAAGCCAGTCAGACGTCCCCGCAACTTCTCTTCCTCCGCAGGGGTTCTCGGCAACGGCGGGGCAGGCATAATAAATTCGTTGTTCATGAGTATTCGCTCCTTTTGATCCATAATGAATTTCACCCTCTTGCTGAAGTAAGAACACCCAGTAAATGAGGCAGACGCGAAGTAAAGGTATGCCGGCGCAGCGTGGTCTGCAGTCCCCGCAGCGCATACTGGCGGCGTTCCTTCTCATGCTTCAGGTAATAATCAATTTTGCGCTTCAGCTCATCGGCAGAAGCGAAGGTCTCCAGATCCCGGCCCGGCTTGTAGTGAATATCCAGATCCTGACGGATATCAGTCAGCTGCATCGTCCCGCAGGCACTGATCTCATAGGTCCGGGGATTAATGGAGAGGGACGGAAGCTGGAACGTATTCCGGTTGTCCATCCCTCCTTCCCAGGGCCGGTGGATATTGATAACCAGCTTAGCGCCGCTGTAGTAATTGGCCGTCTCCTCCGGCGGGATGAAGCCCTCTCTGATGTAAGGAGACAGCTCCTCGAAGTGAGTCAGCCGCTCCCAGAATCCGCCGGCGATCAGCACCTTTTTCCCCCGCAGGAAGGGGACCAGTTCATCGAACAGCTCCGTGCGGTTGCGGAAGGCATTACCAATGAACACGACATCATAGTGATATTGTGGTCCGGTTTGGCGCGGGTAGAACATCTGGGGGTTGACGCACAGCGGAAGGTAGTGCACAGACGCCGTCCCCAGCGAACGGTAGAATTCCACACAGCCCAGCTCATGCGTGAACACATAATCATAATGCCGGCAGATAACGGATGTGTCCTCGGTGAAATAAGGATCATCCACAAACCAAATTGCCGCCGGGATCCCCAGCTGTCTTATTGCCATAATTTGTTCCAGATGATTCTCCGGAAATACATGCAGCCCGTTCATCACCAGCACCGCCCCCGGCAATTCGCGCGCTGCCACCTCCAGCATGGTTTCCGGTGAACAGATTATCAGTTCGCTTACCAGCAGCCGCAGCGCTTCTGCGACTCCCGTATCGATGGCCTGAAACCCCTGAGGAACATACATCAGCCTGAACGGCTGGCATTCCCCCACTTCAGGGGTGTTCAGGCGCTTCACGGCTTCGCACAGGCCGAGATGGTACCCTTCCAGATAACCATCCCGGTAATCCCGTGGAAGCCCGCCTCTCTTTTTTGTTTTCACGGCTTTCACCCTGCCCCGTTAGATTCTCAAGACAGTAGTACTATATGCGGAGTCAGCATCCGCCTCATGGACATCTGTCTGTATTGCGGCGAAATTGGCATATGCCCCCCGGCCTTTCGCCCGCTTGGCCCGAACCCTTGCAGATTTCATCCACTCTCGTCCATGCAGAGGCCGGGTCTGCACTCTGAAGCTTACTCAGGTACTTTGCGGGGGTCCATAACAGCCCCACAAAGTGAGGTCGCACATCGAAGCCTATTCAAGTACTTTGCGGGGACCCCATGAATCATCTACAATTAGAGGAAAACCTACTGAGGAGGCACGAAGATATGAGTTCAATCTATGGCCCTATGCTGTATCTGCGCCATGTCGAGCTGCTGCGCGATGCGGTCCCTTCCTTCGGGAGCTATCCGTTTAATCTGCCGGTGGTACGCACCTTGGAACGGCTTGCTTTTCAGAAGCAGGTTACTTTTCTTGTGGGGGAGAACGGTAGCGGGAAGTCTACCTTGCTGGAGGGCATTGCTGCTGCCTGGGGGTTCAATCCGGAAGGAGGGACGCTGAATTTCTCGTTTAATACCCGTGCCTCGCATTCCAGTCTCTATGAATATTTGCGGATTGCCAAAGGGGTGAAACGGCCGAGGGACGGATTTTTTCTGCGTGCGGAGAGTTACTACAATGTGGCTACTTACATCGATGAGCTGGATGAGGACCCCGAGGCAGGAAGACCCATTAAATCCTCCTATGGAGGGAGTTCTCTGCATGAGCAGTCGCATGGAGAATCCTTCTTCTCCACATTCGTTCACCGCTTCAGCGGACAGGGCATCTATATTCTGGACGAGCCTGAGGCTGCCTTGTCTCCCGTACGGCAAATGTCGCTGCTGGCGCGGATGCATGAGCTGGCGGAGCAGAATTCCCAGTTCATCATCGCCACCCACTCCCCGATTCTGATGTCCTATCCGGGTGCAGAGATTCTTCTGCTGCAGGGAGAGAGCATCACGCCTGTTGCGCTGGAAGACACGGATCATTATACGGTCACCCGCGCCTTCATGACGAACCGGGAGAAGATGCTCCGCGAGCTGCTGGGCGATGACTAAACGAACCCCAGAACATATAAATTCAAGTGGAAACGGCATTGCCGTCCTTTCAAAGGACGGTACCGTTTCAGCGAGAAATAGAAGGACAATTTATCGTGTGAAACATATAAATTCTATATTTTAAAAAAGACACCTCAAGGCGTTGAACGCCCGAGATGTCTCTTGAATTGGCATAGCTGCTCTGTATTTCTCTAATAAAGCTGGTCATCCTTCTCCGTATTACAATCACTGTATTCATTCAGGAGCGCATCCAGCTTCACCGATTGGCGGAGTACCCGGACATCCTGCACCCCGTACTCCAAGGCCAGTTTGTTCAGTTCCTGTCTTGCCTGTTCGATCTTATCTTTGTATTCGTCATTCCCCATAGCGGCCCCCTTGTAGGATGAGGCTGTATCAAGCCATTTCCACTCTTTTACTAAAGTTCCAAACACATTGTATTCTATAATCCGCTAGGGGTCAATTAAGGGTTTGACATGACAGGTTATTTCAGCAGCCTCGACAGCTTATGCAGCGCCCAGCCCAGCATCGCCACCGCCATCATATCGAAGCAGACATTGAACAGGAACAGATGCTTGCCGATATCCGCACGGCCGTCACCGAGGATGGGAACCAGGAACGAGAACAGCCCGATCATTCCCAGCAGCATCATCAATTCTCCGGCAATCCGCCCTGCCGCCTCCCGCGTACGGAAGTATTGATAGAGCAATCCAGCGTAATACACTAGATAGAAAATAACCAGGAACCCGAGAGAATGGGGCAGATGCTTGTTCTTGAGCTCGCTCCACCCGCTGTACATTCCTGCTACCGCGCCTGCAGGCTTGCCCTCACTTTTCTCATAGCTTCCGAGATAGTAGGGACGGATGGACATGCTGTTAGCAGCCGCATACTTCATATTCTCTATTAACCGGCCGGGATGCTTCATATAAAAGAACAGCACATCCTTATGCGATACACGGTCATAGAAATCCGGGCCCAGCGATGGATCATCCTGCTTGATCGCCGTATCCCCCTGGAAATAATTCGTCCCGGCTAGTACCTCGAGGCGCTCCGGCAGCCCCAGATCGCGCAGATCCCCGCGCACATCCGGCGATTCATTCAGAATGCCGAAGAACACCGTCTGATACAGGTTGATATGCTTAAGCTCCTTCGGCGCTGTCACGTACATAATCACTGATACCAGCGCTGTAGCCACCCCAAGCCCAAGTGCCAGCTTGCGCCAGTTGCCTGTTCCATGCAGCGTCCGCAGGCGCAGGAAGATCAGCGCGAAGGCGAGGCCGACGGGGGCATTCTGGATTTTGGAGCAGATCAGGAACAGCACGGCAACGAAGAACAGCGTAAGAGCCTTGGATGACGGCTGCTCCTGCCCGGTAAGCCTTAGACCGAGCGCGAACGTAAGCAGCATGAAGACCATCGACACGGGTTCGCCGAACAGGGAATTGAAATAAGCCAGATAGCCGATATCGTAGAACACCAACAGCATTCCCGCCCCCAGAAGCAGGCCTGTGGCATAGGAGCTCTTCGCGCCCAGCTTGACGATCATCCACGTGGCAGCCAGCAGCAGCACTGCATATACAATTGCCAGAAGACGGATATCGAAGTAACTGCCGTGAAATAAGCCCGCAAGCAGCCTTGGCACCAGCACCAGCAGAATTTGCGAGGACGGGTAGAAGCCCGTAAACAGATCATCATAAGCAAATTTAGAATGACTGAAGCTGAAGAAGCGGTCGGCATAACCCTCCCCGGCATCAAAATAATTCAGTCCGACCGTATTCATCATCCGCAGGAAATCGCCGTTATCGGCAACGCCTGTGAAGGGCCGCACGAACAGCAGATAGAGGATCAGCACAGCGCCAGCCAGCGAGATGAGAACCTCGGGTTTCCATAGTCTTTTCATAACATTCTCCTAACGCTGCGGAAGCAGCTTCACATATTCATCAGATAAGCCCATCAGCTTCAGAATGTAGTCGTAATCGCTCTGATAGGCACTGAAATCCTTAACTGGCTCATGCGTATCCAGCGAGACCGCCTCACCATCCGCGAAGCTTGTACCGGGCACAAACAACACTTCATCATTGAAAAACGAGCCTGTCGGCAAATAATAGCGCATGCCCACCACGTTGCGGTCCACATTCAGCAGATCATGCCCGAACGCCGTAAACCCCTCGTCCTTCAGCGATACCCCGAGCAGATTGGCTACCGTTGGCAGCACATCCAGCTGTCCGCCGGTCCGCTCCACAACCTGCCCCTGCTTCATGCCAGGCACGTGGATCACCAGCGGAATGTTAAACCGGCTGATCCGGTCGTCATACTTGATGCCAAGCGTCTCCTCCACCTGCTCCGCCGGGACGTCCTTAGGCTGCAGGCCGAAATGGTCACCGTACAGCACCAGCACAGTATCCTCCCACATGCCCTGCTGCTTCAATCCGTCGATTAGCGTGCCTATTGCATAATCCGTATAGTTCACCGCGCTCAGATAATCGCCCAGCATCGTGCCCTGGAGCTTGTCCGGTACCTGAATGCGGCGGAAGCTGTCCGGCACCTTGAACGGATGATGGCTGGAGGCCGTCACCAGTTGGGCATAGAAAGGCGTACCCTTCTGATGCAGCACCGCCAGTTTCTCTACGGCAGTTGCATAGAGCTGCTCATCGGAAGCCCCGAACGAATTGAAATGGTCATTTTTGAAGGAGCCTTTATCATAGTAGCCGTTGAAGCCAAGGGCCGGATACAGCTCGTTCCGGTTCCAGAAGCCCACCTTGTTCACATGGAACGTGTACGCCTCATACCCCTTATCCCGCAAAAGCCGCGGCAGTCCCGGCAGCTCCCGGTCTCCGAAGCCTGTGGACATGGCAAGCGAAGCGATTGGATAGATTGAGGTGTTGCTCATGAATTCCGCATCCGAGGTATTGCCCGGACCTACCTGCTGATACACATGCGGGAAATAGAAACCCTCTCCGGCCAGGCCATTCAGCACCGGCGTCAGCTCCTGACCCTCCAGTGACTGATGCAGCGGGAAATTCTGAAACGCCTCCAGTTGAATGATGATGACATTCTTCCCCTTTTGCGATCCGTAATGCTCCGGCAGTCCGCCTGTCATAGCCTTGTAAGGATAGGTAGCCTCCAGTGCCTGCACCTTGGCTATCGTCTCCTGAATATCACCGGTCCCGATGAGGCCGTTATCCTCCTGGGCCTTGATCGCTGCCACCACCTCATAACTCAGAAATCCGGCCGTCTCCGCCTGGACCAGCTCATTGGTAATTCCCCGGGCCGAATGAATCGAATACGCTGACAGCGAGCCGCCTCCAAGGATTGCCACCAGCAGCACCACCAGATAGATGCTCCGGGATCTGCGTACAGGCCGACTGTCCCTCTGCCACCGTTGTTCAGGCCCTCTCTTCCATCTGCGGAAGAGCGAATAGACCATCACTATCAGCAGGTCGGCAAAAAACAGATAATCGACCCACTCAATCGTAGATTCTACACTCTCTTTTACCTGAAACACCTGGTTCAGCTCATAGAGCGCCAGATAGGTAGGCACCGAGCCGAAGTGATTGAAGTACACACTGGCCGCGAAGAGCAGCAGCGATAATAAGCCATTGAAGGTCCAGAAGACCCCTTTTCTCATCCGTCCAGGCGTAATAACAGCCAGCACACCCAGCAGCAGGAGCACCGGCGCCAGATCCGCAGCGATCCACTCCCAGGCAATCCGGTCAAAGAACAGCCCTCTCAGCAGCAGCAGCTTCAGCCACAGCAGTCCCGCCACGATATAGAAATGCGCCTGTGCAGACGCAGGTTTGCCCTCTCTCATTGCGATTCCCCTCTTACTCTCTTCATTAATAGTGGTGTGAAATTAATTCCTTGTTTCTGTAAAAAGCTCACGTTGCTCTAGTATAGCAATACTCGTAAAGGGAATCAAAAAAGGGCCACCCTATTAAACAACTGAGCGGGAGAAAAGGTTCATTTAAAGTCATTATCCTTTCACGGACAAAAAAAAGCAGAGGAGCGAAGTCCCCTGCAAGGCTACAATTTAAATCTAAGACGCTTCTGGTCGAGGCCGCAATCATGCCTCCAGCCACTATAGTCAGTTTGTCCGGAACAGCTGGCGGTGAAGCCCCTTCCGCTCAGGATAGCCGCGCGCTGCCCAGCAGTCTTTTAATGGAACAGTTCGCTTCATGAAGCACGACCTCTTTGTCGATGGTCTTCAGCAGCCCTGAGTGCATGAGAATCTCACCGTCAACCATCGTTGTCTCCACATCAGCACGGGTGGCCGAGTAGACGATCCGCGAGATCGGGTCCACATCATAAGAGGGGAAGGTGTGAAAATTATAGAGATTAAGAATGGCCAAATCCGCCTTCTTGCCGACCTCGATGCTGCCGATCTGATCCTCCATCCCTACCGCCTTCGCGCCCCCGATCGTTGCCATCCGAAAGACGCTCCGGGCATCCATCGTAGTCGGGCCATGCGCGGGCTTCTGGATGACTGCCGCCAGACGCATCTCGTTGAACATATCCAGGTTATTGTTGCAGGGCGCGCCGTCTGCACCCAAGCTGAGGTGAATATGGTCATGAAGCATGCCCGGTGTATCGGCAATGCCGGAGGCCAGCTTGAGGTTCGAGCCCGGGCAGTGGCTGACATGAACCCCGCGGTCCCGCAGAATCCGCTTCTCCTGCTCATCCAGCCAGACACAGTGCGCCAGAATCAGACGTTCGTTAGCCAGCCCCAGGTGATCCAGATAGACGATATTGCGCATACCGGTCATCGCCTGCACAAGCTCGATCTCGCCCAGATTCTCGGAAGCATGGGTATGCACCTTCACCCCGTAACGGACCGAGAGGCTCTCCACCTCCCGCAGCAGCGGCTCCGTACAAGAAATGACAAACCGCGGGGAAAAAGCATACTGAATCCGGCCGTTCGCATATCCGTTCCATTTCTCCAGCAGATCCACACTCTCCTGCAGCGAAGCCGCCGTCTCCTCCTGCAGGGCCGCCGGTGCATCGGGGTTCTTCCGGTCCATCATGACCTTCCCTGACAGGGCGCGGATACCGCTCTTCGCAATCGCCTGGAAGGCATAATCCGTATGATGTACCGTCTCCATATCCACGATGGTCGTTGTGCCGCTGGTGATTAATTCCCCAATGCCAAGCATGGCAGAATAGTACAGCGACTCCTCATCATGCGCCGCCTCCAGCGGCCAGATCCGCTTGCGCAGCCAGTCCATCAGCTCCAGATCATCCCCTTTGCCGCGAAACAGTGTCTGGCAGAGATGAATATGCGTCTGGATGAAACCGGGGATAACCGTCCGGTTCTTGGCGTCGATGACAAGCTCATCACCTCTCACTTCAAGGCCGGTGCCAATCTCCACAATCAGATCACCTTTGATGCGGATATCACCGTATATAATGTCCTCCTGCTTGTTCATCGTAATAATCTCCGCATGCTTGATCAGGATATTCGCCATTGTCTTCTCCCCCTAGTCTTGTGATGTCCGGCTGATCTGTAACACAAAAAGGCCACAAAAATATGCCTCAGCATATTTTCGTAGCCAGAAATTTACGGTTCCCGGTAGAGACCCTTAAACCAATTATTAAGGATATACGAAAAGGACTATTCAATTACTAATGAATAATCCAATCATAGTCCAAAGACAACTTTCATGTCAATAAGAGTAATGAAAATTCACACGAATATTCGATTAAGTGAGGTCAGGGCACGATTTAACATTTTAACACTAGGTAATCAAGAATAAATGTAATGTTATCTCACTTCATTGGGAATTAGTTCTCCATATTCTATGTCAGTGCCTTCTCAAACACCGGAAAAGCAGCGGTACGGCCGGGAAAATGAATCTCGCCTCTCTGTGAATACCCGAGTGAAGGATACAGCTTAAGCGCCCTGTCGTTCTTCGCGTATGTATCGAGCCGGATACTTCTGTACCCGCTGCTGCGGGCGAATTCCTCAGCAAAGGCGATCAGCCGCCGGGCAATCCCTTTGCCCTGAATCTCGGGATGTACCGCAAGCCGGTGCATGATCAGATGCGGCCCTTGCTGCTGTTCCCATTCAATGCCTGCATATTGCTCCGCCTGGTTCTCATCCAGCACAAGGATTCCGGCGATCGCCTCTTGCTCCAGGCAGACAAATAAGGTTCCCTTGCCGATATCTTCACTAATGACTTCTCGGTTAGGGTATCCTTCATCCCATTGATCGCTTCCGCCTGCCTGCATAACTTGTACACATTTGGCAATCAGATTCATGATCCCCTGGACCTCCTCACTCCGCGCTCTTCGTATCTCATTCCCCATCATGTACGTTCCCCACTTTCCTGCCTGAATAGTGAACCTGGTAAAGATTCTGTTAAGAAGTCTACCATATCCGGCCGGAAATTCCGATAGTCCGCCTTATCCCAAAGTATCCCATGAATTGTAGGGTCGGCGCATTATGCGCCGACCCCTGTAGCCGCTGTATCGGCCTGCACGTTGCTGTGCCTGCGGCTCTGTCAGCCGAGCTCCAGCTTATGCCCGTCCTCGAAGCCCTTGGCGAAACCGGCGTCGAACCCCACGTTGTATGCTTCGGTGTAGCCCTGCTGATAGGCGTCTCCCGGCGGCAGCTCCGGCGGGACGCCCAGATCCGGGGGGAGCGGAACCACCTGCGGCTGGGGAGGGGGCTCGATAGCCGGGATAACCTGCACCGGCGGCTTAACCATGCGGGATCTGCGGAGCAGCCGTCTGCGTAGTCTTCTTTTTCTGCGCAGCAGCAGGGATTTCTTCCCCGGCTTGCCTAGCAGACCCTTGCGTGATTTGCCTCCGGGACCTTTGCGTATCCGCGTCTTCCGCGACAGCAGCGGTCTGCGTCTCTTCCCCTTGCCCGTGGAACGAAGCTTGCCCAGTCTCTTCCTCTTCATCTTCTACGCCTCCTGTACTTCATCTACTCCTGGCGGTCCCCTCTGAGCAGACCTTACTCAGCCAGGGGGCTGCAGGCACTCCTTCTTTGGGCTCATGCAGTGAAATACCGGATATCATCCGGCACATTGAACTCTGGTACCCGCTAAGAATCCTGATATTGTCGCTCAGCTTGCGGGCTGTCAGCTCCGATTGCCCCGTCACTTCAGCAATACTCTCAAGGATGGCTGCGAGCGCTGCCTGGCTGCGGGCGATCGAGCGGATCATCTCCAGCTTGACGGCATGTTCGGAGAGCAGCCCGCCGCTCATTTGCTGTCGTCCCCGAAGCTGAAGCCTTCGCTATCCCCGCCGAAATCGCCGCTCTCGTCTTCCCCGCTGCCCAGCACCGCCTTCAGGTTGCTGTACAGCCCGTTCTCCAGCTTCGTCAGCCCCTCTACCATTTCCACGATTACCTCGTGAATAGAGATGGATTCCTTCAGCTGGTCTTCGTGGGAGTCGAACGCTCTAGCGTGGATGTGATGATGGGTCCACTGCTTCACTTTTTCCGCTTCCACCGCCTTGGCCTCGAGAATCATCGCGATGTTCCACTGGATGGCAGCGGTCGACTCCAGCATTTGCAGATATGCCTTTTCTCTGCTCATCCTCCGCCTCCTTGCTCAGGTTACACGTTACCCTTACTCTTCTTCCTGACCGTTTAATTCCTTGATGACCCTGCCCACTCCCTCAGCCATCGCCTCTTCAAGATCGGCAAGTGCATTGAGGTAAGCAATGATGTTTTTGTTGACTTGACCTGAGCTTTCCACCAGCCCACTGAATCCGCCGAAATCAGGGTCCGCATCCGGCAGATCGTGAACTATTTGCGACATACGGACGGCTACGTGGCGTTCGGCGTCGAGAATCCGTGCCATTTGTTCGTGCGTATGGGCCATGTGCTGCAGGACTTTTGTAATTTTACTCTGCACCTTCATGTCTCCTTTGCTCAAACGCCCTGCTACAGCATATGCGGCATCCGCCTTGACGGTGCCGGAGAAGCGCTGCAAGTTGGTCTGGAACATGTCGCAAGATGACCATTAATTTCAACTTTCAAATCCCCATGTCCGCTTCCGCTTCAAGACAGGGAGAAGGCTTCCGGCTGGGAGCATATTGACAAGAAACGTAACAGCAGACTATGCTTGGCTGAAAATACATTCAAATGATGTATGTCCGCATCTATTTAGCCGGATTAGAACTGGAGGTAATCTATGAAACTTACAGGCGAACACCTGGACCTATACCCTCTGGGCGCTTCCGAGCTGGCGTTAGCCTTAGAGGATTACGCCGGGCTGGAGCAGAGGCTGGGCTTGAACGTGACGAGCACCACCACCCTGCTGGACGATGAAGAGATGCGCTACGCGATGCGGGTCAGGCATGCCAAGGTGCTGCAGGATGAAGAGAACTACTGCTGGCTGACCATGTGGGCCATCATCCACCCGGAACAGCAGCAGCTCATCGGCTTCCTGATCCTCAAAGGCCGCCCGAATGAACAAGGGGAAGTCATCGTTGGTTATGTCCTGGACGAGAGATACCGGGGCCAAGGCTATGCCACTGAGGCGCTGCGGCAGATCACCGCCTGGATCTTCAGCCATCCCGGCGCACACTGGATCATTGCAGATACCGAGACGGATAACTTCGCCTCCCACCGCGTCCTGCAACATTTGGGTGCGGAGCTATACCGCGAGACGGAGGATTTGTTCTGGTGGAGAATCGCCCGGCCAGCCAGTAGCTGATGGTGATGATGTGGAGGCGTTAAGCTGAGGGCTCTTGTTGAGGCGATAAGCTGGGGTTTGCATGCTGGCGCGATAAGCTGGGGGCTCATGCTGAGGCGATAAGTTGGGGGCTACGGGCGATAAGCTGGTGCCTGCATGCTGGAGACTACACGCCTAGGGCTGCATGCTGAACGGCAGTACAGCCCGCGGGGGGCCATCCCGCCGACTTTCGACCCCTGCGCCCGCTTGCGGCGGGATTCAGGGGTACTTGTGCTCCTCATTTCCGCCCAGCGCCGACTTTCGCCGGATTCAGGGGTACTTGTGCTCCTCATTTCTGCCCAACTCCGACTTTCGCCGGATTCAAGGGTATTTTTACACCTCATTTTCGACCAGCGCCAACTTTTGTTGGATTCAAGGGTATTTGTACACCTCATTTCTGCCCAACTCCGACTTTTGAGGAATTCAGAGGGATTTATCCCTCTCTTTCCAGCCGCCAGCCCACTTCCAGCGAATTCAAAGGGATTTATCCCTTTAGTTACCTTTGACCACTCAAGCTCCCTTCAATTTCCATAATATTCCTATGTAGATCAACGAATTAGTCTTCCCTCTTCCCTTTCCCCTCACCCGCTCCCCCTCCCTTTCACCTTCCTCCATAATCCCCTCACCTACCAAAAACAAAAAAACGCCGCCCCTCAGGGCAGCGTATCTCTCAGCTTATCTCCGGCTTCGCGCAGAGACTGGAAGGTTCCCGCGTCGCTCCACCAGCCTTGCAGCACATCATAGCTCAGCTTGCGCTCGGCAGCATACAGGTTGTTCACATCGGTAATCTCCAGCTCGCCCCTTCTGGAAGGCGAAATCCGGCGGATGATATCGAATACTGCTTCATCGTACATATATATGCCTGTAACACAGAATTTCGTCTTCGGCTGCTCCGGCTTCTCTTCAATATAAGCAATCAGGGAGGCATCTGCACTGTCAAACACCGGAACCCCGTATCTGCGCGCATCCTCGACAGGCTTCAGGAGCACCTTCGCGGTCCCCGCTGGCTGCTGCAGATAACTCTTCACATAAGGCTCCAGACTATCCATGAACAGATTATCCCCCAGCAGCACGACAAACCGTTCACCCGGCAGGATGAATCCTTCCGCCAGCTCCAGCGCTTCCGCGATGCCGCCTGCCGCCTCCTGGATTTTGTAAGTCAGGGAGACGCCGAATTCCGCGCCGCTGCCCAAAAAGTCAGTGTACTGTCCTGCGGACTGTTTGCTGATGACCAGGAGAATATCGGTGATCCCCCCTTGGCGCAGCCGCTCAATCCCGTAGCACACCATAGGGTATTTGCCGACCGGAAGCAAATGTTTGTTCATTAGCCGGGTGAGCGGGTATAGCCTTGTTCCTGTTCCGCCTGCCAGTATGACTCCTTTCACTTACGTTCCTCCTCTTTCTCTACGTCTTTAGCCTTCGGCCAGCGGTCTCAGATAAACTGCGACGGGTCCACTTGCCATTTCTCCATAAAAATCCTGCGGTTGCGCTCCACCAGCTCCTGCAATGAGGCAGAATAGACCTCCTTGAAGCTGGCGCTGCCTTCATGATGAACCAGGCAATCTCCGGCAATCAGCAGCCGGTATCCCTGAAGCCGGGCACGGTAGCAGTAATCGTCATCCTCATAATGCCCCGGCGAAAAACGTTCATCAAGCAGGCCAATCGCGTCCATAAGCTGTCTTTTGAATAAAAAACACAGACCTACAAGCCTTCGGGTCTCCAGCCACTTCGCCGCATCCGGGATATTGGTCCGGAGCGTCTCGGCATGGAAGCCTGCAATATCCGTATAGCAGGTCTGTACCTGCTGCCGTCCGCTGGCATAATTCGTTACTGGTCCGACAATTCCTATATCAGGGGCACTGTATAAAGCACTCTTCAGATTATCCAGCCAGCCTTGCGACACAATAACGTCATTGTTCAACAGCAGCAGTTCCTCCCCCGCAGCCAGCTGCAGCCCGATATTGCAGGCCAGCGGAAAACCGCGGTTCTCCGGGAGGGAAATGAGCGTCAGCTTGCTGGCCCGGCAGTAGGCTTCGGTACCATCATTCGAGGCATTGTCCACTACAATAATCTCATAGGCAGACCGGGTATGCGCTCTGATCGATTCGACGCAGGAGCGCAGCAGCCCGAGCCTGTTATACGTAGGAATAATAATGCTCGTCATTGTCATAGCGCGTTCCTCCAGGCAGCAATCTGCCTGCGGTGCTCCAGCAGGTTCTCGTCCGACAGCTGCCCGCTGCTCTGCCGGTGGGCAATTACGCAGACCAGAGCTTCGGCGTGATCACCGGCAATCAGCTGCTCTATGGCATTGCCGGCTCCCGTGTTGCCCTGGCGCAGCCGGTTCTGCTTGATCACATTCACCCCTCCCGCCTTCTCTACCCGCAGGCGGCCCATAATGGAGAGCGCCAGCGCCCGAGGCGGCACCATCAGCTCGCGGTAGCCGATTCTCTCCAGCGCCCGGCGGGATAAGGCATGCGGAACGGCTGTCATGGAGCTTGCTCCAAGATCCGGGCGGCCCAGAACCTGATTCAGGTAGAGCTTGCAGCGGGTAACCGCATCACTTAGCCCGAAGGGGGGCAGAAGCGGATCAAGGTCGTTGAGCGCCACATCCACCCCGCGGTCCACCGCAGCCACAAAAGAGGATAGCTGCCCGGCGGAGATCACCATATCGCCATCCAGAAACAACAGGATATCTCCCCGGCTGAGCTTGGCGCCAAGGGAACGCCCTACATCATGTCCGGCAGATTCCGGAATGCACACTATACTCGCCTGAGCGCATAACCGTGTCCGCTGAAAACTACGGTCATTACAGCCGTTCAGCACCACAATAATCTCCTGCGGCTTCAGGCGTTCCACCTGCTCCAGCAGCTTCGGCAACGTCTGCTCCTCATTCCTGGCCGAGATAATCACCGACAGCGAACCCTGCGATGCCGGCAGGGACAGGACCCGCCGCCCGGAAGCAGGCTTCCGCTTGGACCGGGAGAGGTCCAGGCCCGCCGCCGCAGGCTTGCTGCGGCGCTGCGCAGGCCGCTGCTTGACCGCGCCTCTGCGCACTGCGGTGCCGCGTCCGGCGGTGCGGCCTTTAGAGCCGCTGCCTCCGGGTGCTGCACGCCCCGCCGAAGACCGGCCGCTGACGGATACTTTCCGCTCTTCCATCATCTCACCATCTCCCTTCGCCGGGTGCCGTCCCCGAAGCCTGCCCGGCCGCCCTTGCGCTCCAGCACCAGGGCTACGGCATCCAAGTGGTCTCTGAGGATAGCCTCCTGCAGAAGATCGCTGCCGCTGTGCTTCCGGCGGACCGCGTTCATCCTGCCTACAGGCACGTTATGCACCGCCGTCACAACCAGGCCCTCTAGCACTGCCTGCGCATGTGCGAGCGGCGGTCTCGACAGCAGGCCGCTGCCCAGAACCTCCAGCGCTCTGCGGCTAATCGCATGAGGGACGGCAGTCAAGGAGCAGCCCTTCAGCTCAGACCTTCCGAGCAGAAGATTCAGCACATGCTTGGATAACACCACCGGATGCGGAACTCTGCTGCGGACCGGGCCGGAATAATCATTCAGTGCCAGATCCGCTCCGCCGCTGACAGCCGTCACGAAGGGACGCAGCTGTGAGGCGGGGATTACCAGATCCCCATCCGTGAACAGCAGAACCGCTCCCTTCGCCGCCGCAGCACCTACGCTTCGCCCGACATCATGCCCGAGCGGCTGTTCATACACAATTACGTTCGCTCCGCAGGAGCGCGCAATCTCTGCGGTCTGATCTGCAGAACCGTTAACAATCACAATAACCTCACAGCGGGGATGAACGCCTCTGGCTCTGGCGATTACCGCGGCAATCGTCGCCGCCTCATTCATGGCCGGAATAATAACCGACACCTCAGGCTGCGGATGATTCACCGCTGGCGGCGGTATAGCAGGCCGCACCGGCCGTGTCACTGGCCGCCGTGCTGTCCGGGTTGCCCGCCGCCCCGTGCGGCGGGCAGATGCTCCTTTTCTTTTCATGCTCATCCACCTTCCTTCACAGGGCTGCTCCCGGGCTGAGGGTTACACCATAGTCTATGTATCCCGCCACCCCCGGTAACGGCAAGTGTCTCCCTGAAGTCAGATAATTGGACAAATGCCGCTATGCGCCTCCACCCGGTAATAGGCCAGTAAGGGAGCATTCACAGGAGCAGGAACACTCCGTCCATCAGCAAACGGAATATATTAAGGCAGGTCGTGACAGGTTGGAACAGATCTGCTCAGAGCAGCTACAGCATTTCCCCGGCTTCCCTGCTTGTCCTTCCGCTCGCAATTCCCGGTTCAGCAAGCAATAGAAAGATAAGTTATCAAGTGAAACATATAGATTATATTTCAAAGAAAGACGCAGCCAACGGCTGCGCCTCATACACATTCCAACCTGTCTACGATCTGAGCTTATGTTGCAGCAACGAGAATTCGCGTACCCCACTAACCGCCAATAGTCGCAGATCAGTCAAAAGCGCGATGCTCCACAGCAGGTTTGACCAGCGGAGTGCCAAGTGCAATCCACGACAGTACGCCATAGAAATGCTGGGTTTCGCGCAGCCGTACCACCTCAATCGTCGCTTCTCCGCCCGTTCTGTTCTTCAATGAGGCATGGAAGTACGGCTGGTTAGCCATGGCAACCAGCACATAGCCGGTATGACCGAAGCTCTCGTCAAAAGAGACCGTCACCTCTACACTCTCAGAATCACCATTGAACATAAACGCCGTCATCCCGAACTGCTGCAAAACATCGCGGTTCCCGACACTCTGCACCGGATGGAAGGACAGATGCTCCGCATGGACGGATCCGGGAGCCAGATGATCACCGTTCACTACACCCTGAGCAATATGATGACTCTGGATGCTCTCTTCTTCCAGATGCCGGGACTGGATGGCAAAGGGAGCGATTTTGGAAGCATTCACCGCCTCGTCCTGCAGCTCAGTGCTTCCTACCGCACCTTCAGCCAGATGCCCGGTGCCGACGCTGTGAAGAGCAAGCTTCTCTCCGGTAACACTGTGGTCCGGGAGCAGTTCGGAAGTCAACGTATTCTCGGCCAGATGCTCCAGGCCGATGCTGCCGCTGCGGATATGCCGTCCGTCAACGATTCCGGGAGCCAGATGTCCTCCGTAAATGCTGCCGGGAGCCAGGTGATTAGGCCCCACCGCTCCTGGCGCCAGCTTGCTTCCGTCTATACTGCCCTCTCCCAGCAACTCGGAGGTCAACGTGTTCTCGGCCAGATGCTCACGCTTGATGCTGCCCGCGCGGAGATGGCTGCTATCCACTGAATCAGGCGCCAGATGATCTCCGCTCACCGCACCCTGAACAATGTGGTAGCTCTGCACGCTGTCTTCTTCCAGATGCCGGGACTGGATGGCAAAGGAAGCGATTTTGGAAGCGTTCACCGCCTCGTCTTGCAGCTCGGTGCTTCCTACCGCACCTTCAGCCAGATGCCCGGTGCCGATGCTGTGAAGAGCAAGCTTCTCTCCGGTAAGACTATGGTCAGGGATTAGCTCGGGGGTCAGCGCATCCCCGGCCAGATGCTCCAGGCCGATGCTGCCGCTGCGGATATGGCGTCCGTCAACGATTCCCGGAGCCAGATGGCCTCCGTAGATGCTGCCCGGAGCCAGATGGTTAGACCCCACAGCTCCTGCCGCCAGCTTGCTGCCGTCTATGCTGCCCTCACCCAGCAGCTCAGAGGTCAGCGTGTTCTCGGCCAGATGCTCACGCTTGATGCTGCCCGCGCGGAGATGGCAGCTATCCACTGAATCGGTCGCCAGATGATCTCCGCTCACCGCACCCTGAACAATGTGGTAGCTCTGCACGCTGTCTTCTTCCAGATGCCGGGACTGGATGGCAAAGGAAGAGATTTTGGAACCATCCACTGCCTCATCCTGAAGCTCCGAGCTTCCCACTGCACCTTCCGCCAGATGTCTGGTTCCAATGCTGTGAGGAGCAACCTTCTCCCCTGTAATGCTGCCGTCCTGCAGAAGCTCGGAGGTACGGGCATCCTGGGCCAGATGCTCCAGGCTGATGCTGCCTGGACGGATATGACAGCCATCCACAGCTTCAGGCGCCAGGTGACCTCCATAGATACTGCCGGAGGCCAGATGGATAGAACCCACAGAACCCGCTGCCAGCTTGCTTCCTCTAATACTGCCATCCGGCAGCAGGTCAGCACTTCTCGTCTCCTCCGCCAGATGCGCCAGCCGGATAATCCCCGACCCCAGATGACGCTCCTGAATTACTCCGCCTGCAAGATGCTCTGCGTCCACACTCTGCGGTTGGAGGTGCTGCGAATCCACTGCGCCTTCAGCCAGCTTTCTTCCACCTATACTGCCATCCGGCAGCAGCTCCGCACTTCTCGTTTCCTCTGCCAGATGCGCCAGCCGGATAACTCCTGAGCCCAAATGACGCTCCTGAATCACTCCATCTGCAAGATGCTCTGCGTCCACGCTCTGTGGCTGGAGATGCTGCGAATCCACTGCGCCTTCAGCCAGCTTCCTTCCACCTATACTGCCATCCGGCAGCAGCTCCGCACTTCTCGTCTCCTCTGCCAGATGCGCCAGCCTGATAATTCCTGAGCCCAAATGACGCTCCTGGATCACTCCGCCTGCAAGATGCTCTGCGCCCACGCTCTGCGGCTGGAGATGCTGCGAATCCACTGCGCCCTCAGCAAGCTTACTTGCATCTATACTGCCGTCCGGCAGTATCTCCGCACTTCTCGTCTCCTCTGCCAGATGCGCCAGCCTGATAATTCCTGAGCCCAAATGACGCTCCTGAATCACTCCGCCTGCAAGATGCTCTGCGTCCACACTCTGCGGCTGGAGATGCTGCGAATCCACTGCGCCTTCAGCCAGCTTTCTTCCACCTATACTGCCATCCGGCAGCAGGTCCGCGCCCCGCGTATCAGGAGCCAGATGACTGAGCTGAATGCTACCGGCGCGGATATGCCGGCTGCTTACTGCATCCGCAGCCAGGTGGCCGCTATACACACTGCCCGCAGCCAGATGGAAGGCCCCTACCACCCCTGCTCCCAGCTTGCTGCCTGCGATGCTGCCATCCGGGAGAAGATCCGCGCTGCGCGTCTCCTTGGCCAGATGGGCCAGCGTAATCTCTCCGGCACCGATATGCCGGGCTTCTACCGCTGCCGGTGCCAAATGAACGGCTTGAACAATGGCTTCAGCCAAATGAACCGATTCTACAGCACCTGCTGCCAGCTTCTCTGCGCCAATGCTGCCGTTAGGCAGTAGCTCCGCACTGCGGACCTCCTCCGCCAGATGCGCCAGGCTAATGCCGCCATCCGCGAGATGCCTACCTTCCACTGAGGCCTCAGCCAGCTGGCTTCCGCCCACACTGCCGGGGGTGAGATGTTGGGAAGCTACCGCTCCCTCTGCCAGCTTGGCGGCGCTGATGCTGCCATCCTGAATCTGGATCGATGAGACAGAGCTTGGAATAAGATGTCCGTTGCCGATCGACATCGGCCGGATATGTCCACCGCCCACGCTGCCCGCTGCAAGATGTCTGCCTTGTACAGACGTATCCTTAAGCGAATCCGGGCCGACCGCGCCTGCCGACAGATGCTCACTTTGCACTGCTGAGGCTGCCAGCTTCTCCGCACTTACACTTCCGTCCGCCAGCTTGATTGAAGTGACGGCCAGATCGCCCAGCTTATCTGTCGAGACACTCTCCGGCGATAACTTCAGGGAAGTGACGGCATAGTCAGCCAAATGATGCGGCTGCACGATCGCCGCAGTAAGATGAGCCTCCTTGACGGCACCGGAGGACAGCTTATCTCCCGTGACCGAACCGGATTGCAGCGCCGATGAAGTCACACTGCTGTCTCCCAGATGCCGGCGTTCTATGGCGCCGGATGCCAGATGACCAGCATCTACAGCCTCCTCCTGCAGCACCCGCCCGCTGATGCTGCCGTCCGCCAGGTGCTTCTCCTCCACGGCGCAGACCGCAATATGCTCTCCGCTGACAGCTTCCTTTGCAAGGATCGTCCCCCCGACCGCGCCCATGGCCAGCTTGGCGGTAATGATGCTGCCGTCCGCCAGCTTGGCTGCGGTAATACTCTGCGGGCTAATATGTTCTCCAGTAACGGATTCATATCCCAGTTGTTCTTCCGTAACTGCCCCTTTGGCCAGATGGCCGGTCAGGACGGAGTGCTCCTGCAGCTGGGCTGAGCCTACAGACTCTGCGGCTAGATGAGAATTATCCACGGCATCGCGCTGCAAATGTGCCGAAGTGACAGCCTGCGCGGCAATCTGCGCACTGCGGACAGCGGATTTCGCAATATGGCGCGTCATTACGGCTTCGTCAGCCAGTTTATGGGCCAGAATGCTCTGATCCGCTATTTTGGAAGAGGTAACCGCCTGCTCAATCAGCTGTGTAGTCCCTACCGCACCATCCGCCAGCTTCACAAAAGAAATGCTGCGGTCTGCCAGATGACGGCTGCCAATTTCACCTTCCGCGATATGGTCCGCATGGATGCTCTCCGGGTTAATATGCTGGCTGCGGACAGCCTTCGCCCCGATCTGCCGGGACCCGGCAGCCCCATCCGCGAGATGCCCGCTCTCAATAATACCGGGCTGAAGCTGTTCCTTGCCGATCAGGCGCGCCGCCAGCTGTTCCCGTCCAATGGCACCCGGTGCCAGATGCTTGGCGGTAATGACGCCTTCTCCCACATGCCGGCTCTCGATCACCGCATCGCCCAGCTTGACACCGCTGATCTCACCATCGGCGATTTTGTCGGCGGACACTGCTTCGTCAGCCAGCTTAGAGCGGTCAATACTGCCGTTGCTGAGATGGCGGCTGTCAATGCTGCTGCTGAGAATCTTCTCACCAGTCACCGCCCCATCATCCAGCAGCTCCGCTGTGATGATGAACTCACTCAGATGCCGGCTGCTGATGGCACCATCGGAGATATGTCCTCCGCTGATCATCCGGTCTGCCAGCTTCTCTGGACCGACGCTGCCGTCCTTCAGCTTTTCCCCGCCAATGGAGTGATCCAGCAGCTTGCCTCCGCTGACGCTGCTCTCCGCCAGATGCTCACCAGTAATGGACTCCGGCGCTATCTTCGAGGAGGTTACCGCCCGGTCCGCAAGGTTGATGCTCTGCACTGCATAGTCCTGCAGCCAGGGTGTGCCGATGATGCCATGCTTTAGCCTGGACCCGTCAATGGTACGTGGAGCAATCTTGGCACCGGTGACGGCGCCATCAGACAGATCATCGGTGTATACGGGCTGGAGGCGTTCCTTTTCCAGGGGAGCCGTTACCTCAGCTTCAAGCAGGGCAGCACGGTCCTCCTGCCCGAGCACCTCTTCCTTCACGGTTCCCTGATTCCCCTCCAGTGCAGGTACAGTCTGCTGGGGCGGGGCGGTCACTTCCAGCATCTCCACCCCGCTCACCTGCAGGGTAATATCTTCTGCCTCAGCCGATTCCACCGCTGCCGATTGTTGGGTTTTCTGTGTTTTGGGACTGCTGTCCAACATGCTAAGTTCAGTCGTATCGGGATTATCCACGTAATAGAGCGGTCTTTTTGTACTGCGCTGCTGTTTTCGTTTGGGACCCTTCACAAGCAGTCTCCTCCTTCCATCTGTATCTTCTAGGCATCATATGCAGCAGCATGGGCGGATGACACCCTTCTCTTGCCTGGAATCCATTCTTCCCCTTCCAAAAAAGGGCATCTGCCGCCGCGCATCCGTCCAACCCTTACGGGCACATACATACATACAATGACAGGAGACATAAAAACAGCCGGGAAGTACTTCAAAATAACAGGAGGAACGAACATGGGGCAAAAGCTCGTTGGGATACTGCTAAATGCCGCTATGCACGGGGGCGTTCCCCGGTTAAAAACCGGACAGGAATCTCTGGCTAACTACGAAGAGGCCGCCGCCGCATACGGATTAACCCCCTGCTTTGTGAAGCTGTCTGACATCAACGTGGCGTCAGGCTTCAGCAGTGTCTATATGAAGAAAGGTCCGCAAGGCTACCGGAGACAGATCGTCCCTACGCCGGAGGTCATCCACAACCGGGCAATCTATGATCCGCGCAGCACCGGCGTCGAGCGCTTGCTCCAGCAGGGTATTCAGGTATACAACACCTGCAATCGTTACGGCAAGGATCAGATTCACAGCCTGCTGGAGCGCAGCCGGGAACTACAAGCCGTTCTGCCAGTCACAGCAAGCGGACTTTCCGGCTTGAGGGAGATGATGAACCGCTACCCGGATCTGATCCTCAAGCCTTGCCGGGGCAGCGTGGGTAACGGCGTGATGCGGCTCACCCGCAGCGGCGAAGGGCGATGGCTCTGGAGCTACTCTCTCTCTGGCTCAAGACGCAAGGTTAGCAGAGCCGTAAACCCAGACGCCCTTCCCCGGATCCTCCGCGCCCGGCTCTCTTCCGTGCCCTATCTGGTCCAGGAACGGATTCCGCTGGCCGAGATTAACGGACGCCCTTTTGACCTGCGTGTCACGGTACAACGGGGCTGGGGCGGAGCGTGGCAGGTCACCGGCCTGTTCGCCAAGCTGGCTGCACCCGGCGGCTTTGTATCGAACATCGCCAGAGGGGGCGAAGCCCTGAAGTCATCTTTTGCGCTGGAGCAGGCATTCCCTGGAGAAGAGGCAGCCAGAATCCGTATGTCCGTCCTCTCCCTCAGTCTCGCCATCGCCCGTGAGCTGGAGAAGAGTCTGCCGGGGCTGGCCGATATCGGTCTGGACATCGGTGTCACGAAGCACGGACATCTGTATTTCATTGAATGCAACGGGCGCGACCAGCGTTACGGCTTCCAGAAAGCCGGACTGCGCGGGGTATGGAAAGACAGCTACCGCCAGCCTATGGGCTATGCCAGATATCTGTACGAAGAAGCATTAAGAATGAACTCTTATTGATTTGTCTCCTATTCTATGTCAATATAATGCAGAGCGGGTGGAGTCCCTTGGCACGGGATTTTTACTGCTGCATGATGGAAGGGAGATGGGCATGGTTAAACAATTGCTGCGGCTGATGACCGAGCTATCCTCGCACAGATGGCTTTCCAGGTTGATGGGGGCTTTATCCCACAGCAGACTCAGCCGCCTTATGATTCCGGTATTTATTCGTTCCTATCAGATTCCTGCCGCCGAGGCGGAGAAGACTGCCGGAGAATACCGTACACTGAATGAATTCTTCAGCCGCCGCCTGAAGCCGGGAATGCGCCCGGTGGCCAGCGGTGAGCATGCCGTAGCCAGTCCTGTAGACGCTATGATTACGGCAATGGGCGAAATCAACTGCGGCACGATAATGAATGTGAAGGGGCAGGATTATACGCTGGAGGATTTGCTTAATCACTCACCACACCTTGAACTGTACAAGAAAGGCTATTATTTCGTCCTCTACTTAAGCCCTACCGATTATCACCGGATTCACTCCCCGTTAACCGGGCAGCTGAGGGAGAGCGATTATATCCGCGGCCGGGCTTACCCCGTGAATGATTTCGGCATGCGCCATATGAAGAGTGTCCTGAGCCGCAATGAACGGCTGATTACTTATATAGCCGGCAGCCATGGCGAGACCGCCGTGGTCAAGGTAGGCGCAATGAATGTGAGCAGTATCCGCTACACCGACGAGACGGCCAGAGAGTGGCAATGCGGCGATGACCTGGCATATTTCGAATTCGGTTCCACGGTAGTTCTGCTGATGGAGAGCGGCACCTTCACCCCGCGCCCCGGGCTTGCTCCGGACATGAAGGTGAAGATGGGCGAGCTGCTGGGAGAGATGCGGCGGCCGGTTTGACAGTAACATTTTCTTTAAAAAAAGGACTTCAGGCAGAATAAGCCCGAAGTCCTTTTTATATTTAACTTTAAGAGCTTTATAGTTCATCATAAGTAATTAGCTCTATTCCTGCTTCAATCAGCCATTCTCTTGTCTTGGGATCGCATAACATATCTACTTCCAATGGCCTTGGCAAGGTGAGAGACGAGTTTTTCAAAAGATATCCGTCCACATAGCCAGGATGACAGATAAACATATGGTATTCATCTTTTTCGGCATTTTTCATAGCGGATCTTAAAGACTCAAAAGGAACATAATCAGGCTTCATACTGTCCATATGAAATAAAACATCCTTGCTTCCAATCTTTACAGGATTATCATCCATAGAAAATCCAGAATATTTAAGACCGTACTTTTCCGCGACGATTTCCAGACCTTTTAAGAGGTTAGCACTGAAAACGGCATGACCTTCAAAATAACGCGGAGGTTCACCAACAAGCTCGACAAATCTATGGTATTGAGCTTCAATTTCAAGGATGACTTCATCAAGAACGACAAAGTCTTCTTCGGTCTGGCGGTATTCACGCGATGATTTAAATTCCCCGTTTTTATTTGTGATGCTTGGTATTAAGTCGGGAGGAGTGAGCGGTCTGCCAAGACATACATTAGTGTGTTGCCCCAAGCAAACATCTGCATCCTTTAACAGTTCTAGCCCGTGCACAGCAGCCGGCATATTGGGCATTACTCCCACACTTCCAATGATGCCGTCTTTTACACTTTTAGCAATACCGTAATTAACTCCTTCGGAGTAGCCTAGATCATCAGCCCTTAATAATAATTTTTTCATTTCAAGTCCCCCTCACATTCAATACAATGATTCCTCTTAACGATTGTCGGCATTGCTCGTAATAAGCGGATCGCCTTTCTTGAAACC
Source organism: Paenibacillus sp. FSL R7-269 (assembly GCF_000517865.1). Classification (NCBI taxonomy): domain Bacteria; kingdom Bacillati; phylum Bacillota; class Bacilli; order Caryophanales; family Paenibacillaceae; genus Paenibacillus; species Paenibacillus sp. FSL R7-269. The sequence continues at coordinate 25,952 of NZ_ASPS01000113.1, forward strand.
CAAAAAATAAGTAGCGATTGTGGAAACTATAAAGGCAATCACTGCTGAAATAATACCATTCACCAGATTGGACATAGGCCCCCCGACAAAGCCAAAGACAGATAGAAAGCTTGCTACCGGAATAAAGGTATACGCGGTTACCCCCGTTAGACCTGCATAGAGACCACCCGCAAATCCACCGATAATCATTCCTATAAACGGACGTTTATACCTCATACCTACACCATAAAGGCCAGGTTCGGTAACTCCACCAATAATTGCGGCTACAAAAAATCCTACGGATAGATTACGTTGTTCCCTCTCCTTAATTCGAAGTCCTGCCCCCAAACACATGCCCGCCACAGCAAGGCTGGCTGCAATCGCAGCAGGCATAACCAAAGCCTCATGTCCATTCGTAGAAAAAGCGAGAATAAGTGTAGTGATTAACACAAGATGCATTCCACTTATTACGAGGAACTCATAGAGTGCGGCAATAATTGCAACTCCAAGAAATCCTGTTACACCAGATAAGCCTAATAGTCCATTGCTGATATAACTCCCTAAGAAAGATCCTACCGGTCCAAGCACTGTAAGAGCAATTGGAAGCATAATAAAAATAGTTAGCGAGGGTGCCAAAATGCTCTTTAGGGTGTTAGGGAGATGTTTTTTGATGAATTTTTCAATGTAGGACATCACCCATACAGACATGATGACCGGCAAAATGGTACTGGAATAATTTTGAATTTTACTTGGAATTCCCAGTACGGAAAAAGCAGTACCTTTAGTCGCAATATCTATGATGGTTGGATGAATCATAATACCACCTAAAAACATAGCTAACACTGGTGTGGCACCGAACTTCTTAGCAGCCGTATAACCGACCACAACCGGGAAGAAGTAGAATCCTGCATCTCCAACAAGGGTTAACAAAGTGTATAGATCACTGGATTCATTAAGGACATTAAGCATATTTTGACCCAGTACAGCTACTAGTAACTTAAACATAGAGACGGCCAGCAGAAGCGGGATCAAAGGCGTGAGACAACCGGCAATAGCGTCAAGGACAGCACTTCCAATGGATTTTAAAGTTATTTGTTTTTTCTGTTTTACAGAATCTTCGTCGGCTTCTACAACATTCGCCATTCCACCCTTTGAAGTTAAAGATTTGTAGACTTGGTCAACCGTCTGCCCAATCACGATTTGGAATTGTCCTCCTGCATTCACAGTACCTAAAACACCTGGAATCTTTTTGATATCTTCCGCATTTGGTATACTCTCATCCTTGAGGTTAAACCGCAGTCTAGTCATACAATGTGTAACCGTGGTAATATTGTCTTTCCCTCCAACTGCTTTTAATACTTCACTTGCTGTCTTTTCAATTTTTTCGTTTTGAGCCATTATGATCACTCCTTATTTTAATAAAAAAACCCAAAGCTAATATGAGTACGCACTCACATAGCTTTGGGTAATGCCTCCATTACGAGTTACAATCCCTAGTCTTCAATTTTCGTATTTCGGACAATCCGGTAAATATGCATCATCAGGTACAAAATCTCATCTTCTGTACTTTTAGAGTCTAGCCTTTGATTAATAAAATCTCCAATCTTATAGGCACATTCATAAACCTGTGGGTTTGAATTTTTAATTTCTTGCATGAAGGAAGCTTTATCATCTTTGAACTGTGATTTATTGTTTACTCTTTTTAGAAAGTATCTCAGGTGCATGGCAAATCTATTATAATTGAAGTCATTTCTATCAATTGTAATCGAATAAAAATTTTCGATCTGATCAGCTATTTCTAAAATCAGAGCCTCTGCAGCGGTTCCTTCATCTGGCTCCCTTTCTTCTTGTGCATTAACAAAATGCATCGCAATATTTGTAATTTCACTATCAGGTAAGGTTACAAATAGTCTCTCTTGAATAAGCTTAACTGCATATCTTCCAAGCTCAGTTTCTTTTGGATACAGCTGTTGCACATCATAAGAAAACAACATTTGCATTTTTTTATAATTTTGCATACGGATGAGCGCGAAGTTAATGTGATCAGAGAGACCAACCACAAGATTGGGATTCAGGTTGCTTTTTATTTCTAATTGAGCCTTTTTTACGATTAGAGCCACAATTTCAAACACATTCTCCGGAATCTCCTGAATAAAGTTATAAAGCTTATTGTCAATCCGATAAAATGTCATGGATATCTGACTTAAATCTGTAATTTCATAAGGCATTTCCGGAAATCCTATTCCTTTTCCAAAGGCGATTAATTCCTTATTGTTGCCATCCAAGCATAGAGCTACGTTGTTGTTAATTTTCTTAATCACTTTCATCAGCAACCCCACCTTCAGTAGCTTAGTTGCAGGGCATCATTTAGATGGCGACTAGCAGCAATTGCTCGTTGTAATCAATCGTAAGTTTATCGGTTTCATGAACTCCGGAAAACTCAGCGGTATTAGAAATGATAACCGGTGTCGTTATATCAAATCCAGCCGCTTTAATCTCATCTATGTCGAACTCTAGCAGTAAATCCCCCTTCTTCACCGGCTGTCCTTGCTTAACCACGGGTTTGAAATGTTTGCCCTTTAATTTCACAGTATCCTGGCCCACATGAATTAAAACCTCGACGCCTTTTACACTTGTAATACCAAGAGCATGACCAGATGGAAAAATGTTTGTCATGATCCCATCAACGGGAGCATAGACTTTTCCTTCGGTTGGAACGATCGCAACCCCCTTCCCCAGTGCTTCTGAAGAGAAGGCTTCATCTTTTACAGCACTGAGAGGAACCACTTGCCCTTTCATTGGGCTGCCTATAATCGTATCAGCCGCTGTACTCGTTTCTACCGGTTCCTCTTTTGATGTGCCAGAAATTTTATCAATAAATTTATTAAACAACCCTTTTTTCTTGTCTAATTTCTCTACAGATAACTTATGATCATTCATGATAGCCTCTCCTTTAACATATCCCTTTTTAGTTTGAACTAACCTCTTAGACTCCTTAGGTCTCGAAGAATACAAAAAGGCATAGCCCAAAACATGTAATAGCATACATGTCCTGGGTTATGCCTTTTCAGTAACAAGCCCACATTTAAAATATCATACTAAATTTCGTTTGGCAAGAGATAAGTATGCGTTTTCTTTTTGTTAATTATAATTGTGCGAAATAATACCCTCCAGCTTCTAAATGATTTCAGATGCCGGCATCACCCGGACCTTTTTAATGGATAAAGGTGTACCTTACGCGCTCCGATTTCCGGAAGTAGGCTGTCCACAACGCACAGGTGAATACCGCTCTAATCAGATCACGCATACTGCTTCCATCCTGCAGCTCACTGGCAACAGGAATATTCATCACGAGCACATAGTCAATGATCCCTATCAGCAGGTTGACGGAATAGAGCAGAATCATCATGCGCGGCAGGCGTGCCTTTTTTTGATAAAACAAAATCAAAGTAAAAATAGTCAGCAATAGCAGCACTCCGTTCGCAGCGGCTTCAAATATAAAGGCCGGCGCCCAGAGCGGATGGTTCATTTCCCCTTGCGGGGATGCCAGAAGATCCCAATACTCCCGGCCGAAGCTTGGAATATTGTAGTTAATCAGCTGTAACGACACTTGAAATAATGTTGCGACTAACCCGATCTGCACCAGCACCAGCCAGCCTCCGAGACCTGACGGGCGTAGCGGTGGATAGGTTTGGGGTGAAGCAGGTTGTACATTTATTTCCACAATTTGTTCCTCCTTATATAGTGTAGCCTTAACAAGAATATACATATTTCCCCTTACACTCTACTACAAATTATGTAAAATACTAAGTGAACACGGCATTATCATCCTTTTAAAGGACGGTACCGCTTCAGCGAGAAATAGAAGGATAATTACTTAAATTTTCAAAAAAAAAGAGTACCCCAACCCCCATATCGGCTGGAATACTCCCTTTATTATATAGCCTAAGCTGAACGCAGCGCTGCTCCGGTTACTCCGTAACCTTACTCTGATTCGCCACCTCACGCGCCTTCTGCTGCACCTCTTCCGGTTCGCCGAGATAGAAGCGGCTGATCGGCTTCACATCGTCGTCGAGCTTGTAGACGAGCGGGACGCCGGTCGGGATGTTGAGGTCGAGCAGCGCGGTCTCGTCGATATCCTCCATATACTTGATCAGGGCCCGCAGCGTGTTGCCGTGCGCCGAGATCAGGACCCGCTCCTTCTTGCGGATCAGCGGTACAATCCGGTTGGTCCAGAAATCACCGACCCGGTGTACGGTATCCTCCAGGCTCTCGCCGCGCGGGATGTCACCCGGACGCACTTCCTTGTAGCGGACATCGTGTCTCGCATAACGTGGGTCATCCGACTCCAGCATCGGAGGCCGGACGGAGAGGCTGCGCCGCCAGATATGGAGCTGCTCCTCACCGTATTTCAGAGCGGTCTCGCTCTTGCTGAGGCCCTGCAGCGCCCCGTAATGGCGCTCATTCAACTTCCACGACTTCTGCACCGGAATCCACAGCAGGTCCATCTCATCCAGAATATAGTTCAGCGTCTTGATTGAACGCTTCAGCACCGAAGCGAATGCAAGATCGAAGGTGTATCCGTTCTCCTTCAGCAGCCGGCCCGCTTTCATGGCCTCCTCCACGCCCTTCTCCGTCAGATCGGGATCACTCCAGCCCGTAAACAGATTCTGCCGGTTGTATTCACTCTCACCATGCCGTATCAGAACGATTTCGTACATAAGTATTCTCCTTCTCCCGTGTATGATTGGCTTCTCTTGCTTCTATTCTGTCACAGAGCAGTGTCCGCTTCAACTTCAGGCCTATCTTGCGGACTGGAAAGCCGCTATTTCAGCTATTCTGCCTGATCACGCAGGCAAGCGGACACAGATGCTCTTAAGTTTGCCTATACTCCTCTATTTCAGCCCCAATCAGTCAGATAACGGCCCCTGAGTCCGTAGCGTGGGGAATAAGTGACTTTTTCGCACAATAAGGTCCGCTCGGTCCGCATAGCACACATAGCACGCATGGCACTCATAGCACATCAAGCACACATGGCACACACAGCACACCTAGCACCCGAAATACCTACACCACACTCAGCACGATACTCCCCCCGCTGCTTCAGCGGATCTCTGACGGGCTTTTCCCGGTATGCTGCTTGAATTGGCGGCTGAAAAAGAAGATATCACGGTAGCCGAGCGCATCTGCGACCTCCGTGACATTCATGCCCGCATACAGCAGCAGATGCTGGGCCCGTTCGATCCGTGCGCGGATCACATAGGACTGGACCGAGGAGCCGGTGATCTCCTTGAACTTGATTGAGAAGTAACGCGGGGACAGCCCCGCCCGGGCGGCCAGGTCCTCTACCCGGTGCGCGGCCCCGGGATGCTGGCTGACATAGTTGGCGACCTCGTGGATCACCTCCGCCAGCTGATTGCTGACATGGCGCTCGACCGGCCTCGCCTGATCCTGCCGCAGCAGATGAATCATGAGCTGCTTCAGAATCAGACGGCCTTCCTCCTCCGCCGCATAGGTCTGCACCAGGAACAGCCGGACATAACGGGCGAGCAGATGCTCGAACTCCACCGTCTCGGTCAGCTCATGGTAAGGGGCCGGCAGCTCCGTGACCTCCTCCGTCACATCGAAGTGAATATATGTAATGACAAGCGGTTTCTGCGGATTATGTGTGGCACTGGTATAATCCCCCGGCCGGAACAGGAAGCAGCTTCCCTTCCCCACCTGATAGGGCACGCCGTTACGCACAACCGTACCCTCTCCACTCCAGACATAGAACAAGTCATAGTTTTGCAGCGGCTTCTCTCTTTTCTGCCATTTCCAGCCCGGTTCACAGACAATCTTCGCCAGGGCCGGGAGGATGACAAAAGAGGATGGCGATGCATGAAGCATATCGTTCCCTCCTATAGATGTAGCGTTAGCTTACTTTTCATAATACCTTGTCCGGTTCCTGTTTGTACATCTTCCGCATGACGCAATGAAGCAGACCGCCGCCGGATTCCAAAACTATTTATCAAATCACCGCATTACTCAGTGACGGCGGCAATCCACGGTGTTATAATGTTAGGCAATGTTAACGTATATATCCCAGAAGAATACCGGAAGGATGAAACTGATGAATCCACTGGCTGGACAATTGAATGACAGCATCAAGGCAGGCAATGAACATGTATACGATATGCTCTCGAGTCTCGGTAAAGCGATCTATTTTCCCAAAGAGGGGATTCTGAGCCAATCCGCAGAGGCAACGGCTCATGCTAAAAAGTATAACGCCACTATCGGGATTGCTACCGAGAACGGGTTGCCGATGCACCTTGGCGTAATCCAGGATAAACTCTCCGCCTACAGTCCCAAAGACCTGTACGGCTATGCGCCTCCAGCAGGCAAGCCGGAGCTTCGCGCCGTCTGGCGGGAGAAGATGCTGCGTGAGAATCCGTCGCTTGAAGGCAAGTCTTTCAGTAATCCAATCGTCACGAATGCGCTGACCCACGGGCTTAGCATCGTTGCCGATCTGTTCGCAGAGCAAGGGGATGTCGTCATTTATCCGGACAAAAACTGGGAGAACTACGAGCTGACCTTCGGCATCCGCCGGCTGACCGAAACCGTGAATTACCCGCTCTTCACGGAGGACATGAGCTTCAACAGCGAAGGGCTGCTGGATGCCCTGCTGGCCCAGAAGGACCGCGGCAAAGCCATCGTCCTGCTTAACTTCCCGAATAATCCAACCGGATATACGCCCGGCCTTGCAGAAGGCGAGGCTATTGTTGCCGCTATCCTGCGTGCCGCCGAAGCAGGCGTTAATGTGGTAGTGGTCAGCGATGATGCTTATTTCGGACTCTTTTTCGAGGATTCGCTCAAGGAATCCCTGTTCGGCAAGCTGGCGAACCTGCATCCGCGCGTGCTGGCGGTCAAGATTGACGGAGCTACCAAGGAAGAATTCGTCTGGGGCTTCCGCGTCGGCTTCATCACCTACGCTTCGGAGGACAAGGAGCTGCTGGCAGCGCTGGAACAAAAAACCCTCGGTATTATCCGGGCTACCATCTCCAGCGGCGCACATCCGTCCCAGACCTTCGTGCTCGACGCGTTGAAGGCACCGGAATTCGCTGCACAGAAGGAAGAGAAGTTCCAGATCATGAAAGGCCGGGCCAACAAAGTGAAGGCGCTGCTGGACAGCGGTAAATACGGCGATGATGTGTGGACCTATTATCCGTTCAACTCCGGGTACTTCATGTGCCTGAAGCTCTTTACCGTCTCTGCGGAAGATCTGCGGCTTCACCTGATTCACACCTACGGCCTGGGCACCATCGCCCTTGGCGAGAGCGACCTGCGCATTGCCTTCTCCTGTATCGAGGAGGATCAGCTGGAAGATCTGTTCGATCTCGTCTATGCAGGCATCCGTGATTTGGAGAAGGTCTGATATACAGCAGCCTTTGAATACGTTCATCAGCCCCGGAATTACGGGGCTGATTTTTTTTGCCCGGTGCTACGGCATTGGCCTATACACGTTCTGCCCTCCGCACATACAATACGATGTACTCAAGTACAACACACTCACACGCGAAAGGGGAATGAACAATGAGCGAAGAAGTTAGAGGCGGATACGGATACGGCGGCGGGTTCACAAGCACTGGAGCCATTCTGGTTCTCTTTATCCTGCTGGTCATCATCAGCCGTTCACTCTTTGTCTAACAGGGAGTGAGTCCCCTGGAGGGAGCTGCGCGCTCTCTCCGATCCACGTGTTATAGCATTCCCTGCACCACCTGAGATGAAGAGGGAATTCCCTATTATACATTCTTTTCTTCTGAAAATGGCCTCAGACTCCGCATTCGCGAGAGCCTGAGGCCATTTGTTATAAGCACACCCGCTTGCGGGTGACGCCTTGTCTGCTGCTGCAATCCGTTCTACAGGTCGTCTTCATCCGCACGCGCTTCCTTGCGGGCGGAGCTTACCTTGAACAGATACGCGAGCAGGAATCCGCAGGCGAAGGTAGACAGTACTTCCAGCTGCCCGGCCTGAAGCAGGAGCGGCAATCCGGTCAGCAGCGCCAGGACCAGATGGGCCCGGAAGACAAACTGGATCGTTCCCTTGCCCTTGCTGCCCTCCGGCAGCGGGTAGACGGTCAGCCAGAACGATTCGCTGTGCAGCTTGCGCAGCGCCGTCAGCTGAATGCCCATCAGGAAGAGGAAGAATACATAGATGCCGCTGCCGAGATAGCTGTCCTTCATCATCCACACCAGGAACAGGTCCAGCACCGCCATCCGCAGGACGATGCCGAAGACGTCACCACGGGCAAAGCTTTTGGTCAGGAGGAACCGGTAGGCGGAATCCCGCTGCCAGCTGAGCCCGCTGCCCCAACGCGACAGATAACGGCGGGCATAGACCCGCTGCTCGCGTCCCGGAACATCGACGAACCAGCCGAGGACCATCAGCGCCCGGGTTCCCTGGTTCTTCTCCATAGTGATCAGGCGTTCCCACGGAACAGCATGCCGTCCGGGAACAGCCAGTGCGGCCAGATAGGCTGCGGCCAGAATCAGGATGAAGATCAGAGCGCGCATGGACGGCTGCCATAGCCATGCCCCAACCATTAGACCGCCGGCTGCCCAGCGCAGCAGGTTATAGCCTGCCGCAGCGGGGCGGGAGAGCATCGCTGTCTCCCGCCATAACCCGTAGCTGGATAACAGCTTGACCAGAATCAG
>NZ_ASPS01000114.1:0-109476 GCF_000517865.1 Paenibacillus sp. FSL R7-269
TACAGCGGCCATAATGTAATGAGGATAAAGGCTAGTCGCAGAATCTTCCACACATTGCCGCTAACCCAGGACGGGGCGAAATACTCTCTCATCCGGTGGCCCTGCGGCAGCAGGAAGATTGTATCCGGGGTCTGCAGATACGTCCGGAAGCTGCTGTGTACCGCCGCAGGCACCAACAGGACGAACATAATCCAGCGGATCGGTATGCCAGTCGGAATATCGCGCAGCAGCGCTGTGTACCAGGCGGAGAAGATAATCAGCACCAGCAGGAACACCATGGCAACACCGCTCTGAATGATATATCCCATATAAGGGACCAGGCTTCCCGTGAACCGGCTGCGCCGCTGCCGGCGCAGCTCCTTCAAATCCATATCATTTCCCTCCTTGAACCAGCTCGTAGAACAGCTGCTCCAAATTCAAGCCCTGCCGCCCTGCCTTCGCGGTCATCTCGGCGAGGGTCCCTTCTGCAATCACCTTACCGCCGTGCAGCACGATGAACCGGTCACAATAGTTCTCAATCGTGGAGAGAATATGCGAGCTGAGCAGAATCGAAGCTCCGGACTTCTTCAGGTCCAGCATGAAATCCAGCAGGGAGCGGATACCCAGCGGGTCGAGGCCGAGGAACGGCTCGTCGATGACATACAGGGCCGGGCGCGCTACGAACGCGCACATGATCATCACCTTCTGCTTCATGCCCTTGGACAGATGGGAGGACAAGGTATCCATCTTGTCCTCCATATTGAAGAGTGCAGCCAGCTGGCTGGTGCGTGATTCATAATCACTGCGCTCCACGCCATACGCTCTGGCTGTGAATTCCACATGCTCACGAACCGTCATTTCCTCATAGAGCAGAGGGGATTCCGGCACGAAGGACAGCGCACTGTGGTAGCTCTCTGGATCGCTGCTGCGCGTCTTCCCCTGTACCGTAATCTCACCCTTATGGGGGGACATCAGCCCCAGGATATGCTTCATTGTGGTGCTCTTGCCCGCACCATTCAGTCCGATTAACCCAACCATCTCACCGGGCTGCACCTGCAGGCCGATGTCATGCAGCACCGGCTTGTTCAGGCTGTAGCCTCCGCTGAGGCCCGTAATTTCCAATACGGGAGCTGTATTCATTGACCGTCACCTCTCGGGGTTTTGTTCTTGAGCCATTTCGGGGCTCCTTTATTCTTGCGGTTCTTGTCCCGCTCCGCCTGGCTGCGGGCCTTGCCCCCCGGCCCCGCCGCGCTGCGCGTGCCGGCGCTCACTCCCGGGCGGTGCTGCTCGCGCCGCACCGTAACGCCACTGCCGCCAGGCGCTGGGCCTGGCTGGCCTGCCGGCGCGTCGCCGCCCGTCCCTCCGGCTGTTCCAGCCGCAGAGGTCCGCACCTGCGGCTTGCCGGTGCGCGCTGCAATGCCGCCGCGCGGTTCAGCCCCTTCGCGGCGCTCCTTCGTGCCGCCGCTGCGCAGCTCGGCGCGTCCGCCTTCCGCCAGCGCCTTGCCGAAGGCCATCTCCCGCTCGTCCAGCTGGATATCCAGCTCGCGGGCGAATTTGCGCATGATGAACGTCTGCTGCTCCGTAACGATCGTTACGGATAAGCCGCGTTTACCCATGCGCCCGGTCCGTCCGGCACGGTGGACATAGTGCTCGGAGTCAAAGGCAGGATCGAAGCTGACGACAAGCGTCAGATTCTCAATGTCCAGGCCCCGCGCCGCTACGTCACTGGCGACCAGGACCTTGAGCTTGCCGTCCCGGAAGCGGGTCAGCACGTTAGCGCGCGTCACCTTGTCGGCATCGCCGTACAGCGCTGCGGCCGGAAGGCCCAGGTGGTTCAGCTTCGCTGTCACCTCGGCGATGTCATCCGTCGCGTTCACGAAGACAATGGCCCGGTCCGGCTTATAGTGGCGGATGACCCGGCGCAGCATATCAATCTTGTTCCGCTCCTCGCACACCACATAGTGATGTTCGAGGCTCTGGGCAGTCATCATGCCGGGGTCGATGCCCACCTCCGCCGGATTCTTCATCTCCCGGTTCGCCAGCAGACGGGTCTCCGGTCCAATCGTGGCCGACAGCATAACCAGCTGCCGCGTACGCAGCGCGCTGCTGACGATCTTCGTCACTTCGCCCGCACCGCTAAGCTGGAACATCTGATCCGCCTCATCGAGAATAATCGTGCTCACCTCATGCATCTTGAGCTTGCGCAGCCCGATCAGCTCACGTATGCGTCCCGGGGTGCCTACCACCAGCTGCGGATGCTCCCGCAGCTTGTCAATCTGGCGCTTGATCGCCGCCCCGCCGATCAGTCCTATGGCGCGGATGCCACGGTGTGCACCGTAGCGCTCCGCTTCACGGAGAATCTGCATCGCCAGCTCCTGAGTTGGCGCCAGCACCAGCTTTTGCACCGATTTCGAGTCCGGGTTAATCCCTTGCAGCAGCGGCAGCAGATAAGCCAGTGTCTTGCCTGTTCCTGTCTGGGATGCGGCCAGAACATCTCTTCCTTCCAGCAGAAGCGGAATCGTCTGCTCCTGTACAGGGGATGGTTCGGTGATGCCGAATTCAGACAACCGGGCAGCAAGGTCTTCCTGGATGCCGATAGCCGCAAAAGAAGCTTTATTCATAATAGGGTTTCATCCTTTTCACTTAAGATAATATGTTCATTATATGCCAAAAAGGCCTCTCCACCAAATGGAAGGCCATAAAATCTAAGTCCGAACCGTATTTAAACGGTCATACCATCCTGTATACCAAAGGGGGACAAGTCGTTCACGCCACACATCGAAACTACAATTTATTCATTTTCTGTTCATCAGGTTATAGGTCAGCTTGTCTGCCAGCCGCGGGAACAGCCCATAGAGCCGGATGCCGAAGCCTGCCAGACCGGGCAGGTCCACTTCCTCTCTTCCCTTGTCCATCAGCTTGACGATCTTCGCGGACACATGCTGCGGCGTCATCATGATCCGGCTTACGCTTCGTTCATAATTACCGGAGGGGTCGGCGGTCTTGAAGAATTCGGTGGCGATAGGTCCAGGGTTCACAGCCGAGACAATAATACCGCTCTTCCGCAGCTCCTGGCGGAGCGCATTGGTGAAGCCGAGAACGGCATGCTTGGTGGCCGTGTAGGACACTGAGCGTGCGGTTCCGATTTTGCCGGCCATGGAAGCCACATTCACGATCTGACCGCTGCCGCGCGTAAGCATATGAGGAACGACAGCCTTGGTGCAGCGCACAATTCCCATATAGTTAACATCCATCATATCGGCGAACTCTTCAGACTCCATCTCTGTAAAAGCCGCAAACTTGCCGTAACCGGCATTATTGAGCAGAATGTCAATTCTGCCGTATTGCTCCAGGATCTCCGCAAAGGTACGCTTCACTGCCGCCTCATCGGTCACATCACAGACGAACAGCCCATGCTCGCCCTGGATGCCCGCCGCAACAGCCTGCAGCTTGTCCCTGGACCGGGCCAGCAGAACGGGAACCGCCCCGTGCCCGCTGAGCATCTGCGCCGTAAGCGCGCCAATCCCGCTGGAAGCTCCTGTAATTACCACAATCTTGCCTTGTAATGCCATGGAATAGATTCAACTCCCGATTATCCGCCTAAGAGATCATAACCTGAATATCAAGCTCGCCGATCCCTTCCATCACAAGAGGAATACTCAGCGCTTTGCGCGGCAGTATGGACATGCTCTCCGACTTCATCAGCTTCGGCGGGGTAATGTCTACGGACACCCCTTGATTGGAGAGAATAGTACTGGCATTGCCGCTAATCATATTGCCCAGCTCGGAAATGGCGCTCTGGCCCATCTCATCCATCTCCGTAATTACATAACCGCCCATCATGGCCGACACCATCTTAAGTGCGACCGGTTCGGCAATCCCGAAGATAATATTCCCGCTGAGCTGACCTGTCATTCCCACTTGAATCCATATATGATTATCGATCAGTTCAATATCCTTAATCCCCAGCATACCGGTGGACGGCGAGACTTGGATCACCTGTTCAATTACAATGCGCGCAGACTCTAGAAACGGATTAATTACTTCTGCTTTCATGAAAGTGCTGTCCCCCTCGACCAGTCTTTAGTCATATACCAAAAGTCCTAAGCAATAAAATTTATTATACTTCATATATCGGCATTATTCACCAAAAATTAATGGTCTTGTCGAATGATTTCTAAAGATAGTTTGGAGCTCAACATTGCCCTCCCGGGAGGAATCTCCTATAATTTAATCAATAAACGTAAGATCTGCGGCGTCACACCCTCCGAGTGCAGCACTCACAGCGACCCTTGTACCTATCTACTTTGTCAGAATCCGCGGCTTGCAGACTCTAATTCTGAAAGCTTGCATGTGCACATACGCCCTCCGGAAAGCTGCGGCTTTCCCTGTTTGTACAAATATACGGCGGCACCATCCGGTAGCCATAAGGGGGACAGTCCATGAATATCAGCCAGCTCGAAACACTGATCACCATCTCCAAAACCATGAGCTTCCGCAAGGCGGGCGAGCTGCTCAACCTGACGCAGCCGGCAGTCTCGGCCCAGATCAAAAGCCTGGAGGAAGAGTTCAAAACCCAGCTTGTTGACCGGAACCAGCCGGTTACGCTGACGGACAGGGGCAAGGTCTTCCTCGCCCACGCGGAACAGATTGTCGGAATCGTAGATGAGCTTAAGCAGCGCCTTGCCGATCTGGAAGAGAATCCCCAAGGGCATATTATTCTCGGTACCACCACCTCCATCGCCATCCAGATTCTCCCCAGGGTGCTCTCCTATTTCCAGGATCAGTTCCCTCATATCAAAACCTCGATCTCATCCATGTCCTCCTCCCAGATCTACCAGCAGGTCGAGAACGGTATTGTGGATGTCGGCATCGGCTATCTGATCGGCCGCAATCCGGGAATGACGACCTCGGTCCTGTATTATGATACTTTCGAACTGGTTGTTTCGCCCCGCCATCCGCTGGCCCAGGTCAAAACAGCCGGGATCGAGGCACTGGGCACCATCCCGCTCATTCTGCTCTCACCGGATACAGTCGGCCGGAAATTTGTCGATGAGGTGCTGGCAAGGCACGGTATTCAGCCGCTGGTGATTATGGAGCTGACCAGCAGTGAGGAAGTGAAGCGGATGGTCGAGCTTGATCTGGGAGCGGCGGTCATCTCCAAGCAATCGGTCACTGCCGAGGTCAGAAGCGGAACCCTGCGCATCGTCCCGATCATCGAGCTTGAGGTTACCCATCCTGTAGGTGTTATTACCAAGTCCGGCAAGTATGTCAACTCTGCGATGAGGCAGTTCCTGAGCGACCTTAAGGGAATGCCCGAGACCCAGTTCATCGGCTCAGAGTAACCTGCACCCTATTTAGCCATATTAGCCTAAGGAGATGTTCCCATTATGAAGTTCGACCTGCATACCCATCATTTCCGCTGCGGCCATGCTGACGGCACGATCCGGGATTATATTGAAGCCGGAATAGCGGCGGGGCTGGATGTTATCGGTATTTCCGATCATTCGCCTTACTTCGGAAGCCCGTCTGAGCAGGCTTTTCCGCGCATTGCCATGGCCAAGTCCGAGCTGGTCCACTATGTGGAGGAAGTATTGTCGCTGCAAAAAGAATACGAAGGCCGCATTGATGTCCTGCTCGGCATGGAATCCGACTTCTTCCCGGAGCATGCGGAGCTGTACCGCAAGACCTACGCCGCCTACCCGTTCGATTATGTAATCGGCTCTGTGCATCATGTTGAGGAGGTCAGTATCTTCAACCAGGGACGCTGGAAGGGGCTTGCCCCCGCGCAGAGGCTTGCTTCCAAAAGCGAGTACTATCGGCTAATTGCGGAATCCGCACGCAGCGGCATCTTCCAGATTCTCGGCCATATCGATGCCATGAAAGGCAACTATCCGCCCTTCTCCGAGATCGCTGCTCCCAAGGAAATTGACGAAGCCTTGCGCGTGATCGGCGAATGTGGTCCGGCCATCGAGATCAACACCTCCGGCGGCACCAAGCTGTGCGGCGGCTGGTACCCTTCCGATGAGATTCTGGAGCGGGCCCTGCACTTCGGCGTGGAGGTCAGCTTCGGCTCCGATGCCCATCTCCCTGCCCGCGTCGCCGACCAGCGCAATCAGGTGGCTGCGCGGCTGAAGGAGATTGGATTCGAATACTGGGTCTATTACAAGCGGCGCGAGAAGGTTAAGGTCGCGTTATAGGCAGACACATAATTCATTTAAAAAACCCCGCCTTGCCAAAGTCTGCACCAGACTTGCAAGGCGGGGTTTCTATTGGGCTAAGGCGATACTATTAGAGAATCAGAGACAAACTGTTAGCTGCTACCTTCCAACTCTTCACTAGCATCTAACAGCTACCTGCCCACCGACTGAGCCGCAGATCCCGGGAGGATCTGCATTCCTCCAGATGTTAACTAGTTACTCCTTATTCAGATTCACACAAGTGAAGCCCTGCTGCCTCAGCGTACGCTGCGAGTCCCCATACTGCGGATTCAGAGCGTAGAAGCGGGCAATCATGCTGGTCCAGCTCCGCTCCGTCAGCCCCTGGGACTTGAGCAGCTCCCGGTGGGTCTCATTATATTCTTCGATCAAGTGTTGCTGATCTGGGTTATAGACCTCTTCATGGTATACCGCCGCTATAGGCAGGCGTGAACTCTTCGGCTGTTCTCCCTCCGGATAGCCAATGCAGAGTCCGACCACCGGGAATACATACTCTGGCAAATGCAGCAGCTCAATTACTCCTGCCGTGTTACGGCGCACACCCCCAATGGGGATAATCCCCAGCCCCAACGACTCGGCGGCAGCTACGGCGTTCGCTAGTGCAATGCCGACATCCGTGGCTCCAACGAGCAGCGCGTCTACATCCGCAGCCGTTTCGAACGGCTGGCCTTCCAGCTCCGCCGCAAGCTTCGCGCGGTGAAAGTCCATGCAGAACACCAGAAATACCGGCGCTTCCGCCACATGCTTCTGGTTGCCGCTCAGCGCCGACAGCTGCTGCCTGCGTTCCTCGCTGCGTACCGCAATCATCGATACCTGCTGGCCGTTCACCCAAGAGGGTGCCGCCTGGGCTGCCTCAAAAATCGTCTTCAGCTTCCAAGGCTCCACCGCCTGCCCGCTATAGTTCCGGAACGAACGGTGGTTCATAAGTAATCTAATCACATCATTCAAAGGTTCATTTCCTCCCCCATCTATACTTATCATATCCATGTACACTATCATAGCCCAATCCCCTTGGAGACTGCCAGCACACAATGTTCGATACCGCAAGTATGGTGGCTGCAAATTCAGGGGCACAAATGCTATTCATTCAGCCACTTAACCAACTATTTACGAATTCAAGTGCACTAATGCTCTTCATTCAGCCATTTAGCCATTTATCTACGAATTCAAGTGCACTAATGCTCCTCATTCGGCCATTTAGCCAACTATCTACGAATTCAGGTGCACTAATGCTCCTCATCTCCTCGTCCAGCCCACTTCCGGCCAATCCAAAGGGATTTATCCCTCTCATCAGGAGCCCATGCCCGCACACGCCCAAAAAAAATGGACCCGAATCATCGGGTCCCAACAGCAGTTATATTTTCAAAAGGGGGTCATGTACTTAGTTTAACCGCTGACTGTTAGAGTTTGATAACGGCATTATTTCATTTGTGTAACAATGTGAATACTTTCATTACATCGCCCGAGCCGTCCGCCATCGGCAGGGTCCGCTCCAGGGTCAGGCCGTTCCTCAGCATGACCTGGGCGGACCGGTAATTATCCCCCCGGCAGCGCCCCTCGACTCTCTTCAGGCCAAGTTCCCTGAAACCGTAGCCCAGCAGCAATCCCAGTGCCTCAGTCGCATATCCGCGACCCCACCACAACGGATTCAGCATATAGCCCAGCACGGCATGGCCTTCCTGCCGGTTCCAGTTCTGAAGGGAGACTGATCCGATCAGCTCCGGCTGGCCTAAGATATAGATTCCTGCATGCAGCGCGCCGGGATCATAGCCGTGCAGCATCCGGGTCACCAGCTTATCCAGTACGCCCTGCCGGGAAGTCGATGCATGACGCAGCTGAATATGCGGCTGTACCTCCGGGTGGGAGAGCAGCGACTTCAGCAGCGCTCCGTCGCCGGACGCCATATTCTTCAGTTCCACCCTAGAGCCTTGCAGCGACATCCCCATGATCATCTCATAAGTGCTCATGAACTTCTCCCTCTTCTTCTCTCGCCTACGGTGCCCCTCTCTTGCAGTCCGGCTACCCCCGGCGCAGAGTCAGCACGGTAAGCTCCGGGCGGCACAGGAAGCGCAGCGGCATCATTGTCTCACCGAAGCCCCTGTTCACATACACCGGCATCGCCTTATTCTCTGTATAATACAAGCCGTCTATGTATTTCTTAGATCCGTAAGGCGTGAACGGCGCGCCGACCAGCGGCAGACGAATCTGACCGCCATGGCTATGACCTGAGAGCTGAAGGTGAAAAGGATAGGCTTCCGCCACCTCGGCGTAATCCGGCTCATGCATTAGCAGCACCGTGAAGATGCCGTCTGGAATATCCCGGACAACTGCCTCCGGGTCCGGCTTACCGTGCAGCATGTCATCCAGTCCTGCTACGGCAATCGTTGCTCCGCCTTGCTTAATCAGATAAGACTCGTTCCGCAGGACGCGGAATCCGGCCTCCGTCAACAGACGGGTCAGCAGCTCCGTATTCTTATAATCATGATTCCCGAGGATGGCATACTTTCCAAGCGGGGCCTGTAGCTCTGCCAGCAGGGGGACTGAGTCGGTCAGATCTTCGGCATAGCTATCCACGATATCCCCGGTGAAGCAGATCAGATCCGGCTGTTCATCCTTGATATGCTTCGTCAGCCGGGCCAGATCCTTCGCATCCTTATTGAAGCCCAGATGCACATCGCTGAAATGGACCAGCCGGGTCCCGGCGAACGCGGACGGCAGCTCCGCAAGCGGCAGCTCCCGGCGGGTCACCTCTAACCAGTTCGGCTCCCCTTGCCAGGCATAGCCGCCGGCGAGGAGACCCGCCCCGACCACCGCTCCTGCCCCACGGGCCAGGAACTGGCGGCGGGTCATCTTGCGGCCGCCCCGGCCTTCCGGCTTCGGGGGGCCTATTCCCGCTCCATTCGTAGCAGCAGGAACCGTACGCCCGGGAGAGCCCCCGAACGGCTTTTTGCTCATAGGGAGTGTCTCCTTTCTGTACTCTAACTCTAATCTATTCCATTAGGTCCGCAGTGGATTATATATCGTCGGATTACCCTTCAGCACGCTGGCTGCTCCCGGACTTCACAGGTGTGTCTTCCTCCGGTCCGCTAACTACCTTGATCCGGCATTCTTCCTCAGGAGCTTCACGGTAGGCGAGGGCAATTCCCTTATCCTTAATGTCCGCCCGGCTGACCCGCCGCTGCTTGAAGCTCACTTCAACCTCCTGCGTGAACGGGAACGGAGTCAGGGTCAGCGTAGCGCTGTCCTGCCACTCCGCTTCAATGGCACGGCCGGAGGTGAAGCTGAACTCCTCACTGCCGGAGAAGCCGTCTACGAACCAGGGGTGCTTCTCGGATTCGGCGCTGCCCGGCTTGCTCAGCGCCAGGAACAGCGACAGATCATCGCAGAATTGCAGCAGTCTGGCGTCATAATACAGCTCGCCTTCTTCAAGCGGCTTGCTCTGCTCCAGCTCCCGGTGGATACGCGCCCGGCGGTCCGCTTCACCCTCCAGATATTGTGTCAGCTCCGGGCACTCCTCACCCGACACCTCAATTAACCGTTCAAAATGCGAGCTGCACAGCAGCGCCCCGTATGGCGTCTCCGCTTCCACCTCATCGATTCCCCGTCTATAGAAGGTCAGCTTCGGCACAACCGGGAAATCGAGGAAGCTGTACGGCTGTCCCTCTGCATCATTCCAGAACGGTGTCTCATCCAGATCAATCCAGCCCCGGTCATGGTTGCTTACTGCCCACAATACCTCAGCCCGGCGGCCTTCCGCGGGCGTATGCTCTTCCTTGAACCACTTCGCAAATTCTCCGGCCAGCAGCCCGTGCTCATGCTGCTTCGTCATTACAAGCGTTCCATCCTGTTCACGGCAAATCACAGTCATTCCTCCCCGTTATCCGCTGTCAGACGGTTATCTTCAGCTATGTAGATTATAACATATTCACCTATATTTATCGGAACCTGCGGACGTATGGCTATTCTATGCAGCTTCAGGCTCTTCATTACAGGTTGTCTACACATGTACCCTTTTTGCGGCCCCCCAGAAACACATCTGTACCTCTTGTTCAGCCGTGCACAGCCAAACAGGCCACCCAGTAATAACACTGAATGGCCTGCTACGATTGTGCTTATAGACGAATGGTCTGAAAAATGGTCAGACACCCAGCCAGCGCTTGAACATATGCTTGGTTGTCTGCTTGTTGATCTCGGCAATGGAGGTTGTGAGCGGAATGCCCTTCGGGCAGGCCCGCACACAGTTCTGCGAGTTGCCGCATCCGTCGATGCCGCCGTCTTCCATGAGCGCATCCAGCCGCTCTTCAGCGTTCATCTCACCTGTCGGGTGAGCGTTGAACAGCCGCACCTGCGAGATGGCTGCCGGTCCGATGAAGTCGGTCTTCTCGTTGACATTCGGGCAAGCCTCCAGGCAGACGCCGCAGGTCATGCATTTGGACAGCTCGTATGCCCACTGGCGCTTCTTCTCCGGCATACGCGGTCCCGGACCGAGATCATACGTGCCGTCAATCGGAATCCAGGCCTTGACCCGCTTCAGGGCGTTGAACATCCGGCTGCGGTCAATCACCAGGTCGCGCACGACCGGGAAGGTCTTCATCGGCTCAATGCGCACCGGCTGCTCCAGATTGTCGATCAGCGCTGCGCACGCCTGACGGGGCTTGCCGTTGATGACCATGGAGCATGCGCCGCATACCTCTTCCAGACAGTTGGATTCCCAGCATACAGGAACCGTATTATCGCCTTTCGCATTCACCGGATTCCGCTGAATCTCCATCAGCGCACTGATTACGTTCATCCCCGGACGGTAGGCAAGCTCGAACTCCTCCGTATAGGGGCTGGTCTCCGGTTCATCCTGGCGGGTAATAATAAATTTCACATTTTTGGGAGCTGCTGCTGTTTCCGCCATGTCAGTTACCTCCTAGAAAGTTTGGTTAGTCTAACCGGTCAGTCCTTCGAGTAATCCCGCACGCGCGGAGGAATCAGCGATACATCGACTTCCTCGTAGGAGATCTGCGGGCCGTCTGCTGTCCAGGCGGCTTTGGTGGTCTTGAGGAATTCCTCATCGTTACGCGTCGGGAATTCCGGCTTATAATGTGCGCCCCGGCTCTCATTGCGCAGGAGGGCTCCAAGCGTCATCGCCTCTGACAGCTCCAGCATGTTCCACAGCTGGCGGGTGAAGGCTACCCCCTGGTTGCTCCAGCGCGAAGTGTCGCTCATATTGATATTCTTGTAGCGTTCCTTCAGCTCTTTGATTTTGCCGATCGTCGCTTCCAGCTTCTTGTTCTCACGCACCACGGTCATGTTCGCCGTCATCCATTCGCCAAGCTCCTTATGGATCACGTAAGCATTCTCTGTGCCAGTCATCCCGAGCAGCGACTCATATTTATCGGTCTGCGTCTTGTGGAAGCTGTCGAACACCGTTGAGGAGATATCCTGCACCGATTTCTTAAGGCCCTTGATGTATTCAACAGCCTTCGGGCCGGAGACCATTCCGCCATAAATGGCAGAGACCAGCGAATTCGCTCCAAGACGGTTGGCCCCATGGTATTGATATTCACATTCCCCTGCCGCGAACAAGCCGGGAATATTCGTCATTTGATTATAGTCGACCCACATGCCGCCCATCGAATAATGCACCGCCGGGAAGATTTTCATCGGAATTTTGCGGGGATCATCCCCCATGAACTTCTCGTAGATCTCAATAATCCCGCCCAGCTTGACGTCAAGCTCCTTCGGGTCCTTATGCGACAGATCCAGGTAGACCATGTTCTCGCCGTTAATGCCCAGCCCCTGATCCACACACACATTGAAAATCTCACGGGTAGCAATATCGCGCGGCACCAGGTTACCGTACGATGGATATTTCTCTTCTAGGAAGTACCACGGCTTACCGTCTTTATAGGTCCAGATCCGTCCGCCTTCACCGCGCGCCGATTCCGACATCAGCCGCAGCTTGTCATCGCCGGGAATCGCCGTCGGGTGAATCTGAATGAATTCCCCGTTCGCATAATGCACACCCTGTTGATACACGGCGCTTGCTGCGGTTCCTGTGTTGATGACCGAATTCGTCGTTTTGCCGAAAATAATCCCCGGACCGCCGCTGGCCAGAATGACCGCGTCCGCCGGGAAAGTCTGGATCTCCATCGTCTTGAGATTCTGGGCGCTGATGCCGCGGCAGACCCGCTCGTCATCCAGAATCACCGAGAGGAATTCCCAGTTCTCGCTCTTGGTAACCAGGCCTTCCGCTTCCCAGCGGCGCACTTGCTCATCCAGTGCATAGAGCAGCTGCTGACCGGTAGTCGCCCCGGCAAAGGCTGTGCGGTGGCGCTTTGTTCCGCCGAACCGGCGGAAGTCGAGCAACCCCTCAGGGGTGCGGTTGAACATTACGCCCATCCGGTCCATCAGGTGAATAATGCCTGGTGCCGCTTCGCACATGGCTTTCACCGGAGGCTGATTGGCCAGGAAGTCGCCGCCGTAGACGGTATCGTCGAAATGCTCCCAGGGCGAGTCGCCCTCGCCCTTGGTATTCACGGCGCCATTGATGCCGCCTTGCGCGCAGACGGAATGTGATCTTTTGACAGGGACCAGTGAGAATAGATGTACATGCGCGCCGGATTCAGCGGCCTTAATGGTAGCCATCAGGCCGGCCAGACCGCCGCCCACGATGATGATATCGGCTGATGCCATGATTGTTCCCCTCCTAAAAGTTTTGCGGAAGATCCGCTTCTTCGAGATAGCTGTGCAGCAAAACTTGCTTCGGAAGCATAGGCTTAAGTTTTGTGAGCGTTTGCTTCCTGACTCCTCATCGTACAAAACTCGCTTCGGAAGCATACGCTCTAGTATTGCGGAATATCCGCTCCTAAGTGGTGTCAGCAGTATAAGTTAACCGCTTCCACACACCAGTGTATTCTTAAATAAAACTGCGCAGGGACTGCATCGCCGTAGCGGCAGTTTGGAATTCATCGTTACGGAAGGTGACCAGCGACAGGACGAACATGAAGGTAACGATAACGAAAATACCGAGGCAAAGTACGGATGATACTCTCTGCGAACGCGGACCCACCGTGATCCCCCAGCTGATCAGGAACGACCATAGACCGTTGGAGAAATGGAAGCAGGCAGCCACGATTCCGACAATATAGAGAGTCATCAAGAGCGGCTGGGTCACAATGTTATGCATCACTCCGCCAAGCTGATCATGCTCCACCTTGCCGAGTGCTACCTGGACGCGGGTGTCCCACAGATGCCAGACAATGAAGATGAAGGTGACGACTCCGGTGATCCGCTGCAGCGTATAACGCCAGTTGCGCTCAAGATTGTAGCGGTTCAGGTTCGGCTTCGACTGGTACGCGATGTACAAGCCGTATACTCCGTGGTACAGCAGCGGCAGCCAGATGCCGAACAATTCCAGGAAGAAGACCAGCGGCAGGCTGTTCAGCCACAGCACACTGTCTGTGAAACCAGAAGCGCCACCCTCTACTGCTGCGAAGTTCGTCAGCATGTGCTCAAGGAAGAATGCCCCGAGCGGGATAACGCCGAGCAAGGAATGAATCTTTCTGGAATAAAATCCTCTCATGCAAAGTGTCCCCTTTCCATATAAAACAGCGTTTTCACAAGTCTTTTTAAAGAGCATACACCGCCGGGAGTACAGTTGAAACAGGGCAGCGGCAGGCTTGATTTACCGGCTAATAGTCTGTTTGCACCACTATCCATTGTTTTCCCGGACTTTGCTGAATAATTCACAATATGTGAATATCTTGTGTCACTTTTCATGTTACTCTTTTTTTGCTTATAAGGGAATTGCAATCTAATTATTAATCGTTATACAATAATTGCATAAGAATATTTTTAATATGATAATAATTCTCATTTAGCTTCATTAATAACTTACAATTTAGGGTTGTCTTCCTGCACATCAGGAGAACCTTGGCTCATCGGCTATGCCTTTTATCACAGTTGTATGGGATTTGGAAGAGAGGAGCACTATGAATGTATGATGATTTAGATGCTTTTGCTGCGGTGGTGGAGCACTCCAGCCTGAACCGGGCCTCGCGCCAGCTCAACCTGTCCCAGCCGGCCCTCTCCCGCAAAATCTCCAAGCTGGAGGAGCGGCTCGGCGTCGCCCTGTTCAACCGCTTCGGCAAGCGCCTGGAGCTTACAGAGGTTGGCCGCCTTACCTACACCTATGCGCTGGAGCAGCGGCAGCAGCGTTCCAAGTTCCTGGAAGCGTTATCGAAGTTCAAGGAGGGCGAGCCGCAGCTCGTGACGCTGGGGGCCAGTCTGACCACGCTGCAGACAACCCTGCCTCCCCTGGTAAAAGCATACACAGAGAAATATCCGGCAGCCGAGCTGAAGCTCATCACCGGGAAGACTCATGAGATGGTCACCGCTGTCAGCGAAGGCAAATGCGATGTCGCCATCATCGCCTCCCAGGTTCAGGAGCCGGGGCTGCGCTGCATCCCGCTGTTCGAGGACCAGCTCCGGCTGGTCGTCTCCGAGCAGCATCCGCTGACCCTGACACCGCGGCTCACCATGGAGCATCTCTCCCGGCTGCCGATGATTCTTTTCTCCAAGGGAACCTGGTACCGCCGGACAACAGATGATCTGTTCCAGCGCTGCGGGGTTGATCCCGATGTACGGATGGAGATCGACTCCTTCGAGGCCATCGTCCGCCTGCTGCCGACGATCAAAGCTGCGGCCCTGCTGCCGAACTCTTACTTGCGTCCGGAGCTGTTGAACGGCGGGGGACTGGTCTCCCTGCACATCAAGGAGCTGGAGCAGACGCAGCGGACCACTTGCCTCATCTACCAGAGCAGCGGCGGACTCAGCACGGCAGCACGCTGCCTGGTGCAGGTAACGGAGGATGTCTTCCTGAACAGCCGCGAGTAGCAGCGGGGAACACAGCAATCACCCGGCAAGCTTCCGTAATGCTACGGATCAGCCTGCCGGGTGAGGATACTGCCGGGTAATTCTTTTGCTATACTAAACCAGACTTACACCGGATTAACGGAATTTGCCTGCATCAATTGCTGCCTGCTTCTCATCGAGAATCTCCTGGTAGCCTGCCTCCAGATACGTCTTCTTGGCGGCTTCATACGTAGCATCGAACTCAGCCTCCGGAGCGAGCACCACCTTCACGTACAGCTCCTGGAACAGCGTGTTCAGATCGGCCTTGTATTCGTTCACCTTCTCCAGCACCACATTGAACAGGGCATCCGGTGTACGGAATTCGGCAACCTCGTCATAATACTTCACCAGATCATCAGCCAGCGGCTCATAACCGGCCGGTGCCCAGTTGCGCAGGTTGGCCTTGCGGGTTTTGGCTTCATCCGGGTACTGGGCAATTTCCGTCACCAGCCCCCAGTAATCCTTGTTATTGTTCTGTGCCAGCACCGCTTCGCCCTTATAATCCGGGTTCTTCAGCGCTATGCCGTCTGCGTCAAGCGTATAGTTCTCCCCTTCGATTCCGTTCTGGAACTTGAACAGGTTCTCCGGCTGGCTGAGCCATTCCAGATACATCCACACGGCTGCGCGTTCTTCCGGCGTGGATTCATAGTTAATTCCCATAATGAAGCCGAACGGCCAGTAAGCGCGTCCCTGAGGCTTGTTGCCCTCCGGTACTCCCGCAAGCGGAGGCACGACCGCAAATTTGGCATCCGGGTTATTCTGCAGCGTAGCCGCAAAAACATCCGTGTTGTTCGCCAGATAGAAGCCGAAGTTACCGGTTTTGCCTGCCACGAATTCAGCCTTAATCTTCGGTTCATCGTTGCGCAGATAGAATTCCTTATCAATCAGGCCATTGTTATACTGGTAATTGAGGTTACGCAGGTAAGCCTCAGTCTCTTCCGTAGTCAGATCAGCCACGCTGAGATCGGAATACAGCGCACGATACTTCGCATCCACCGGCCATTTGCGGAACGGATAGTTGAAGTTGAAGAAGTTCTGCAGCAGATTGCCGCCGCTTACGCCGAGTCCGGCTTCCTTCCATTTGGCCAGCATCTCGTTGTACTTCTCGAGCGAGGTCAGATCCTCAACCTTCATGCCTACCTTTTCCACCCAGTCCTTGCGGATAATGTTGACGAAGTTGTCGGCTTCAGGGCGCGCAGCGAAGAAGAAGGTCTTCTGATCATCCACGGTACCGTACTGTTCAATTGTTTCACCCATGCTCTTCCAATAGGTCGGCGCATAATTCTGGATCTCTGCATAGTCGAGCGGCTGCATCACATCCTCGCCATAATAAGTAAGCGCTTGCGGCATATCATAGTGGAAAATAATATCCGGAGCCTTGTGCGAAGCCAGGAGCTGCTCGAAATCCGTTACTTCTTTGGAGCGGGTGATCGGCACATAATTAACTTCTATATTATATTTGTCGCCGAACTCCGCCTGCACCCAGCGGGTATAGTAGTTATCGGACACGTTCCAGCCTTCATAGGCACGCTCATAGACCGGAATGTCGAGCGAGACTTTTTTCTCGAAGCCCTTGGAATAATCAGGATAGGCTCCTTCGGCCTGGTTCGTAGCCGCGGCTGTCCCGGCCGGCTTATTGCTGGATTCTGCCGTATCCTTGGTGTTATTTCCCCCGGAGCACCCGGCCAGCAGGCCTGCCGTCATGACGGATGCCATCATTAACGAATACACGCTTCTTTTATTCATCGCAATTCCCCCATTTTTTGAATTTTCGTAATTCCAAAGAATGACTATATACAAGGGACGCAGGATTACTCCTTAACGGCTCCGAGCATAACACCTTGAACGAAGTATTTCTGGACGAACGGATACACACAGAGGATAGGCAAGGTAGCGAATACAACGACTGACGCCTTCAGGACTTCCGGATTGCTTAGCTGCACCTGGCTGGCCTCCAGCTGGAAGCTTTCACTTGCCTGAATGACCAGATAATACAGCTTGAGCTGAAGCGGCCGGAGGGAGGTCTCATGCTTGATATAGAACAAGGCATCCTGATAAGCATTCCAGCGGCCCACCGCGTAGAAAAGGGCAAGTGTTGCCATAATCGGCTTGGATAAAGGCAGCACAATGCTGAACAGAATCCGGAAATGCCCGGCACCGTCGATCCGCGCAGATTCCTCCAGACTGACGGGAATCCCGCTGGTCAGCGAGGTTTTCATAATCAGCAGATTGAAGGCACTGAAGGAGAGCGGCAGCACCAGTGACCAGATGGTATCCATCAGCCCCAGATTATTGATGTTCATATAGTCAGGAATGATGCCCCCGCTGAAGTACATGGTGAACAGGAAGATGAAGGTGATCACCCTACGGCCCTTGAACTGGGTTCGGGACAGCGGATAGGCGGCGCAGATGGTCAGGATCATGCCCAGAATGGTGAACAGCACAGTCACGATGACCGAGATGTACAGGGAACGGAGGATACTGGCATCCGCGAAGATTTTTTTATATGCTTCAATGGTGAAGCCCTGCGGCCACATAAAGACTTTATTGGCAATGACGAAGGAGTCAGAGCTCAGCGATTTCGATACAACATGAATGAACGGCAGCAGGCAGAATAGTGAGATGATAATAATGACGAGACGGATCAGCGTTTCCCAGATATCGATACGTGCTTTATGGGGTGCGGCAGTGCCTCCGGCTATTGCTTTCATGGTTCCTCTCCTTTCTACAAAATCCCATCCTCGCCAAGCTTCTTGGCTACGCGGTCCGCGGAAATGACCAGAATAATTCCGATGACGGACTGGAATAGTCCGATGGCGGTCGCCCGGCTGAAATTGCCGCTCTCAATCCCCCAGCGGTACACCAGGACCGGTATGGTAGTGGTGAACTCCGTGGTCGCTTTATTTTGCAGCGCATAGATCCGCTCGAAGGAGCCGTCCATTACTTTGCCCAGCGCCATAATCAAGAGCGTCACAATCGTTGCCCGGATCGATGGAAGAGTGATATTCCATACCTTTCTCCAGCGGCCCGCCCCGTCTACCGTAGCAGCTTCATACATCTCGGGGTTGATCCCGCTCATCGCCGCCAGGTAGATAATTGTGCCCCAGCCCATGCTCTGCCAGACCCCGATCACGAGATAGCTAATGAGCCAATTCGTATCCTGCTGCAGGAATGGAATCCGGGTGCCTCCCATCAGTTCGATGAGGTTATTGACCACACCGCCCCCCTCACTGAGGAGCTGATAGGCGATGGCTCCGATAATGACCCAGGACAGGAAGTGGGGCAAATAGAGCACCGTCTGATTGATTCTTTTGAACCGTACGCTCTTGATCTCGTTCAGCAGCAGAGCCAGCACAATCGGCATCGTGAAGCTGAAGCACAGGTCAAGCACGTTCAGCAGCAAGGTGTTGCGGACGGCCCGGATGAAATCAGGCTTGGCGAACAGGTCCTGGAAGACCTGTAGTCCGGCCCATTCACTGCCCCAGAAGCCTCTGGCAATCTTATAGTCCTTGAAGGCGATTACAAGTCCGGTCATTGGCAAATATTTGAATACGATGACAAAAGCCAGCGGAAGCATCACCAGCAGATAGAGCTGCCAATCCCGCTGTAAATAATAGCCGAACCCCTGTTTTCTTCTTAATAAAGGACTGTGATTCGTTTGTGAAGCGCTTGCAGCTTTCAACATATTCACCTCCTGCCTTGAATTCTTCTTGCCGGCTGCCGGCTCCTATTCTCCGGCCTGGTTCCTATGCTACCGTCTTTGCCCAGGCTTGAATATCATGAGTATTGATGATCACCTATCACAATTGATTCACAAATGATTGTTGCCCGGCGCCGAAGGCCTCAGCCGCAGGAGAATAATCAAAAATGATAGGCATTCCCAAAAATAATAAAGCGCTTTCATTTAGGAGGTCAGGTATATGCCTGATAAAAATTGCGTGATGAGGGAAGGGCCCAGGGGGGATTGGGGAGGGACCGGAGAGCGGGGAGGGGCTATTGGGAAACGATGAGGGGGCAATTAGGGAGCAACTAGAGCTATCAGGGAATGATTGGAGAGCTACTGTGGCTCAACACGGTATCCTTCAACTATTTCAGGAGCACTTCTGCTCCTCATTCGCTCGTTTAGCCAACTTTCCTGAAAATCAGGGGCACTTGTGCTCCTCATTTACTCGTTTAGCCAACTTTCCTGGAATTCAGGGGCACTTGTGCTCCTCATTCGCTCGTTTAGCCAACTTTCCTGAAAATCAGGGGCACTTGTGCTCCTCATTTACTCGTTTAGCCAACTTTCCTGGAATTCAGGGGCACTTGTGCTCCTCATTCGCTCGTTTAGCCAACTTCCAGCTCCATCAGAGGAATTTATCCCTTTCATTTCCACCTCCAGCCCACTTTCGGCTCCATTAGAGGGATTTATCCCTTTCATTCCAGCATCCAGCCTACTTTCGGCTCCATCAGAGGGATTTATCCCTTTCATTTCCACATCCAGCCCATTTTCGGCTCCATCGGAGGGATTTATCCCTTTCATTCCAGCATCCAGCCTACTTTCGGCTCCATCAGAGGGATTTATCCCTTTCATTCCAGCATCCAGCCTACTTTCCGCTCCATCAGAGGGATTTATCCCTTTCATTTTCCTATCCAGCCCACTTTCGGCTCCATCGGAGGGATTTATCCCTTTCATTCTGTCACCTGCCCACTTTCCACAGACCTGCCGAAACAACACGGTCCTTGATACGAGATGCCGTTCCGCCGGCGATGGGTTTCTATGGGTTCTATGATTTTCTATGGGCTTTGATGGCCATCTATGAGCTTCTAAGAGCTCTTGCTCTTCGCTGACTTGTAGCCGCTTGGCGGCATGCCTTCATACTTGCGGAAAAAGCGGTTGAAGCTCTGCGCATTGGCGTAACCGACCTCAGCGGCAATCTGCTTGATCGTTAGCCCGGAATCCAGCAACAGCTCCTTGGCCTGCTCGATCCTTAGCTGGTTGACGAAGTCAATCATGCTGCTGCCGGTCTGTTCATATACAAGCTTGCGCATATAGGAGTAGCTGATGCCTATCTGCTTGGCCATGTTCTCGAAGACGATCTCTTCCCGGTAGTGCTGCTTCAGGTACTCCATGATCCGCTGCGCATAATTGGTCTCATGGGCGCTGCGGTCCAAGCTCTGTACAATCTCACAGTAAAAATCATACAGGTACTCCTCCAGCTCATCCAGCGTATCCATGGCGGCGAGAATCGAATATACGTTGCCCCGGCCCATAATCATCCGTCCGGTCCCGAGGTGATTCTCGCGCAGATGCTTGATCGTCGCGCCCATCAGCTGATGATAGATGAACATAATATTATCGTAGGAGATATTGTCCTCTGCGGAGATCTGGCTGCGGATGCTCTGCAGCTCCTTGAAGATTCCCGCCAGGTCGCCGGCATCCAGGAAATTCAGGATTCGCCGCTCACTGCTCTCAGAGTCAACATACTTGCGGCTGTTATCCTCCTCGTCATGCCAGTACATGATGCTTCCGGCCCCCTTGATCATCCTGCGCTTGATCACCTCCAGCGCTTCGAACAGCCGCAGCGCCACCCGCTCGGGAGCATCCGTCATCTCACTTACCCCAATCGTGACCGAATGCTCCAGCAGTTCAAGAGACTGGTCGCGGATCTCCTCCAGAGCCTGATGAATCAGAGTACTATGCGCCTCCCCTTCCTCCGGGGCAAAGTTCAGTACAATCACTGTACAGCCCTCATTATGGTAGACACAGCGGGCTACCAGCCCCTCAGGGAAAACACTCTCATACTTGGCACTCAGCAAATACCAGTGATAGCTGCGCGTCTCGCCATTGGTATGTCCCACGTATCTTCTATATTGGTCGATGGAGACCACTGCCACTCTGTAACAGGCATGCGGAAAAACCTCCGTGATCCGCGGCGGAATCTCACCGCGCAGCAGACGGTGTACGGCCAGACTGCGGGTATCCTGTTCACGCTCCTGAAGCAGCTGGAACAGACTCTCTTCCTCCTCCTGCATCCGTTTGAAAGCCAAATCCAGGAAGGCCAGCTCATTCTTGTTCACTACGCCCACATCAATCTTCGAGCGTATCGTCTGCACCAGTTGCCTCAGGGGCCTGGACAGCCAGGTGGCCAGGAAGATGGCCAGCAGCGTCCCCAGTACAATGATCGCCCCCGTCAGCAGAATAATATTCCCCTGCATCTCTCTGGATTTGGTCATCAGCTCATCCATGGAGCTCCAGCTTACATTCCACCACCCGGACAAGGAGGATCGGCTCCAGGCATACACCGTCCGTTTGCCCTCCAGCTTGCGGAAGGTGTAGCCTTCACTGGCTTCCTGATTCAGAATCTCCTGTAAGAATGGCAGTTTATGGCTGTCGGAGAGCAGCATGGACCGGTCGTTGAAAGAGATCACCGTACCCGCAGCGTCCAGCAGCAGGTAGTTGCTGTCCCCCACCTCGGTAGCATGCAGATATTTGCCGATCTGGCTCTCCTTCATATTGACGACGATTACTCCCCGGGTGGTGGTGGACAAGCGGTTGAGCGGGTACACATAAGATACCACGTTCTCGCCCGACGCAAGCTTACGGGGCACCCATACCCCGCTGATCCCCCTGCGTCCCTTAAGCGCTTCTGTGATCCATCCGATAGGCTCATAGCGGGCAAGCGTCGTGATGCTGCTGTCTGTAGAGAAGACATAATCCGAATCCTCCAGGACAAAGAATGAAGAGTACACACCGTCCACCCGGCGGTTAAGGTTAAGCAGTTCCTTGGTCACGGACAGCGCCAGACTTACATTGTTATAGTTGGCGTTAATTTCATCGTAGGTTTCGAAGCTGCGGATGCGGTCAAAAATATTTGTTGCCGCCAGACGTGACGTATCCTGGGCCAGATTGGCCAGCGCGTTCTCGTTCAGCCTGCGGTTAGCATTAAGCCCGGCCAGCGTGGATTCCCCGATAGCTGCTTCAGAGTTCTGTATAATCTGTGACCCGCTGTACCAGGTCAGGACTGCTGTAGGAATAGCCATAATGCAGAATAGAATCAACGCCAGCTGCAGGATCATCGGTGTTCTTTTCATCACATATCCCCCTAAGGATTTCTATGTTACCGCTTACAATATTTTTATTTTATCATTTCAGGATACATTTTACATATGTGTATAAGAAAAATTTCCAACCCACGCGCGGCATGTTACAGGCTGGTGTACAGGCGTACTAATGCACGGCTGCAGGCTTACGCCGAAACAGCAAAAACGCCTGGATGCATAACCATCCGGGCGTTTATAGCTTTCTTTTATCAGGATAGGCTGGCTGACAGGAAGTGCTTACTCCACATTCACCGCTTCATCCTCGAACTCCTCGATACTGTCGTTGGAGCCGATCACCACCATGATGTCCCCCTGATGCACATGATCATGCGCGGTCGGGGCAACAATGATGCCATCCTCGCGGTTCAGGGCAATGATGCTGCAGCCGTATTTGGCGCGGGTGTTCAGCTCGGAGAGGCTTTTACCGTTCATGCAGGCAGGTACCGTCAGCTCAACAACCTTGTAATCCTTGGATATCTCGATATAATCAAGCAGATTCGGCGTCACCAGCTGATGAGCCACGCGGATACCCATATCCCGCTCCGGGAAAATCACCCGGTCCACCCCCAGCTTCGACAGCGCGCGGCCGTGAAGAATGGAGATGGCTTTGCCGACCACCTGCTTGACGCCCAACTCTTTGAGCAGAATCGCTGCTAGAATACTCCGCTCCATATTATCCCCGATCGCCACAATGCCGCAGTCGAAATTACGCACTCCGAGTGAGCGCATAATCCCTTCATCCGTAGCATCCGCCATGACTGCATGGGTCAGTTGCCCGGTCATAGCCTCTACCCTCTCCTCCTGGGGGTCGATCCCGAGGACCTCGTAGCCCATGGACATCAGCTCCAGCGCCAGACTTGAACCGAAGCGGCCCAGGCCGATTACAACAAACTGCTGTGGTTTCATGACTTGATTCCCCTATCCAATTATCATTTTGCCTTCCGGATATTTATATAATGGTTTACCCTGTCTCGGGCCGAGCGCATACGCCAGCGTCAGCAGCCCCAGCCGTCCGGCGAACATGGTCAGGCAGATCAGGATCTTGCCGACCTGCGTCAGCTCCGGGGTCAAGCCCAGACTTAGTCCGACATTGGCAAACGCCGAGATCGTCTCGAACAGAATCATCAGATACGGCAGCCCCTCTGTAGTCGAGAGCATCATGGAGACCGTAACGATCAGCAGCAGTGCTAACAGCGTAATGGTCAGTGCCTTGAACACGCGCTCCTGAGCCAGCCGGTAACGGAAGAGCACGATGTCTTCGCGGCCGCGCAGCATGGAGATAACAGCTCCAAGCATCAGCGTGAAGGTAGTGGTCTTGATGCCGCCGCCGGTAGAGCCCGGGGATGCCCCGATGAACATCAGGATCACGATGAAGAACTGCGTGGCCTGACGCAGGCCCGTGATATCCAGCGTATTGGCTCCTGCCGTACGCGGTGCCACGGATTGGAACAGGGAGGCCCACAGCTTGCTCCCGAGATTCAGCGGTCCCAGGGTCCGGGAATTGGTGAACTCGAAGATGAAGATGACCACCATTCCGGTCACAACCAGTCCGGCTGTCATCGACAGCACCACCTTGCTGTGCAGCGACAGCCGCCGGGTGCGGCGGAAGTCGGCCAGATCGGAGATTACGATGAAGCCGATTCCCCCGGAGATGATCAGGAACATAACGACCAGGTTAATGACAGGGTCTCCGACATAGCTGATTAAGCTGTGATCATGCCCGCCGAACAGATCGAATCCGGCGTTATTAAACATCGACACCGCGTGGAATACCCCGTAGTAGACTGCGCGGCCTAACGGCATATCTACCGCCCAGCGGATAGACAGGAGAAGTGCTCCCGCAGCTTCAATGACCAGGGAATAGAGCAGCACCTTGCGGATCAGCCGCACAATCCCTTCCATCGAGCTCTGATTCATGGCTTCCTGAAGAATCAGCCGGTCACGCAGTGAGATTCTGCGCCTGAACACCAGGGCAAACAGCGTGGCCATGGTCATGAACCCGAGCCCGCCGATCTGGATCAGCACCAGAATAACCGCTTGTCCGAAGCCGGTAAGATGGGTCCCGGTATCCACTACAGCCAGACCGGTCACACAGGCGGCGGAGGTGGCCGTGAACAGCGCATCCATGAAGCTGAGCGGCTGACCGGGTACGCTGGATACCGGAAGCATAAGCAGCAACGTGCCGATGAGGATGACCGCAGCGAAGCTCAGCACCAGGATTTGCGGAGGAGCCAGCTTCAGGAATCGGAAGCCGGTGATCTTGGAAGACGGTGGTGCCAAACTTCTCATCCTTTCAGGGTTCCTTATTAGAAGTTACGAATCGGTCATTATCAGATAAGCATACAAAATTATATACGTTATTGCCTAACTTCACAAAGACTCATTTTCTATATACAAAGCAAACACTGCTTGAGATGCACGTTAAGTCCTGCTTTTCTAAAATTTGGCTTGAAATTGTATGGTGGTTGGTGGTACACTGGGTTCATAAAGTGTATGGTCAGTATCCATACACACCATAAAGAGAGATGTAGAAGGGAGGACATAGGTGGATTCTACCTTTGAGCTATTACCGGAGCACTTCCTGATTAATCCGTCACTTCCGATCTATGAACAGTTTGTTGGCGCTATCCGGGAGCGGATTGTTAGCGGCATCATTCCACCGGGATCACGTCTACCCTCTGTCAGGGACCTGGCAGCCGGCAGAGGTGTCAATCCCACTACTGCCGCCCGGACGTACCAGGAGCTGGAGCGGATGGGGCTGATTGTAACCTACCGTGGTCAGGGAACCTTTGTCACCCGGGAAGAAAGTGTCATTAAGGATGCACGTAAAGCAATCATCCGCCAGGCTGTACAGCAGTTCAAGGACACTGCCGCTGCGCTTGGTCTTACTGCCGAGCAAATGCTGCAATTCGATAAGGAGGATTGAAATAATGACTATGAATAGATCGGTAATAGAAACGCCCGCCCTTCCCGCTGCAGTTGAGTGCAAGGATTTACGGTTCGAGATTAAAAACCGGGTGATCCTGGACGGCATCAGCTTCCACATTCCCCAGGGCAGCATCACCGGCCTGCTTGGACCGAACGGTGCAGGCAAGTCCTCCCTGCTGCGGATTATATCCGGTCTGATCCCCGCAGGGTCCGGCACGGTCAGCATTAACGGAAGACCCGCTGGTGTTGAGCGGCTCGGAGAGCTCTCCATGCTTCCTGACCGCAGCAGTCTGCCCGGCTGGCTGACCGTGCAGGAATGGCTGGGCTTCGCCGCAGGCATCTACCCGGACTGGGACAGCGGCAAGGCCGCAGAGCTGCTGCTTAGCCTATCCGTCACACCGGACTCGCTAATCTCCACCATGTCCCGCGGCGAGGAAGCCCGTCTGCAGCTCTTAACCTGCCTCTCTCGTCAGGCAGCGCTAATTATTCTGGATGAGCCGTTCACCGGTGTGGATCTGATCTCCAGAGAAGTGATTGCCTCTGCTGTGGTAGGGGAGATGGCAGGCGGCTGCCGGACCTTCCTGATTGCCACACATGATATCCGGGAAATGGAGCTGCTCTTTGACCGGCTGATTCTGATCGGCGGCGGTCGGATTCAGGGAATTGATGATGTGGATCAACTGCGGCACTCCGGTTATTCTGTGGAGTCACGCTACCGGGAAGTGTTCGCATGACGGCGCTTAAGACTCTTGTGAAGCTGGAATATAGCCGCTATCGTCTGAAGAAGGTACATGAGCTGCTGGCTGGCCTGGCTCTGCTGGCTGTATTGCTGCCTGCCGGTCTATTCTTCCCGCTCTCCTGCATAACTCCACAGTCTCCGTTCCTTACAGCTGCGATGCTGCTATGGATTATCGCGATGGGAGTATCCTCTATACATATGATAATCTTTTACGGGCAGCGGCATAAGGATTGGTTCCTGACTTTTCCGGCCCCGCGGCTTACCCTGCTCAAGGCCAAGGCGCTCAGCCTGCTGAAGCTCAGCCTGAGAATAGCCGTTCCCATCTTCACTGCTGCCGCTGTGCTCTATGGACTCTCTGTTCTGTCCGGCCGGTATGAGCCGCTGTCTGCCTTCGGGTTCATCTATACATTGATTGCTTACAGCTTGCTTATTCTCACCCTGTTGCCCTTAGCCATCATGAGCGGTCTGCTGGTCAGTGTGCTGATGGCTATTCGCAACCATGCTCTGCTCCTGCTGCTTGGAGTTCTTTATCCACTGCTCTGGCTGGCACCTTTAACCACCATCATTGTGTTGAATGATAACGCCACTACTGCCGCCTTCTACGAGTCTGAGTATCTATCGACGCAATATATGCTAATATATAGCGTGATATTGCTTATACTCGACTTGAGCGCTTACTATTTCCTGCTGCCCGTAATTGCCGGCAAGAGCTTCAGTATGCTCCCGCAACCGGAGAGCAGGCTAGCTGAAGGCTCACTCCTGCGTTCCAGCTATACAAAGCATCGGGGACTGGCCCGTTCTGCACGTTCTACAAGCAGCCGATCCCCCTTCTTGAGCTTATACAGACTGGATGCAAGCCTTCTGCGCTCAATGGAAAGGCACAGGCTTGTCATCGGACTGAAGCTCACTCTTCCAGTGCTTATGGCCGTTGCCGCCTATTTTTTAACCGGCGACCTCGAGGGTTTCCTGACATGCATCGGAATTCCCTTTACCTTTCCCGTGCTGTTCGGGTTCTTGTGGATGATGATCCGCAGCAGTTCCAGCCATAAGCAGCTGGCCTGGTGGCTGTTATTTCCGCACAGCCGGCTGCGTCTGCTGCTCTCCGGAGTTGCCGCTGTATGGGTTACAGTCATGCGCATCCTTCTCGTGCTGTTCTGTTCCATGCTTGCCGGCATTGCAGCAACACAGGTTATTGGGAGTCCCGCTCCATATCACATCAGCCTATATATATCCTGGCTGTGGTATTCCCTTGTTGTCTACACACTGGCATTGACACTGGGGCTGGGTGTGCTGCAAAGCATCTATTACCTGATGAGATCCAAGGCACTGCTCCCGTTGATCTTTGTCATGACAATGGCTGTCATGCTCATCCTGCCTCAGATCAGCAAATATCTGTATCCAGAGGAGTTCACCAGTGCTCCTTATCCGTTATGGTCCATTCCTGGCCTCGCCGCCCTGGTCGGCCTCCCGCTTGCCATGTGCTGCACCGTAGCAGGCGCCAAGTATTTCCACCTGGCACTGGGAACAAATAAAGAGCAGGCGGCTAAGAAACAGGCATAAGCCCGGCCATCTTCACGTAAGAGGATAGTACGGCTTTTCAAGAAAGCAAGATAAATTCAGACTAAGGAGGCGTTCCATGAATCCCGTCGGCCAGCCCCTGCATCAGCGGCCCCTTACTACCAAGCTTATCCTTGCCGGAATTCTCGGACTCATTCTATTTGTCATGTTCCAGATCGCTCCCCAGCTCATCTCCAGTTCAGATGGGGATACAACTATTCTCAGCAAAAGTGAAATCCGGGAGAAAGCCGCCACGTTTGCCGCCGGGCAGCTCGGCTACGAAACCGCAGCCGGAGATGAATGGGTGATCCTGTACAAGACAGACTCTTCTTTCTATGGCTATATGTCCCGGGAGAAGCTGCTCCCGGACTATTCCAAGAACAAGCTCGACCAGCGTTATCCATTCGATGTGTACCATGCGGTGCTCTATACGTCCGGAGAGGCGGCAGCCCGACTGGCAGTTGACCTCAATATGTATACTGGCGAGCCCGTAGCTTTTGCCGTTGGTGCCGATGCCGATGCAGCGGCCGGACTGAATTACGGCGAGCGGCCCGCGGCAGCAACCAAACGTACCGGTACTGCCAATCCTGCAAGCAGCATACCGGACTTGAGCCTGGAGGCAAAAGAAAGCCTCGCCCGCCCCTGGCTGAAGCTCTGGGGGGCCAATCCCGCCAAGCTGAAGATTGAGGCTAACCTTGATGGCTACGGACTTGTCTATTCCGACAGCTCCGTCACCATAGGTGAATTACCGCTTAGGTACCAATTCAATTATCTGAACGGCGAGGTCTCGTACTTCCGTGCCGGATTCTCGGCCCCTGCCTGGCATGATGCCTACGTGGATGGTCAGACCTCGCTGGCCAAGAAGCTAACCTTGTACGGCTATGGCCTGCCGACCCTGCTGCTGGGCCTTCTGGCGCTGATCTACGGCATTCTGCGCAGGAAGCATACTTCCTGGAAGCGCGGAATCTTCCTGAGCTCCGTCCATTTCCTGATCATGATGGTCAGCAGCTACAATGTGGTGTCCGAAACCGGCAGCGGCAGTGCTGAGGCAAGAGTTACAGCCTTAGTCATGTTCATCATCTACGTTCTATATAGTCTGCTGATGTCGCTCCTGCTCTACTTCTCCCTGGTTGGAGGGGACGGCTTGTGGCGTTCCGAGGAGAAGCTGAATCCTTGGCCCCGGGCCTCCGAGCCCGGCTACGGCCAATATGTACTGAAGAGTATCCAGGCAGGTTATATCTGGGCCTTCATTCTGCTTGGCGTACAGACCGTCATGTTCATTATTCTGTCCTATACGCTGGATAACTGGTCCACCACAGACGCCAGCCAGTCGCCTTACAATATGAAATATGCCTGGCTGCTGCCGATTGTAGCCTGGCTTGCCGGCCTCTCGGAAGAGGCGGTCTACCGTCTGTTCGGCATCCGCATGCTGAAGAAGCTGGTCAAGAATACGCTCATCGCTTCACTGATTACGACCCTGATCTGGGCGCTCGGACATACGCTCTACCCGATCTATCCGGTCATCTCGCGGCCGATTGAGCTGACGGTGATCGGTCTGCTGTTCAGCTATATTTTCATCCGGTACGGGTTCATCGCGGTGATGTTCAGCCATGTGGTATTTGACAGCATCCTGATGGGGGCGACGCTGATCTTCATGAAGGATACAGTGAATATCGGAGCCGGTACCGTCACGATCATTCTGCCGTTCATCGTAGGTTATCTGGTGTACCGCTTCAACCCTCCGCGGGAGCCGAAGCTGGTAGAATCGAATCCTGCTCCATAAGAACCAGCAGCGGCTGCGCTTCCTCCTCCGGGATAGCGCAGCCGCTGCTTTATTGCTATAGCAGTTATGCCTCTTCCATCAGAGAACGATACGGGCGGACGGGAGAACGGAGTCTGTTATCCTCCACTTCAAAGACTACATCTCCCTCTTTCAGATAAGCACGGACAACCAGTGAAGCGTATCCTTTACCGGAAACGGTCAGAATTATACAAATATCAACGATCCTATGCAGAAAGTAAAGATTAAGTTAATTACGCAGTAGCTCATAGTGTTCAGTTTGCTATGTAAATTCGGCGCGCGTCTCTGCCACGCTAAATGTAATCGATTTTTCGATTACATTTAGCACGCACAGCACCACCCGGCGCAATGTAGTCGGTTTTTCGATTACACTCGGCCCGCACGCCACTAACCGGCGCAATATAATCGGTTTTTCGATTACATTTGGCCCGCACGCCCCTGCAACTCTAATTGTGTTCGCTTTTTCGCATACATTTGATCCACCCTTGGCCTGCCTTCCGGGGGATTTAGCCGGATTTCTGGCGATATCATCCATTCCTAACCCAGTCCAAAGAAGCCGGCCCACATGGGACCGGCTTCAGCTGCGTTACCGTTCGAACTTTTTTTAGATTGACGGCTCCTCATCATTGAGCGCCTCCAGAATCTGACCGGCCAGCTTCTCACCGATGGACAGCACCTTGAAATCCTCGATGGAGGCTTCCTTAATCTTCTTAAGCGACCCGAAATGCTTCAGCAGCAGCTTCCTGCGCTTATCCCCGATGCCAGGAATCGAATCCAGCTTCGAGGTGACCATCGATTTGCCGCGCTGCTCCCGGTGGAACGTAATGGCGAACCGGTGAACCTCATCCTGGATACGCTGCAGCAGGTAGAACTCCTGGCTGTCCCGCGCGAGCGAGACCGGCTCGGCGGAGTCGCCGACCAGCAACTGGGCGGTTCTGTGCTTGTCATCCTTGACCAGACCGCAGACGGGAATGAATAATCCCAGCTCATTCTGCAGAATATCGATCGCCGAAGAGATCTGGCCCTTTCCTCCATCGACTACGATCAGATCCGGCTGCGGCAGATTCTCCTTCAGCACCCGTTCATAACGCCGCCGGATCACCTCGCGCATCGTCTCATAATCATCCGGCCCCTGTACGGTGCGGACCTTATACTTACGATACTCCTTGCGGGCAGGCTTGCCGTCGATGAAGACCACCATGGCCGAGACCGGATTGGCTCCCTGGATATTCGAATTATCGAACGCTTCGATCCGGTTCAGCGAGTCCAGCCCCAGGCTCTGCCCCAGACTGCTGGCCGCCCCGGAGGTACGCTCTTCGTCCCGCTCGATCAGGCGGAACTTCTCATTCAGCGCGACCCGGCTGTTCTGGCAGGCCATGCCGATCATCTGCTTCTTCAGCCCGCGCTGCGGCACCAGCACTTTGATGCCCAGCCATTCCTGCAGGGCGGCTGCGCCCCCGGCCGCATCCACGGTCCCTTCGGCTGCCGCCTCCTGCTCCGCCTGCTCCTGCACAGCTTCATCAGCCGCTGCCGGAGCACCCGCAAGACCCTCACCTGCAATTCCCGTCTCACCGGTCTGCGCAATAGCCTCCGATTCATCTTCTGCGCCTAAGGCCGCCATCAGCGCCTGGCCGCTCGGCATAACGCCGGCCGCCTGCACACTGCTTCCCTGGCCGGGAGCGCCGCCTGCTTCCGGCGGAAGCATTCCGGCGCTTGCCATATCCGGCAGCAGGATTTCCTGCGGCAGCGCGGGGTTGTCGCTGTAATACTGCGTCACATAAGACATGAAGTCACTGTACGCCTCCCCGTAGAACGGAAAAGCCGACGAGTGGCGCTGAATCATTTTCCCCTGCCGCATATACAGAATCTGCACACACATCCAGCCCTTGTCCACCGCATAACCGAAGACGTCACGGTCCTTGGTGTCAGCCGTATTGATCTTCTGCTTCTCCATGACGGCATCGATGTGTTGAATCTGGTCGCGCAGCTCCTTGGCCCGCTCGAAATACAGCTCCTCGGCCGCCTCCTGCATCTTCTTCTGCAGATCCTTCTTCACCGCATCATGTCCGCCCCCGAGGAAGGAAGAGATATTCTGAATAATCTCCTCATAAGCCGACTTCGGCACTTCCTTCTCACACGGCGCAAGGCACTGG
The DNA here is from genome assembly GCF_000517865.1 of Paenibacillus sp. FSL R7-269. Lineage (NCBI taxonomy): Bacteria > Bacillati > Bacillota > Bacilli > Caryophanales > Paenibacillaceae > Paenibacillus > Paenibacillus sp. FSL R7-269. Next base: position 31,363 of record NZ_ASPS01000114.1, read on the forward strand.
CCCATGTGATAGTACAGGCAGACCTCCTTCGGCATCACCCCGCATTTGCGCAGCGGATACATCCGGTCGAGCAGCTTCTTGGTCTGCTGGGCGGCGTAGCTGTTCGGATACGGGCCGAAATATTTAGCTTTATCTTTCAGCACCCGGCGGGTAACCTCCAGGCGCGGATGGGCTTCATTAGTGATTTTCAGATAAGGAAAGGTCTTGTCATCCTTAAGCAGCACGTTGTAGCGCGGCATATGCTTCTTGATCAGATTGCACTCCAGAATGAGTGCTTCCATATTGCTCGATGTCACGATATATTCGAAATCAACAATATTGGCGACCAGCCGCTGCGTCTTCCCGTTGTGACTGCCGGTAAAATAAGAGCGTACACGGTTCTTCAGCACTTTGGCCTTGCCGACATAGATGATCGTGCCCTCTTGATTCTTCATCAGATAGCAGCCGGGCAGATCAGGCAGCAGCGCAAGCTTGTTGCGGATATTATCCATATAATCCATAAGTTCTCCCCCACCTGTTACTACACGGTTATAAGGTAAGTTTAGAATAGAATGTACTACATATTCAAGCCTTAATATAGAACACCCGTTTCTATTGACAGACAAAGCGCCCTCGGAGTACCGAAGGCGCTTTGTCTGAAGGGGCCGCGAGGCCCCGGTTACAGCATATGATCATACATTATTGGTGCTTAGCTACGATATTCTTAAGGGAATCCTTGGAGTTCAGTCCTACGACTTTGTCTACAGGCTGGCCGTCTTTGAAGAAGATCAGAGTAGGAATACTCATTACTCCAAAACGGGAAGCTGTCTCCGGATTCTCATCCACGTTCAATTTAGCGATCTTCACATCGTCACCCAGCTCGGTGGACAATTCCTCGAGAATTGGGGCAAGCATTTTGCAAGGGCCGCACCAAGGTGCCCAGAAATCTACTACTACAGTACCTTGACCTTCCACTTCATTCACGAAGGATTGGTCAGACACGTTCACGATAGCCATGATATTGTTCCTCCTCAAAAAGTTTTGTGAGCTTAAGCTGTACGAAATAACTTCCGCTTCTATAGCCTGAGCCAAGTCCGCAGAATTTACTCCGAAATCATAGCGGGATAAAATGCTTCATGTAATATGATAACCAAATTATCATTTACCGACACATTCTCAGTATAACATAAATACAATGCATTTGTTATATATTTTAAGAAATTATATTGTATAAAATTAATTTGTAATATCCAGCTTCATCGTCCAGGAGGTTCCAGAAATTCCGTGAAACTGAAATCCGAGTCTGTCATATAGCCGGACGGCCGCCTGATTCTCCGGATCAACGCTGAGAGAAAGGGCGGTGTACCCCTCGGATACAGCTTGTTGAGTGATGGCCTGCATGAGTCTGATTCCTACCCCCCGCTGCCTATAGTCAGACCGTACAGCCACACCTAATTCTGGCGTCTGCGCATCCACAAATCCGTAGCCCTGGTTCGTCTCGTCAAATAGCCTGTACCAGGCGGCACCTGCGGGAATATTATCAATAAGGGCAATAAGAGCCGTATCGCCTTGTCTGCCCCAATTCTCGTTATATTTCACCATCCCCGGAGAATTCAGCAGCTCACTTCTGGGAGGCTTCCCTTGTTCGATATGTATGGACTCATAATGCATATCCATAAGAAAATCATATTCCTGCGGTTCCATAGGTCTTATATGTATCATAAAATCACCCTTCTGGCAGCAGATATAGGAATGAACGCCGATCTTATCTTTACATCTTCTCTGCATCTTCGTATACTTGAAGAAATCGCATTAATTGTCAATGACTTCTCTCACATGTATAACTGTAACCCACTTCATGCAGTCATGCAACAGCAAGGAGGAAGAAGCGAATGGACGTCAATGTCAACGCACAGGTCCGTGACCCGCGGGAGCATGTCAATGAGGAGCCCCGCAACGATCTCGGTGATCTGCTGACCGGTTTCTTCGGAATGACCGGCTTCATGACCGTGGTCTTCTTCGGAATGGTGATTATCAAGTATCTGTCCGAATAGCTGCTTAGGTGCAGTGTCCGGTATTCTTCGCCCGCGTCAGGGCAGGATGCCGGATTTTTTTGCGTTCAGGTTACGTTCTATCACGGATCATTAATAATAACATAAATTTACAATTTATTAAAAATAAAACACATTTTTGTTTCACAGGAGCCGTGTTACTCTGTAAGCGAAAGCGCTCTTATACCCTATTTTGAGGAGGATAAAAGAATGAAAAAGCTTGTCAGCCTTGCTGTCGCAGGCTTGTTGGCATCGGCGCTATATTCCCCGGTATCGTTCGCCGACAACCCTGTTGTACAGACCATCTACACGGCAGACCCGGCCCCGCTTGTATACAATGATACGGTCTACCTGTACACCGGACATGACGAAGACAACTCGACCTACTATACGATGAATGATTGGAGGGTCTACTCTTCCAAGGACATGGCGAACTGGACAGATCACGGGTCACCGCTATCCTATAAGGCGTTCAGCTGGTCGAGCGGAGAAGCTTGGGCCAGCCAGGTCATTGAGCGCAACGGCAAATTCTACTTTTATGTCACGGCCAAAAGCACTTCGCTCGGACGGCCCGCCATCGGCGTCGCCGTCTCAAACAGCCCGACCGGGCCGTTCGTGGACGCCATCGGCAAACCGCTCGTCTCCAGCAGCTGGGGCGACATTGATCCGACGGTATATGTGGACAGTGACGGCCAGGCTTATCTCTACTGGGGGAACCCGACACTGAAATATGTGAAGCTGAACCCGGATATGATCTCCTACAACCAGAGTACGGGTATTATCCAGGTGCCTATGACCACAGACAGCTTCGGTGTACGAAACGGCAATGCTGACAGACCGACCCTCTACGAAGAAGGTCCCTGGTTCTACAAACGCGGCAGCTTATACTACATGGTCTACGGCGCAAGCGGCATTCCTGAGAATATCGCCTACTCCACCAGCTCTTCGCCTACCGGCCCGTGGAAGTACCGGGGAATTATCATGCCCACGCAGGGCGGCAGCTTCACGAATCACCCGGGCATCATCGACTTCAAAGGACGCTCTTATTTCTTTTATCACAATGGCGCACTGCCTGGAGGAGGCGGCTTCACCCGGTCAGTGGGGGTAGAGCAATTCACCTACAACGCGGACGGAAGCTTCCCGGTCATCAACATGACAACCGCCGGGCCACAGCCCCTCGCCACCCTTAACCCCTATGTCAGAACACAAGCCGAGACCAGCGCATGGGCAGCCGGGGTAGAGACCGAGCCCACCTCGGATACAGACGGGGGAATGAATGTCGGCTTCATCGATCACGGCGATTATCTCAAAATCAAGAATGTGAACTTCGGCGCCGGAGCTTCCGGCTTCGAGGCCCGGGTAGCGTCAGCAGGCAGCGGCGGTAATATTGAGCTGCGGCTGGACAGTCCAACTGGAACACTGATCGGCACCTGTGCGGTACAGAATACGGGGGGCTGGCAGAGCTGGGTAACCAAGACCTGCACGGTCAGCGGAGCAAACGGGACTCATGACCTTTACCTGAAATTCACGGGCGGCAGCGGATATCTGTTCAATATCAATTGGTGGAAATTTATCGCCAGCTAAATCTAAGCATAGCAAAAAGGGGACCCCGGCCAGATCCTGGCGGAGTCCCCTTTTTATAAAACAATAAAAACTCAGCCTCTGGCCTTGCCGCGCTGGTTCTCCCCATGCAGCGGAATAACATCCACGAACGGGGCGATCCGGTCCATCAGCCTCTGGCCCTTGTAGGCTTCTTCGCCGTCCTTGCTAGTGATGCTGAGATGCTTCTCCAGCCCGTCCAGCGGATAATTCGAGGTGTAGAAGGTCGGCTTGCGGTTCATCCGGTAGTTCAGGATCGCTCCGAGGACATGGTCACGCGCCCAGGGATTGAGATTCTCGGCTCCGATGTCATCGAAGATAAGCAGATCACAGTTCTTCATCGTATCGACCATTTCCTTCAGCTTCTGGTTGTCCATCATGATCAGCTTCAGTTCCTCGATGAAATCCGGCATATAGACAATCACGCCGCTGTAGCCCGAGATAGCCAGCTCATGGAGCAGATAGCACATCAGGAAGGTTTTGCCGGTGCCGAAGCTGCCCTGCAGATAAATGCCCCGCGAAGTCAGGCCCTCTGCCCGCACAGCTCCTATATAGTCAAATATCTTGTTCACAGCTGAGGCCCGCCGGGGGTCCTTGCCCATAATATCCATCTCATCATATCCGCCGTTCAGCACCCGCTCATCCACATAGAAGCTGCGAATCCGCTTGCGGACATTATCCTGATTATCCTGCGCAATCTTCAGCTTACACGGTGTCTTGCGTTCATATAGATCCGTTACACCGTTCACCGTCTCCACCGACAGCTTGCTGTAATGCCCCTGGAAATCATTCGGACAATTCGCCAAGCCGGGACAGTTCTTACAATGCCGGTCCTCCTCGACATATTGGTACAGACGGCTCAAGTGCAGCCGCAGCCGGGACTCGTCCAGCTCGGGGTGCTCAGCCTGAAGCTCCTTGACCAGGGGATGATTCAGCAGGGTCTGCTCCAGGTCACGGGAGCGCTGGCGCAGAGCAGGGTTGTTCATCGAACGCAGCACTTCGCCCATAGACTCCATCGCTGCACCTCACTTTCTTCAGGGCGTTCTCAGAACGCCTTTTTTCTTACTGGCCTTGATCTCGGCCGCTTTCTTCATCATCGCCGCGAATTCCTCTTCCGATACGGTTCCGGCGCTGCCGTCATCAAGCACAATCGGAATCTCCTGCTTGCCGGACCGCCCGCCGCTCTTCGCATAAGAACGCTGACGGGTTCCCGCGGTGCCTGTGCTTGAGGAGGCGGAAGCCGCCCCCTTGCCCTTCACCTTCGACTGGTCGCGGATATAGCGCACAGCCTTCTCGTAAGTATTCACCTGCTTCACCAGCATATTGGAGGCAATCGCCTCCACGAAGTTGCGGTTCATCCGCTGATCGCCGCCGGAAGCCACCATCGTCATCAGATAATGGATCAGCACATTGATCACTTCGCCGCTGAGCTTATAGTTCAGATCAATCTTCTCGAAGATATCCATCAGCTGGCCCGGAACCGCCCCCGGGAAGAACGTCTGCAATAGCCGTGTATAAGGCTCGTTACGCAGCATCATATTATATTGGTGAATGTCACATTTGGACAGAAATTGCGGAGGCACTTCTACATAGAACTCCATTTCGACAGCCTGCTCCACCGGCACTACAGAAGGATCACTCTCTTCCTCAGCGGCGGAGCGCAGCGACACCACCTTGGCGGCGGCGATCTCTCTTTTCTCCTGGCGCTTCCTATCCTGACGGAAATGCTGGCTCGCCTTGTATTGCAGCGTATCCAGAATCACCTCTCCGTCCGGCGTGAAGACATCATCCTCATCCAGCAGGCGGCATACATCCTGCGGGCCAAGCTCGTATTTGCGGGCCACATAATTAATGACACCCATCTGATTATGGTCAAAACGCAGCTTCTCGACATGCGCACGGTTCACCGATTCACGCGGGAAGCGCAGGATAATATCGCTGTAGGCTATATTCGAATCAGCGTCTTGGGTGGTGCCGGGTTGACGCACGGAAGCTACCTCGGCCAGGGCCTGCTCCAGCTCATAGTCGATTACATGGGTATTCAGCTCAAAAATATCATAAAAGGGCAGTGAAATATTCTCTTTTCCCATCGACCGCCCGCTCCATTCCTCGGGTTCCCGGTGCCAGAACTGCTCACGCAGCGACAGCACAGCGAACTTGCCGATCTTATCCCGGAGCAGCAGTGTCAGATGCTGGGTTGCAAAAAAATCAGCCGGCGACAGCGGCGGCATTAATTCGTACTCGTACATATAATCATCGTTCTCCGCGGCATACAGCCGGCAGGTCTGCAGCAGTCCCACTGCTTCCAGCCGGGAAGCCTGATCTACCATATATTTACGGCCCTTCTCGTTAGGTTCAACGCCCAGGGTCATAAAGAGCCTGCGCTGCTGCTCCACCCCGGAATAACCGATAGATTCAGCCGGAATATGCTCGAACAGCAATCTGTACAGGCTGATGGCGAACGCGCCTACCATTGGCTGATAGACTGAGCCCAGCATACGGCCGTCCAGCTGGCTTAGACCAAATTCGCGGGAAACGCAGTACCGATGATGTTCAGTGAAATGATGCAGGTTGCTCATACGCATCTGCGGATACCTCCCCCTCTTCTATACGATATACGAATTCATATAGATTTCTATTCTATCACAAAACACCCGGCCGGAAATGTAAAATAAAGATGAATCCTTGTTCTTTTTGGCGGAAAAAGCCAAGTGGAAACGACTTTACCGTCCTTTTAAGGACGGTACCGTTTCAGCGAGAAATAGAAGGATAATTTATAGCGTGGAACATATAAATTCTAATATTTCAGAAAAAAAACGGCTTCTCCCCGGCAGGAGATTAGCCGTTTCTTGTTGTACCGCCCTTCAGGCAGCGTTTAGAACATCTTGTATCCGCCCAGCCGCAGCTTCTGAATGGTCCAGCCGCTCAGCACCGCTCCGGCAAGACCAGCGATCCCGGTAAGATAATCCACGATGTGGAAGGTAGAGAGGTGCTCCCATAGTGACATCGCGCTCCGGTCCCAGATGGAATAGACCACCACCGGAAGAATGACAATGACGAACAGATAGGCAGGGAACCAGGTAGTCTTCATCAGCATGTTAAGAATGAAGCCAATGCCGAACATCATCACAAAGAATAAAACGGCCAGAACAAACACCGGAATAAATCCCATCGTACCGCCATCCCCTCTCTCTATAAAGAACCGCACACCCAAACTTATATAATAGTAAGTTTACTAGAAAAAATGTAGCGAAGCAATGAACATTATCGCGCTAAATACCGGAATAAGCGTGAATGGGGGCCCCGGCGTTTGCTCTCTGCCGCCCGCTGCGCTACAATGCAAATAGCACCCGACCTATGTTCATACATAATTAAGGTATGCGGACAAAGAAGATTTTACGCGAGGATATTCCACCGATAATTGATAAGGAGTGAACAACTTGAACGAAGCCGCTTTGACACTGGAAGGCTGGTATGCGCTGCATGACTTCCGCTCGCTGAACTGGACAGCCTGGACGGCAGCAGATGATGAGGAACGGGCAGTTGCCCTGGAGGAACTGCATGCCTTCATGCAGGAGTGGGGACCTGTCGAGGAAGCGAAGGAAGGCAGCACTGCCGTCTATTCCATCGTGGGCCAGAAGGCTGATTTCGTGATGATGTTTCTAAGAGAGAGTCTGGAGGCGCTGAATGCGCTGGAGACCGCTTTTAACAAAATTGCCTTTGCCCAATATACAACGAAGGCCTACTCCTACGTAAGCATCGTTGAACTCAGTAACTACGCAGCAGGAGGAAGCGCCGGAGACGGCAGCGACCCGATGCAGAACCCGCATGTGGCTGCCCGGCTGAAGCCTGTACTGCCGCAAATGAAGCATATCTGCTTCTACCCGATGAACAAGAAGCGCGAGCTTGCCGACAACTGGTACATGCTGGATATGGACAAACGCCGGGAGCTGATGTATTCGCACGGCCTGATCGGCCGCAGCTATGCCGGCAAGGTGAAGCAGATTATCACCGGCTCCGTCGGCTTCGATGACTGGGAGTGGGGCGTAACGCTGTTCGCCGAGGATGCCCTGCAGTTCAAGAAGCTCGTCTACGAGATGCGCTTCGATGAAGTCAGCGCCCGTTACGGCGAGTTCGGCCCCTTCTATGTCGGCACCCTGCTGACTGAGGAATCGTTCGAGGAGATGCTGAAGCTGTAACAGCATCAACGCAAATAGACCGCCCCCCTCTAGCAAAGGTATGCGGTCTATTTGTCGTATCCTGTTTGTCCGAGGCCTACCGCCCATCCTCGTCCGCTTCATCCTCATCCCGCAGGCTCTCCAGATATTCCGCTGTCGCCTGGTCGCGGGCGCGGCTCTTCTCCTTCAGGCGCTCGATGGCCGGGAGGATCAGCAGGTCGATCTCCTTCTGAACAGGGTAGGCCAGATCGTACCGGGTCTGATCCTCCAGATAAGAGCCTACCTCAATCAGAGCATTATAGCGGTCCAGCTCCTCGCGCGTCAACAGTCCGCGTACTTGCACGCTGCAGTGGCGCATCTTAGAGGAATCTTCCTTTTTTGAGGACGAGCGGAATGCCGCCGATGATGAGCAGGTAGCGCATATCGACAACCTTCTTCAGCTGCGCTGCCTTCCAGCCTTTGTATGTCTTCTCGCCGACTACGGCAATTCCCTGGCCCTTGCCCAGTGAAGCTACGGTCCCCTTGTTGCTGAAGGCGAATTTCTTCGGCTGCTGGCTGCGGATGGCCGCTACGAGATTATGCGCACAGCATTCTCCCTGCTGCATAGCAATCTGTGCCGTTGGCGGGTATGGACGCCCTTCCGGATTAATCATGAGGGAGCCGTCACCAATGATGAAGATGTTCTCATGTCCCGGAGCCCGCAGATATTCGTCTACCTTCACCCGTCCGCGCATCGCTTCGAAGCCGGCAGCTTCAATCAGACGGTTCCCGCGGATACCGCCGGTCCATACGATGGTGGAAGCTTTGATCTCTTCACCCGTGGCCAGAATCACGCCGCCAGGCAGGCATTCCTTGATTGCTACGCCCATCTTGAAGGTTACGCCCTTCTTGGTGAGCACGGTCATGGCGTGCTCCACCAGCTCAGGCGCAAACCCGGGCAGTGCCGTAGGCGCAGCTTCTATATTATAGATGTTGACCATACTTGGATCGACATCAAATTCTTTGCACAGCGCGGGAATCCGGTCTGCCAGCTCCGCTACAAATTCAATCCCGCTGAAGCCCGCACCGCCAATGACGAAGTTGATGTGCTCCTGTGCATTATTCTCATTCTTGTATTTGGCGAACTGGTACTGGATATGCTCCCGGATCAGCCGCACAGAGTTGATGCTGCGGATGGTCAGCGCATATTTGTCGAGTCCCGGAATCCCGAACGTTTCAGGCTCACCACCAAGGGCAATCACGAGGTAATCATACGAGAGCGTTCCATCCTCCAGAATAACCTTCTTCTGCTGGGTGCGAATCTCCTGCACCGAGGATTTGACAAGATCGATCTTGAACTCATCGATTAATTTGGAGATAGATACGCGTGTATGCTCGATGCTGTCCGTGCCCGCTGCAGGCATATGCAGATGGGTCGTGAAATAGTGATATTCATGGCGGTTAACCAGGGTTACATCGGCTTCATTATAATTCAAAGCTTTCTGCAGCCGCTGGGCGGTCAAAATCCCTCCATATCCCGCGCCTAGAATAACGATTTTGGGAATACTGCTCATGTTCCGGCTCCTTCCAACAGGTGAATCTGTCTATGTGTTATTTTTTGTTAAAAAATCAGGTTTCTTTTGTGAATTTATACACTTAAATTCAGAAGAATTTCCAATAAAACTTAAAGGATTTCTAAAATAACCATATCCATTGTAAACCTTAGTATCGTTTTAATCAAATATAATCATACAACAAAATGTCACATTTTTCATTGAAATCAAAGGCTTTGCAGGCAGGTGAGACTATGTTTATAATGAGTAGGTACGCTTGTATGGCAAATTGAAACTATCAACTCGGAGGTGTAATATTACGTGACATTAGAGCAAACCGTTCCTATGAGCGATCTGCTGATTATAGGCGGAGGACCAGCCGGTATGTTTGCCGCTTTTTATGGCGGTATGCGCCAGGCTTCAGTAACACTTATTGAGAGTATGCCCCAACTTGGAGGGCAGCTTGCTGCTCTGTATCCTGAGAAATATATTTACGATGTCGCCGGCTTCCCCAAAATTACTGCACAGGAGCTGGTGGATAACCTGTCCCGGCAGATGGAGCTGTTCCAGTCCGATATCCGTCTGGAGGAGAAGGTCGTATCGGTTGTGAAGCAGGATGAACGCCATTTCATTGTCACCACCGACAAGGCAGAATATCACTCCAAAGCTATCATCATCACGGCAGGCGTAGGCGCATTCGAGCCGCGGCGTCTGGAGGTTGCGGATGCACAGCGCTTCGAGAAAGCCAACCTGCATTATTTCGTAAGCGATCTGAATGCTTATAAAGATAAGAAAGTACTGATCAGCGGCGGCGGCGATTCCGCTGTAGACTGGGCGCTGATGCTGGAGCCGATCGCTGAGCAGGTAACCCTGATTCACCGCCGCGATAAATTCCGTGCGCATGAGCACAGTGTAGAGAATCTGATGGCCTCTAAGGTAAATGTAATTACACCATCCGAGATTACGGAGCTGCACGGTGAAGAATTCATTACCAAGGTCACCTTGTCCCATATCAAGACCAAGGAAACTCAGGAAATCGAAGTGGATAGCGTTATTGTCAATTTCGGCTTTGTCTCCTCCCTGGGACCGATTGCCGAGTGGGGAATCGACATTGAGGGCAACTCCATTGTGGTTGACTCCCGCATGGAGACCAGCATTCCGGGAATCTTCGCCGCTGGCGATATCACGACCTATCCGGGCAAGCTGAAGCTGATCGCTGTCGGATTCGGAGAAGCGCCTACAGCAGTGAATAACGCCAAGGTGTATATTGATCCCGATGCGAAGCTGTCTCCAGGACACAGCAGTAATCTTAAGCTCTAGGTTGTCTATAACCTTATAGCCATAATAAAAGGGTATCCTTTCAGGTTGATTCCACCTCAACTTGAAAAGATACCCTATTCCTTGATGCTTGCGGTTTGATGAAGTACGATGCTGCAGGATGTGCTCTGATCTTTAATGAAGAACCGCATGGTCTGGAGAGTGTAAGTTCCGTTTGCGAATTTCAGCGAGAAGTAGGGCGATGAAATCATGCTCCAAATGCAGCTCTATCGCTCTGTGATAAGAGTCAAGCAGCATCTCATCCGACAATTCAACCATAACGTTCACCTACCTTTCCTTTATTTGGATCTGAATCTATCATAGCAAACTATCATTTTTCGAACAAGCGTTCTCATTATCCACAAGCTGCTGTGGAAATCCTGTGTATAATATGTGAGTAAGGGTTATAATGTCAGGAATTACACAGTGGACTATGGGGATAACAGTTATACACAGGGCTGAAACCTGACATCTCCACACAAAAACTTTTTTAGAATGTTCATAATTGGCTGGGATATTTCTTGTTGTATTACCTCTGAATCTGAACAACTAAACGCAATATTAGCCTATTACTGTATTTATCGTCAAATATAAAAATTTTATTAATCATTTTGGTCTTGTATTTACTTCCAGAATCCAAATCTTCCCCCGATGATCTACGGCATAGTCGAAGCCCAGTTCACCGATCCCCGGAAAATGCCGCTCCAGCAGCTCGGTGCAGACTAAAGTCAGCCTGCGCATCTCCGCCTTTTTGGATGAGGTCCCCACTCTTGGCAGTGATCTTCGCAGTCCCTGGCGGCAGCTTAGCATCGTCCCCCCTTTGCAGAGATTCGTAACGAACAATCCCGGCCGGGCTACTCTCCCTACCATAGAGCGAAACTCCCAGTGCTCGCCGTTCTTCACCACCTTGACCCGGTAATCAATCGGTCGCCCGGAGATCCGTGCAAGGGAGATACCCTGCTGGATCAAATATTTCCGTTTCACCTTGAATCTGTCCAGTGCCTGGCGCATGGAAGTGAAGTCTCCATAGATACGTGTGCTCTTCATATACGTGAAGCCGTACCCCCTCTGATCCCGGAACACCTTGATGACACCATAGCCTCCTCCGCCTACAACCGGCTTGATGACAACATTGCCGTATCTTCCAAGCATCGCGGACAATCCGGCAGCACTATATTCCCGCGTTCTCGGAATGTAACCGGCAACCCGTGAATCGCTAAGCAGCGCCGCCGTCTTCAGCAGCTTGCTTGCCAGTTCTCTCCCCGCCATTATTTGCCCTCTCCTTTCGCATTCCCAGCCTACCCTATAGATTACTCACCAAAGGCCGTGCCCTCCTGTATGATTGTCCGTGGTATCGCAGTCCACAGCAAAAAAGGGCATATGGCTGCAGGGCCTTATGTCCCTGATTCATTTGACTGGAAAATCATTAAAATTCGTTGTATTATTGCCTGAAAGGGAGGGTTTCCTAATGGCAGAGTTTTTTGAAATCCTGTATTGGTTTGCGATGATCGGCATGTCTGTTGTACTGGCAGGAACGACAATACTCGTCTGTGCGCTTGGCTTCAAATTCATCAAAGACCGGCGCAGAGTGCTCGGTGCCGGCTGCATCGCCTTTTCCCTGGGGGCCTCCGCCCTGATCGTGTTCATGATTAACCTGAAATTTATTATCCCTGCCTGAAGCTTGTTCCCGGCAGCAGTGGCCCAGGAAGCGTATCGCCTAACTCCTGCTGCCACTGCTGCCTTCAGGCGGAACTCTTAAGCGTCCATTCTTACATGATTCATAGATTCGCTCCGTTACATTATTCTATGAAAACTGCATCAGGCTGGCCTGTGCGGACAGACTGCTTCATTCGCTGAGCAGGTTCCGGCCTATTCCTCACTTTTTCGCTCCCTCCCTCTCCTGCAAGACAATCCAATCTTTGAAATTTCCGTTCAGACAACAACTTTTTCACTTTATATCCGTAATATGTATGTACAATAAATTGGAAGACCAAATATTTTGAAAAAGGAGATTCTATTGTGTCGAAACCTGTGTACGGAAAACAAGCAGCTTCGGTTCAAGCTAAGGACAAGCTTTCAGGAGCAGCTTGGACGCTTTGCGCTGCGTTCCTGCTGTTTTTTGGCTGGGCTGCTTTTCAAATCGGATTGTTCAACGGAATGACGGCGGAGTTCGAGAAGCCCATTTATGTTGCCGCATTATTAAGCTGTCTGCTCCTGCTGGCCGCTGCCGTCCTCTATTTCAGAACCTTCCGGCTTGAGGGACAGCGTGACCTGCTCACCCTAGCGGCTCTACTGCTTCCATTAACCTATGCGCTGTCGCTATTCGGCGCTGCTTCCCGGTATATGGCGATGAACATGCTGTTCACCCAGTTCACCTATGCCGCAGTCTTCATCGTCAGCATCCTTCTGCTCCGGCAAAAGCGGCTGAATTCCGTCATCCAGCATGGAGTGCTTGCCCTCGCTTACCTGATCGTCGGCTTTGGACTGCTCAACTGGCTCGGAAGCTGGAAGCTGGCCGGCAGCCTGGTGGGCTGGTTCTCAAAGACTGTAATTAACGGCCAGTATAATGCTGCCGTCATGACCGACTCGAACGGCCTGCGCCTGACCTCTATTTTTCAGTATGCCAATACATATGCAGCCTTCCTGATGGCTTTTCTGTTCGTGGCCGTATTCGCGCTGATCCGCTCCCGGAAGCGGGCCGGACAGCTGATGCACGGCTTCATGCTGGTGCCAATCATCGTCTCGCTGCTGCTTACCTTATCCCGTGGCGGACTGGTGCTGCTGCCGGTGGTCTTCATCCTCCTGCTGCTCTTCCTGAAACCTGTGCAGCAGATTCTGTGGATTGTCCATCTCGCCATTGCCGGCCTATTCTCTCTGCTGATTACCAGCCCGGTCACGAGACTTGGCCTGGAGCTGAATGCGGAGTTCAACTCCTCTGCTGCCCTTAAGGGCTGGGGGTACCTGCTGGGAGCATCCGCTTGTGCGGCTGTGCTCTGCCTGGTGGTCCAGCGTTACCTGGCGCCTTGGCTGAGCCGCAAGCTCGGCGGACTGGAAGTCCGCCGGATGAGCGGATTATGGATTCCTGCCGTGTCGGTGGCTGGCGTCGCGATCATCGCCTTCCTGTTCATTGGCACCAGTGCGCGTAATATTCTCCCGGCGAATATCGGAACACGGCTGGAGAATATCAACTTCAGGCAGCACAGTGTCCTGGAGCGTTTTACCTTTTACAAGGATGCCCTGAAGGTCGTCAAGGATTATCCGGTACTGGGCGCGGGCGGCGGCGGCTGGGCCACACTCTATGAGCATTATCAGAACAACCCTTATCTGAGCCGCCAGGTGCATAACTTCTTCCTGCAATATCTGATTGAAGTGGGCATTGTAGGCTTCCTGGTGTTCATGGGCTTCATCCTGTTTATCTTCTACAAATTCAGCAGGGAGTACCTGAAACGGGAGACCGATGACTATAACAACGGATTCTTCTATCTAATTATCGCCTTGTCCATTCTGGTGCACAGCCTGCTGGATTTCAACCTCAGTTTTGCATTCATGGGTATGCTCGTATTCCTCGCTCTGGGGGGAATGGCTGTGGCCATGGAGAGCAAGCCGCTCCGTCTTCAGTGGAACAAGCTGTGGATCAGAGCAGGCTATTTCGCAGTACTCGGAATCGGCACGGGCTATTTGCTCTTCCTGTCACTAAATTACATTCGTTCAAGCAGTGAAGCTAATGCAGCCAAGAAGCTGATCCAAGTAAGCCAGTCCTATGAGGAGATCAAGGCTCCTTTGATAAAAGCACTCCACATCCGCCCATACCTCACGGAATCGGCTATATACCTGTCCATGCTGGACCAAAAAGTGTATGAGCAGACGAAGAACGAGCAGTTCCTGGACGAGGCCTATGCGGTATTGACCCGTGCGCTGAAGAATGAGCCGTCTAACAAAGAGCTGCTGACCCAGCTCGCAAGCTACTATGACCTGAAAGGCGAGAGTGATGCGGCCTATCATGTCTATTTGGACAACGCAGACAAGTTCATGTGGGATATTAACTGGTATGCCGGTCTGATCAGCCGGGCCTCCCTCCTTGGACTGCAAGCTTACTCCAAGCAGGATGAAGCCGGACAACAGACGTATTTCGCTTCCGCACTCTCCGCCTACACACATGTAACGGACGGTATTGCGCATCTGAAGAGTCTTCCTCCAGAGCAGTTTCAGGGCCGAGAATTCTTCGTCACGCCTGCGATTGGCCTGAACGTAGGGAGAGTACACCTCCTGTCGGGGGACAAGGATGCGGCTGACGCGGCTGTGAAGCAGGGCTTCGTGAACGGATACGAGGATCTGACAGACAGCGGAAGCCTGTGGACGACCGCCTGGTACAGCGGAGTCATTGCCCGGTCCCAGGAGCTGGGTGCCGCAGCCCTGAAGCGGTCGCAGGAAGCTGCGACTGAGGGCAAGCTGGAGATCAAGGACCAGGAGACGCTTAACAAGCAGCGGTATTTCAAAACCGGCTTGGATGCTTATACCTACGCCGTCGCAGACCGGGATGCACAGCAGCAGGGAGTCACAGTGACACCGGAACTGCTGCTGAACACCGGGAAGATCCAATACATGTCGCAGGACATGCAGGCCGCAGAATCCACACTGAAGCAAGGCCTCAGTGAAGATTACAACAACCCTGTTAACCGGGAGGTTGCCCGCTGGCTTCTGGCCGTTCAGCAACGGATGCAGAGCGCCCAGGATCAGGCGGTCTATCAGAAGCTGATCACCGCTGATCCCGAAGAAGCGGTAAGAATCAATGAGATAGCGGGTATGCTGCTGTAACCGCACAGTATCACTTATCCCTCAAATAACAGCAAAGAGCGCCTGCCTGCGGCAGTGCGCTCTTTGCTGTGTGGGGCCGTGCCGCCGTCATCCATGTATAAACCAAGTGTCATTAACTCATATCCTCGCTCATTCGTCCAATATATGGAAGGTTGTGAAGGATTGATTATAGCTGTACTTTTCATGGGCAACGTATACTTTCAGTGATCAGACTTAAGATTTGATCCAAATCGGTCCCATATAAGGAGAGGTTGTAATCATTGTGAAGAAACTACAACGCTTGTTATCCCTGTTCGTAATCGTTCTGCTACTATTCTCATCCATTCCTATATCCTTATCTGCAGAAGCAGCAGGGACTTCCGGACAAGCAGCTCCGGGTCCTTGGGCCTTCAGCGCGTTCGGAGGTAATACATCCCCGGGCAAGAACCCCGAGCCTGCCATAGAGAATCCTTCCACCGTAACGCTGACTACTTATGGCGGCAAAATTTCAGGCACCGATGAGGGGCTCTCTTTTTATTACCGGGAGCTTCCGGCCAGCGCGAACTTTGAGCTCAGCGCCAGGGCTACAGTTATTGCCTTTAACAGCAATTCCGGCGTCAATGCGCCTAATCAGAAATCCTTTGGCCTTATGTTAAGGGATTCGGTTAATCCTCATGGAAGTTCAAGCACCACCACCTCCAATTATGCTGCGGCCGGTGCATTAGATTTGGTGATGAAGGGTTTTTATAAAAAAACGGCGCAAGTGAAGCTGAATCCGTTCGCCGGGCTGAGCGCCCCTGCTGCGGGCGAAGTCTACGATCTCAGCCTCCGGAAATCGGGCGATACCTATCTGCTGAGTGTTAACGGCCAGACCGAAATCGTAACCTTGGAGGATACTTTTACGGATACGGTCTTTGCCGGGATTTATGTCTCCCGGGATGCAACCGTAACCTTCAGTGAGCTGGACCTTCAGATCGAGACCAAACGTGTAACAAGCTTGTCTGCAGACACGGGCGGGATGACGAAGAGCTCTTATCTGGTGGGTGAACCACTGGATCTGACCGGGCTTATCGTGAAGGCTGTATTCTCCGATCACAGTGAGGCCACTCTGTCTTCTGAGGAGTACATTGTAACCGGGTTTGACAGCAGCACAGCCGGGGAGAATCGAATCCAGATTAACTATAACGGTGCCTCTGTTAATATTCCGCTGCAAATCATCCCGCTGACCGTCAGCTCATTATCCGTCAAATACGAGCCTGTCAAAACCGTCTATTATCCGGGCGATTCCTTTGATCCACAAGGACTTATTCTTGCTGCCCATTATAATAACGGCTACCTGATCAAGGAACTGGCTGATGATCTGTACACCCTCTCCATTAACGGCCATCCTGTAACAGACCAGTTTCCGTATACTTTTGCTGAGCCGGGCTTCTATAATCTATTGATCGCTTCCACAGAGACCCCGGCTGTCACCACAGCATTGAAGCTTGAGGTTATTGATGCTACCCTGTCCGAATTAGAAATAAGACATGAGCCTAAGCAGACTGTCTATTACATCGGTGATACCCTTCAGCTGGAAGGACTCTCCCTCTACGCCCATTATTCTGATCATTCCCAGGTCAGGCTGGCCAAGGACGAATATCACGTCTCTCCCCTAGACACCCTGAACCCAGGAGACAAGGAGATCAAGGTAACCTACAAGGAATTAACGGCAAGCTTCACGGTTAAAGTCCGAATAAAAGAGCTGACCGGCATCGAGGTAACCGGCTATCCCAGAGCCACCTTTTTTGTAGACGAACCCTTTGACAGCAGTGGTCTGGTCGTATCGAAGGTATATGACAACGCTGACCGGGAGGTGCTAAGCAGCTTCACGCTGGACAGCTCTAAATTCGATAACCGGCTCGCAGGAGTGTATCCGGTTAAGATTATCCCCGATGATTCATCCATACAGCCAATTACTTATCCTGTCACGGTAAAAGAAAAGACCTCGCCCGTCTGGCATAGTATCACCTTCGGCCAGTCTACGTCTGCTGCGAATAACAAAGTCGTCGCTCAGGACGACGGAACGCTCCGGGTGATCGCCTTGGAAGGCGGCGGTAAGGTCACAGAAGACCACGATGGCATAACGTTCTACTACACAGAGCTTAATGCCCTGGAAGATAACTTCGTGCTATCAGCGGATATTGAGGTGCTGAACTTTGCCAAAACCCCTTATGACGGGCAAGAATCCTTCGGGATCATGGCGCGGGATGCAATCGGGACACCCGGAACTTCGAGTGTATTCGCATCGAATATCGCTGCCATCGGCGGCTACAGCGGCGGGACAAGAAGCGCTCTGGGTACCCAGCTGTTTGTCCGTTCCGGTATCGAGAAGCCGGATGGAACCGAAAGCGAAGGCATTAAGACAATTATGCTCAAAAATGAGCGGCCTGCACCCGGCAACACGGCCCCTGCTGCACCATACCGCTTAACGTTGTCCAAGACGAACAGCGGCTTCACAGGCCGGATCAATTCGGAGCAGGAGGCTATCCATTTCGAGCCGGATATTCTTAGCGTACAGGATTCCACGATGTATGTCGGCTTCTATGCGGCCCGTCTGGCTACGATAGATATCCGCAATATCCAGTTGACAGTGACAAGCGCTGCTACTGATGCGCCTAAGGTGGAGCCACCCGCGGCTCCTGTAACACCAGATTTGAGCATACTGTCCCGAAGCAAAGCATCTACACCCGAATATGAAGTGATTGTCCGCCCTAACGTGAACGGAACCGTAACGGTGAAGCAGGGCTCCAGGATTATCGCACAGGATGTAGCGGCAACAGCCGATAAGCGTCTGGCGGTTCCTGCGGTACTCAGCGGACATGGGGATACGAACTTCAGTGTTGTTTTTTGGCCGGAGGATACCCAGTACTTGACCGCTTACGATACAATTGTCCGCAACTTCACTGTTAATATGAACAGCTATGGCAACGGGGAAGACATCTATGTATCGCCTGCCGGAACAAGTGCCGGGGACGGGACAATGGCTCTCCCGCTGGATCTTGATACCGCGATTGATTATGTGAAGCCGGGACAGCATATCATTATGATTGACGGGCATTACGTGCGGAAATCACCGCTGGTCATTCAGAAGTATAACAATGGTACCGAAGCTGCCAGAAAGGTTCTGGAAGCGGCACCCGGTGCAAGGCCCATTATCGATTTTGACAAAAAAACAGAAGGGGTGCTGCTTAGTGGGGACTACTGGCATGTGAAGGGGTTAGATTTCACCCGCTCGGCTGCCAATACTAAGGGATTCACGGTTGGCGGTAACCATAATATCGTTGAGAATAGCCGCTTCTATGCTAACGGCGACACCGGCCTGCAAATCAGCCGCACCGACGGAACCGCACAAGACCTGGCGGAATGGCCGTCCTACAATTTAATTCTGAACAGCACCTCCTTCGATAACCGCGATCCGTCTGACAATAACGCAGATGGCTTTGCGGCCAAGCTAACCTCCGGCACCGGGAATATTTTCAGAGGATGCCTGGCGCATAATAACATTGACGATGGCTGGGATCTGTACACCAAAGCAGGCTCGGGTGCCATCGGTCCGGTACTCATCGAGAACAGCGCCGCCTTCAACAACGGGTATTTAACGGACGGAACCGTTGGGGCCGGTGATAAAAACGGATTCAAGCTCGGCGGAGAAGGCATTCATGTCGCGCATATCATCCGTAATTCGGTCGCCTTCGGCAACGGTGCCTACGGGTTCACCAGCAACAGTAATCCTGGAGTTATTGCGGTCAACAATATCGGCTATAACAACACCCGCGGCAACCTGAGCTTCACCACATATGGTCAGATTACTCCAGACTTTAAGATTGACGGCTTTGTATCCTACCAGTCGGGCAGCATCGGCAAGGATCAATATCCGGCTTCCTTAGCAGCGGAGAATAACTTCTTGTACAATGGTACCGCATCCGTCAACAAGTCAGGCAAGCAGCTGACCGATGCCAACTTCGTAAGTCTGCAGCCGGTGACCTCTTATCTGCGGGATGCAGAGGGGAATATCATTTGGGGGGGATTTCTGAAGTTTATTCCTTTTGAGATTCAAGTACAGGAGCCAGAGCCGGGGACCCAGCCGTCACCAAGTCCTTCCGCTGCACCTGTTCCTTCTGCCACACCCAGTCCAACATCTGCACCTAATACTAGCAGCTCTGGCACTGGATCAGCCGACTACGACTCTATTCCGGCGGTTCTCTTGCTGGACGGCAGCGTAAGCATTGAGTTACCCGTAAGTCTGACCACAGGAAAAGCAGTAGCCCGGTTAAGCGAATCCGCTCTGCACCGAATAGTTCCAGTAGCCAAAGCCGATTCCACAGGTACCAAGACCTTGCGGATTCAACTCACTGCTGATACGGCACAGGATATGAAGGAAGTCGAGTTAAGCCTCCCTGCTGTGGCATTTCGTTCAGGAGACGCTCCCCTCAAGCTTGAGATCCGTTCTTCCTTAGCGACCATTGGATTACTTGACAGTATCTTCGCAGCGGAGGCGCTTGACGGCGTAAAGACCATTACTTTATCGCTAAGAAGCATGACTCCCGGCGGGAAGCTGCAAGCCAAGCTGGGAGACAGCCCGCTTATCGGTTACGGGCTTCAACTGGATGGAGCAGCACTGCAGCCTGACCGTCTTCAATCGGCTATAGAGATCGGAATCCCCCATCCGCCCGCTGTTCCTGCAGCGGATAATGCCTATATTGTTGTATGGGGTATCCAAGAACAGGGAATCATCCAGCCAGTGATACACGGGAAGTACAACGCAGATACGCGGCAGGCCATTTTCTCAACAACACAAGCCTCTGGCCAGTATGCAGCGGTCTATCATCATAAGACCTTCCAGGATATCAACTCATTCCACTGGGCCAAGTCCGCAGTTGAAGTGCTTGCGTCCAATGGGGTTATTCAAGGCATCTCAGCAGCCGAGTTCAGACCGGAGCAGTCCGTTACCCGCGCAGAATTTGCGATTCTCTTAGTCCGGGGAATGGAGCTTACAGCGTCAGAGGGGCCGGGCTTCACGGATGTGTCACCGGGGAATTATTATTACAAGGAACTTATGACTGCCCAGAAGCTCGGCATCATTACAGGCCTGCCGGGAGGTCTATTCCAGCCGGATGTACCGGTATCCAGGCAAGAAATGTTCGTTATGACAGCTAGAGCATTGCGGGCAGTAGAGCGCATGAATCCAGGGGAGAATACTTCTTCTGTATTAAAAGGTTTTACCGATCACCAGCAAATTGCAAGCTATGCGGCAGATGATATCGCCGCCCTGACCGCCGCCGGTCTCGTTAAGGGAGATGCACAAGAGCAGCTCATGCCCGCTGCATCCTCGACACGTGCCGAAGCAGCTATGCTGATCTATCGGATGCTTGAACTATAGTTCAGGGCTGAATAAATTCAGCCTCTTACGCTTGAAGCGGGCTGAGAGAGGGAATTGAAAGAGGCTGTTCCAAGAGTCATCGTAGATGACCGAGGAACAGCCTCTTTGCAAAAGAACAAACATAAAACCACTCTTTGGTAACATAGAGGTGCGAACAACCACTTCAGCTGAGGCAACTTATTCGCTTCCGCGATTGTTCCTATACTCATCCTCCAGAATCGAATATTGATAGGAATCCATCCACTTCTCTTTATGATACATATGTCCTCTAAGATGCCCTTCGTATGTCATGCCTAGCTTCTGCAT
Source organism: Paenibacillus sp. FSL R7-269 (assembly GCF_000517865.1). NCBI lineage: Bacteria > Bacillati > Bacillota > Bacilli > Caryophanales > Paenibacillaceae > Paenibacillus > Paenibacillus sp. FSL R7-269. The sequence goes on from NZ_ASPS01000114.1 coordinate 52,541, forward strand.
CACACGGGCGGAGCCGATATTCCCGGGGCGGCAGGTCGCATAGATCCGGTGAAGCTCCAGCTTATGGAAGCCCCAGTCCAGCAGTGCAGCAGCAGCCTCAGTAGCATAGCCCTGTCCCCAGTACAGCCGGTTGTAGCAATAGCCGATCTCTCCCTGCCTCGTTCCGGTAATATGCAGGCCGCAGCCGCCGATCAGCCGCCCGTTCTGCTTCAGAACCACCGCATACTCGAAGCCCTGGCGGGGCTCCTCCCGCTGCAATGTCAGCGTATGGCGGATATATTCGCGGGTATCCTCCAGTGAATTCGGCCCCCAGATCGAATGTGTCACTACTGCGGGATCAGATGCATACTCATGCACCTGCTCTACATCCTCTGGAGTGAACTCTCTGATCACCAGCCTTGCTGTTTCAAATTCCATATCTCTGCGGCCTCCTTACTCTTTTATTTGTCAAACAACCCTCTGCCAATCAAATTAGCCGTAATCGGCGGCTTGCCAATCTCCCGTGCCCATACCGAGAGCTGGCCGATATGATGGATCTCATGAGCGATCACGTGCCGCATCACTTCTCCGTAGGGGTGAGGCTCGCGTTCCCCTTCATCTGTAATATCAACCATGATCCGGTCTTCCAGCTCCTCCGACCACCCATAGACAAACGGAGCCAGTTCCGCATGGCAGCGGGCAGAGAAATCCTGTACCAGCTCCAGGCTGGCTACTTCCTCAAACGATGGAATTTCAATGGCTCTCTCCTGAATCCCTCCGCAGATCCAGCCGTATTCAACCGCAACAATATGATACAACGTGGGCAGGATATAGCCTAAGCCCCCGGTGCGCTTTTTCATCAATTCGTCCCTGTCCACTCCGCTGCACCAGTTGAACCAATCCTGGCGCACTTGCCAGTTATACTCAAATAGCTTCTGCATCCGCTGCCTCCATTCTCCATTTATTTCCTTACTTCATTCTTGTGTCACACTTTAACACAAACAAGACAGGCCTGCTACCGCTAATTACGGCAACCAGCCTGTCCCATACGCTTGTCCTGCATTTATTCAAACACGTACTCGCCTTCACCCACAGTCAGCGTCTGTCCCTTCAGCTGAGGGGAATCGGTCCGGAGAACGACCCGGCTGAACTGGTTCTGCATGCCCTGCACGAAATTGAAGGTCTGCTGATCTCCTGCCTTAAGATTGTAGCTGCCGTCCGCAAGCCCGGTAACGGGCAGGCAGAACAGCTCACTCCAATGGTTAGCGGCAGCGGCAGGCTCGGAGACACGGAAGACAGCGCCCGTCATGTCCACCTTCCCGGCAGGATGGGGCTGGTTGATTCCGGCAGCGTTCAGGCTATCCAGCCGCTCCTCATCCGCCTGACTCCACTGGATAATGAACGGATAGACCAGTCCCTGAAAATCGCCGTCAATAGTCATCATCCGCCACTCGATTAACCGGCCCTGGTTGTCCAGACGCCGGCCGTCAATAATGGGTGACAGCGCCAATCCCGCAGCCTTCAGTGTACCCTCTACTGCCTCAATATCATCTGTCCGCAGCACCACTCTGCTTAATACCTCATGCTCCGGCAGAACGGTAACGGCATCCCGCACAACCACATTATGCTTGGTCGCACGCGCCAGCTCCAGATTCTCAATCCCGAGGAACTCTAGGTAGGTGAGCCCGAAATAGCTCAAGGCGTTATACGTTCCCCAATCCTTATGCGATCCGCCCCGGAAGGCCGTCAGGCCATGCTCCGCGAAGAGCTTCACCGGCTGGTCCAGATCGTTGACATAGTGCACCAGATGATCCCATTTGAGCAGGCTCATTACTTCTTCACTCCCAGCTCTGTCGTCCGCTTCACAGCTGCCAATACACTCCGCTGTAATCCAGCCGCGAAGTCACTATTATTCAGCTCGTACAGCCCGTGCATCCCAACCCCGCCAGGCGAGTTGTTGATATCCAGCAGCTGTCTCGGGTGGAGGCCAGTCTGCTGTAGCATCGCTACTGCTCCCAGCATATTCTCCAGCGCCACCTTCCAGGCTTGTTCCCGCGGCAATCCGGCGAGGACTCCGGCATCCGTGAACGACTCAATGAAATAATAGATATAGTTCGGTCCGGCAACCCCGAAGCCGGTGAAGATATCGATGTAGGACTCGTCCAGAACCTGCACCTTGCCGAAGCCAAGCAGGAATGCTTCTACCTGCTTAAGCGATGCGGCTGCATTCAGGGCTACACCGCTGTATCCGTAACCGGTATCGGTTAGGGTATTAGGAATAACGCGGACAATCGGGCGTTCGGCTCCGAAATAATCTCCAAGCTGGGCAATCGTTACCCCCGCTACAATCGATACAATGACCGCAGACGGTGAGGCGGATTGCCGGATCAGAGTTCCAAGTGTAGCCAAATCATCCTGCGGACGAACAGCGATGACGATCAGCTCTGCGGCGGAGAGAGCTTCTTGCTGCGTACTGTCCGTGTCTACGTTATATTTGCTTTTTAATAGCTGAAGCCGTCCTTCATGAATATCCGCTACACTGATCTGTCCGGCAGCCAGCGTGCCGCCTGCCAGGCAGGCCCGGATGATCGCTTCCGCCATCTGCCCGCCGCCAATGAAATGAATCTTGCCTTTTGACACTTCCATTCACTCCCTGATTAGATTAGTTATTAGCCCAAGCCTCCGGCAGTATGAACCCGGCATATTTCTCTTGTCCAAGGATGTATTCCTCGAACTCTTTGGATTCATAGGCAGCCTTCAGATCCTTGGCCCACTGGGCTTCCTGGTCCTTCTTGTTCACCGATACGATGATTCTATGCTGCATAGGCGTATTCTCAATCTTCAGCGCATCCGTAATCTTGCGGTCGGGAGCGTTAGCGATATAATTCCCGTTCACCACACCATAGTCAACATCCTGCAGCGAGACCAGAATCTGCGCCGGGTCCAGCACCTTCAGGTCAATCTTGAACTTGTCCGGCTCCACGCTGTTCACATTGAAGTCCGCTACCCCGGCACCCTCTTTGATCTTGACCCAACCCAGCTCCTCCAGAATCCGCAGCGCGCGCTCCTGATTAACCGGGTCGTTTGGAATCGCAACGGTAGTGCCGTCCTTCACATCGTCAAGCGTCGTGTGATTAACCGAGTACAGCCCCTGCGGTGCGCCTGGAACATAAGCAATACCTACCATATCGCCGCCAATTTCCTTATTGATCGCATCCATGTATGCGGTACTCTGGAAGATACTCGCGTCAATCGAGCCTTCCTTCATCGCCGGGTTGACCTGCATATTCTGCGAGAAGGTTTTGATATCTACAGTATACCCTTTTCCTTCCAGGATCGGGAGAATGGATTGCCGGAACTGCTCCTCATACGTACCTACGCCGAATCCGACTGTGATTTCCTTCTTGTCCCCGGAGCTTGCCGCTTCCTTATTGTTACCGCAAGCTGCCAGCACCGCCATCGAACTAATCAGTAGAACCGCCAGTAATTTTTTCATCACTCTCATCCCCTATCCTAATACTGTGTTTTTAAAATGCACTAATGCCTCGTCTGTAACCGTCAGCGGAATGGCGCAATTTGGCGATAGAATAAACGGCTGACCCTTCATCTTGGCCAAAGCTTCCTTCGCCTGTTGTTCAATCTGATCCAGATCATTTCCGGCAAACAGCCCGTGATCCACTCCGCCCACCTTCGTGGCCTTGAGATCGGCGTCCAGCCCGGGATTGCCTTCCGCTACCGTATCCCAGCTGATTCCGTCAATCCGGTAATCATTGAATTTCGCAGGCTGGGCATGAGCACCGCAGGTATGTAAAATATTCTTGCCGTAGCTCGCCGCCTCCAGCACGATAGAATCATACGGTCTGGACAGCTCATCGAACATCGCCTCATCGAATAAACCGGGGTGGGCTGTGCCTGTCACCGCATAGAATAGACCATCTGATCCCGCCTGCCGCAGCTCCTGCACATAATCGGCCAAGGTTAAGGCAATCGCATGCAGGGCATGATGCGCGGCGGCACGGTGTTCCTTGAAGAGTGATTCCAGCGTCACCGGCTGCTCGATCCCGAATACGGTCTCCGTAACATAAGCAGAACGTCCTACGATGAACAGCAATACCGTGAGCGGGGAGAATACCGTCTGAATCAGCGGCGTATCTGGCAAGCCCCGGCGGATCTTCCTTACGGCCTCCAGATGCTCCAGCAGCGAAGGGGTTTGCGCGGCTTTTTTCACCTCAAGATCCCAGAGATTCGCGGCAGCCGGAACCGCCGTAGTCAGCTGTCTCGGGAATACCGTCCGGTAATCTGCGAAGTTATACTCATTTCCCCAGGCTTCGGCCAGATAGGTCGCTCTCGGGTTGATTTTGACCCAGTCCCAATTATATTTGTCCGTAAAAGAAATCGTAGACGACGCCAAGTCCTCCGCATTCTGCTCCTTGTCAATAAAGTGGCGCCACCCGCTGACAATCGGCCGGTCCGCAAGTTCCCCGGATAAGATCGCCTGAAAACGCTCCTGCTTGCTCCATACACTCATCTGCCTATCCCCTTTGTCTCGTAATCTCTAGTAACGGCGAATCTTGCGCGCCAATGTGTTGCCCAGGGACTGAATACCCTGCACCAGAATGATCAGAATAATGACCGTCGCGAACATGACCACCTCGTCAAAACGTTGATAACCATACACGATTGCCAAGTCGCCGACCCCTCCGCCGCCTACTGCCCCGGCCATTGCCGTAGCCCCGATCAGCCCGATCGTCGCTGTGGTCAGGGAGAGAATTAACGAGCCCACCGCTTCCGGCAGCATAAAATACCATATGACCTGCAGCGGTGTTGCGCCCATCGCTTCCGCAGCTTCGAGAATGCCCGGATTCACTTCCAGCAGCGAATTCTCGACCAGCCGTGCGATATAGGGTGCGATATAGATAATTAGCGGAACAATTGCCGCACTAGTCCCAATCGAGGTATGAACAATTGCTCTTGTTAGCGGAATAATGGCAAACAGCAGAATGATAAACGGAACCGAACGGATAACGTTAATTAAGGGATTCAGTAAGGTATACAGCCACTTGCTCTCCAGCACGCCGCCCGGACGGGTAATAACCAGCAGGATGCCCAGCGGAATACCCAGCAGCGAGCCGATGAATAGCGATACGCCCACCATCTGAATCGTTTCAATAATCGCCTTCAGGAATTGCTCACTTGTGATCGATGTCGAGAACATAGGACTTCACCTCCTCTATGCGGACCTCATGCTGCTTCATGTAATTCAAGGCTGCTTCCATCTGGGCCGGTTCACCTTGCAGCTGTACGATAATCGTGCCGAGCGTCGTCTCTTGAATCTCTGTCGTATTCGCAAAAAGAATGTTGACCTTGACCCCGTGGGTACGGATAATCTCGTACAGCACAGGCTCAGAAGCGCTCTCCCCGGCAAAATTCAGCTTATACACCCGGCTCCCCTGCTCAGTCTTCAGAGTTCTTCGGACGCTTGTGCTCATGCTGTTCTGAATGACTGTCTTGACGAAATTCTGCGTTGTCTGGTGCTTCGGTTCTCCGAACACATCCAGCACGCTGCCCTGCTCGATAATCCGTCCCTCTTCCATCACGGCTACCTTGTTGCAGATCTCCTGAATCACTGACATCTCATGCGTGATGATCATCACCGTGATGTTGTATTCCGCGTTGATCCGCTTGAGCAGCTGCAGGATGGACTGTGTCGTCTGCGGGTCCAGAGCGGAAGTAGCTTCGTCGCACAACAGTATCGAAGGATTCGAGGCAAGTGCCCGGGCAATCCCGACCCGCTGCTTCTGTCCGCCTGACAGCTCGCTCGGATAGCTTCCAGCCTTGTCGCTTAGTCCGACGAAATCGAGCAGCTCCTCCACCCGCTTGCGGATTTCTGCCTTGCTCTTTTTCAGCAGCACGAGTGGAATAGCCACATTGTCGAACACCTTTTTGGACTCCAGCAGGTTAAAATGCTGAAAAATCATGCCGATGTTTTTCTTGGCTGCCCGCAGCTCTTTGTCGCTGTACGCTCCCAGATCGTACCCGTCTACCAGCACCTGGCCCTCAGACGGCCGTTCCAGATAATTGACCAGGCGGATTAACGTGCTTTTTCCGGCTCCGCTGTAGCCGATGACCCCGAAGATATCGCCCTTCTCAACCTTCAGGCTAATCCCCTTCAGCGCTTCTATCTTCACCTCTTTGCGGGTGAACGTCTTGTACACATTCCGTAGTTCAATCATATTTGTTCCCCTCAATCATCTGGTAAATTTAGGATTCAGGATTCAAGTCTGCTGCTTCAGCTTCGCAAGCGCCTCTTCTGCCAGCAGGGCGAAATACTTAGCCGCTGGCAGGATAGCCGCCTCATCGACATCGAAGCGGGGATGATGCAGCGCATGGTTGGGGCCGGTACCAATGTTCACAAAGGCACCCGGGATCTGCTGCAAATAATAGGCGAAATCCTCGCCGCCCATCTGCGGCGGAATATCATGTACCTCATAGCTTGCTTGTGCTGCGACCTCTTTGGTGAAGTCTGTCCATCCTCCGTGATTGACCGTAGCGGGCGGGCCGGGATACCAGTGCAGCTTCGCCTCTGCTCCGGCTGCGGCTGCAATCCCTTCTATGATCCGCGTCATTTGGGCCGGGATGCTGCTGCGGATCTCTTCGTTATAGGTACGTACTGTACCTTCCAGCTCTACCTTCTCCGGCAGGACATTCCAAGTAAAGCCACCGTTGATCCGGGTAACACTGAGCACGACCGGCTCTTGCGTGTTATTTTGACGGCTGACTACGGTTTGCAGCATCGTAATGATCTGCGCGGCGGTAACAATGGTGTCTACCCCTTTCTCCGGTGTAGCTGCGTGAGCGCCGACCCCTTTTACCGTAATCTCAAAGCGGTCCACGCCAGCCGTTAAAGCTCCCGTTCTTGTGCCGAACGCCCCGTTAGGCAGGTCCGGTGAATTATGTAATCCGAAGATGGCCTCCACCCCGCTTAGCCCGCCGGATGCCAGTACGTCCTCCGCACCATGCCCCGTCTCTTCTGCCGGCTGGAACAGGATTCTGACCTTGCCCGGCAGTTCATGTTCACGCTGCTTAAGCAGACTGGCCGCACCCAGGATGACAGCGGTGTGGAAATCATGGCCGCAGGCATGCATGGCTCCCGGAATCTCTGATGCGAACGGCAGGCCCGTCTGCTCCTCAATCGGCAGGGCATCGATATCGCAACGAATCGCTACTATGCTGCCGTCACCTTGTCCAATCTCCGCTATAAGTCCGGTCTTAAGCGGCAGGTCCAGGATCGTTATATTCTCTTCTGTCAGCCAGTTACGCAGCTTCTCCGTGGTTCTATACTCCTGATTACTAAGCTCCGGTTCACGGTGCAGGTTCCTCCGCACTTCGGTTAGCCGGGCTGCCAGTGCTTCTTCTGTCTCATGCTGTGGTCTCATAGGCCTGTTCTTCCCCCTTCATTACGTATGCTCAATTCCTCTAATCCGCTCCAGCGCAGTCGCAAGGCTGCTTAAGATATGCTCCCGCATCGCCCGCTCCGCCCCCTCTTCATCCCTGGCTATAATTCTCTGCAGAATCACAAGATGCTCCTCATCCGCCTGCGTATTCCAATCCCCGTGTAGCGAGACATAACGACAATACCGGAGCGAACGGTCTCTTAACTGGTTCAGCACCTTCTCAAAAGTCTTCAGCGCGCTGATCTCCCACAAGTAATCATGGAATTCGAAGCCATAGGATACAACATCCTGCTGATCCCCCATCTGGAAGGATTGCTTCAGCTTCTCCAGAATCAGCGTTAACTGCTGAATATCCTTAATGGTAGCGTTTATGGCAGCGCTTCTGGCGATATGGCCTTCAAGCATGCTGCGGATCTGGAAGATCTCCTCGACCTCCTTAATCGTTAAAGGGGCTACCCGCAGCCTGCCATTGGGCTGGCGCACCAGGAAATCCTCATTCTCCAGCCGCTGAATCGCTTCTCGTAGCGGAGTCCGGCTGACCCCGAGCAGTGCCGCCAGGCTCTCTTCGTTAACCGCCTGATCCGGCTCCAGTTCGCTATCTATTATTTTTTGCTTAAGTGCATAGTAGGTATTATCCTTCGACAATCTTCGTGAACGCATTTCCATAGATTTCATTGCTCCTCGCTATTCATTTGCGGGTCGCCCGGTTAACTGTATAATTGTATACAATTATTTAAGTTGAGAGATATTCAAGATAAAATGAAAGCTCCAGTTGAAACACTCTCTGTGCAATCAAGCTTTTTTCATACTATAATCTCATTATACCCACTAGTCAAGTATGTTTTATAGGGGAATCAATAATCGACACTTGTTTGACAAATAAAGTCGTATTTTTACAAGTTGAATTAAAGAATGCTTGGGAATTAGCCGTGACTCCAGAGAAGTTTAGCGTAAACGATAAATAACCCTCCTGCACCTCGTTAGGGTGTGGAGGGTTATTTACCTTACTAAGTTTCAAATACTATCTCATGACTTGCCTCACTCTTATTGAACGGGAAACTGTATTCTTTGAACCTAAATTGAATTCCGGAAATCTCATCAGGTAATGGCGGTGAGATAACATATTTATATGATGCATGGTCAGATCTGCTTCCTCCACTAATCATTCGAGAGTCATATTGGTCATTAATATATAGTTCGTAATGGCTATGCTGATGAGATTTGGATTCAACCTCCGGCTCACTGTCCCAATCTATATTTAGTGTTAATACACTTGCATTAGTGTATTGTTTCATAGAAGTTAGAGTATAGAATCGATCACCTATTACGACTGACTTCAGAATTGCAATGTGTTGTCTGAATCCGGCTGGTTCGATCATCGGTTTATATTGTTCTTCATTCATCATATTTCCAAATAACGACATCAAGAATCCTTCATAAAGCCCCTGTTCCTCTGACCATTTAGAAATATACTCTAACGGAGGAAATCCTGGATTATTATCCGAGACTTCCTTTCTCTTCTTGATCAAAGAGCAAATTTGTTTATCGATATCAATAATTCGTTCATCATAATGCTCTGTTGGGCGTTCAAATGGTATTCGTAACATCTTAACCACCTCTCATATCCATTAATTGTTACATCACTATATTTTAACATATAATGGTTTGAGCCAACATAAAAAAACCTCATAATAAGTATAGTTTGCACCATACAAATTAAGAGGTTTTGAAATCCGCAATCCACGCTTACTTTATCAATCATTCAGCATTCACAGGCTTAACAAGGCTCCGCCGCCGGATTCCCCGCCTCTTCCTTCGTGCGGAATGAGGAGCCGCAGCCGCATGTAGCGGAAGCATTCGGATTATTGATGGTGAAGCCGCCGGTCATGCCGGATTCCTCAAAGTCGATCTCGAGGCCGTTCAGGTAACGGATATCGTCTTTGCTGACGACTACTTTCAGACCTGCAACGTCCATGTAGATGTCCTGATCAGTCTCGGTATCGTCGAAGCCCATTGCGTACGAGAATCCGCTGCAGCCCCCGGCGGTGACGCCCAGACGGAGAAACATATCCGGCACTTCCTGCTCCGCAAGCATAGCCTTCAATTGGCCTGCCGCTGTATCACTTATGCTAATCATAATTACAACCTCCTTAGGGTTCACTATATTGGAATCAAGCAGCCTTCTGGCTGTGTGTAATGAAATCAAAGCCTTGCGCGGGAAAAGAATGAGTATGATGTATATCATTTTCATTGGCTCTTGAAATCAGTATACTCCACTATTCTTCTGCCCTCAAGTCGCAAACTCTCCGCTGATATGCAATTTATACCGGAAGTCCTACGGTTTCTGGCGGTTGCTCCCCCTCAAGTAGAGGTTTATAATAAGAAAAGCGATAACCAAGAGTATTTTCAAAAAAATTCGAAAAATTGTCACGGGGGTTGCAGTTAACCTCTATTTATTATGCCGGCTGTTGCCGGATATTCTCAGGTACACGATTATGCGATGCAACCGCCTCGCCAACCTTCAGGAGGAACTTATATGTCTACCCTAATTACACCCCACACGGATGCCCGGATGGCGAACATCATTGAGAAGGTTCGCGGCGGAGAACGATTGAATTTGGAAGATGGCGTTTATTTATATGAGAGTAACGATCTCTTAACGATCGGACAGCTGGCCAATGAGGTCAATCTGCGAAAGAACGGGAATAAAGTCTATTTTATCGAGAACATGAGTCTATATTTCACCAATGTCTGCGAATCCCGGTGTGCCTTCTGTAATTTCCGCAAGGATGAAGGCGAAGAAGGAGCTTATACCCTATCCGGCCAGGAGATGGTGGAGTATGTGCAGCAGCATATTCATCCCGGCGTGCGCGAGTTCCATATTGTAGGCGGCCATAATGATAATGTGCCCTTCCAGTACTACGTTGATTCGCTGCGGGCCCTGAACGAGCATTTCCCCGAGGTGACTCTCAAGGCCTATACAGCGGCAGAGATCGACTTCTTCACCCGCATCAGCGGACTCAGTATCCGTGAGGTGCTGGAGCAGCTGCGCGCTGCCGGACTGAAGACCCTTACCGGAGGAGGGGCAGAGATTCTGTCTGACCAGTACCGCAAAAAAATGCGCGTTGATAAAGCCAATGTCGAGGAATATCTTGAGGTGCACCGCACCGCCCATCACCTTGGCATGAAGACCCATACCACGATGCTGTACGGGTCGATTGAGTCCCGTGAGGACCGCATCCGCCATATGCTGCAAATTCGTGACCTGCAGGACGAGACCGGCGGATTCATGGTATTCATTCCGTTGTCCATGCAACCCAAGAATAAGAATGCGGGCATCATGCGCCGCAACTCCGCGAATGAGGATCTCAAGACCATTGCGGTCAGCCGTCTGATGCTCGATAACTTCGACCACATCAAGGCTTACTTCATTAATATCGGGGCCCAGTTGACCCAGGTTGCCCTGAACTTCGGCGCTTCCGATGTGCACGGAACGATCCTGAAGGAACGAATCAGCCATGCTGCCGGCGCGCTGACACCGGAAGGGCTGACCCGCGATGAGCTGATCTGGCTCGTGAAGGGTGCGGGACGGATTCCTGTAGAACGGGATACCTTCTACAACGAGATCAAGGTATACGAATAAGAACAGAACAAGCTTACCTCAGCCAGTGAACGCAGAACGGCCTTGTCCATTACGTACCCGAAAGGAAGATCAGTTCGCATGAGAACCTTACTTGTCCTGGGCGGCGGCTACGGCGGTCTTGCCCTCATTCAGCAGCTGCTGGATCATCATCTCCCTTCTGATGTGGAAATCATTCTGGTGGACCGGATGCCGTATCAGGGGATCAAGACCGAATATTATGCACTGGCCGCAGGCACCGTCACCGATTACCATCTGCGGATTCAATTCCCGGTACACCCCCGCCTGACCGTTCGTTACGGGCAGGTGGGTTCCATTGATCTGGAGAGCAAGCTGGTCCTGCTCGATTCCGGGGAGCCGATAGCCTATGATATCCTGGCGATTGCCCTGGGCTGTACGGATAATTACCATAACATTCCTGGAGCTGAGGAATACACCTGCAGTATTCAGAGCTTCGCCGGAACCCGCGAAACTTACCGCAGGCTGAACGATGTGAAGCCTTATGGAACCGTCAACATTGTCGGCGGGGGACTAAGCGGCGTAGAGATTGCTTCGGAGCTGCGGGAGAGCCGGCCAGATCTGAATATCTCGCTGATGGACCGGGGAGATCGTATTCTGTCTTCTTTTCCGGCTAAGCTGTCCAGGTATGTCGAGGAATGGTTCAGTGAGCATCAGGTGGAGACGATCGGCGGGGTGTCGGTCTCTCATGTCGAAAAGGATGCCATCTTCAATGGCACCCAGGCTATTCCGGCGGATGTGACGGTATGGACTGCCGGTATTCAGCCGGTGAAGGTCGTGCAGCAGCTTGAGCTTCCGAAGGACCGCGGAGGCAGGCTCATTGTCGGGGAATATTACAATATCGCTGAATATCCGGAGGTCTATGTGATCGGGGATTGTGCCAGCCTGCCCTTCGCCCCCAGTGCACAGGCGGCGGGTGCCCAGGGCGAGCAGGTGGGTCAGATTATTCAGGCACTGTGGCGGGGAGAAACCCCGAAGCTGCATAAGATTAAGCTGAAGGGAACTCTCGGTTCACTCGGCAAAAATGCCGGTTTCGGCCTGATGGGCCGCCGCTCTGTCATGGGCCGGGTTCCGCGCCTGCTGAAGAGCGGCGTGCTGTGGATGTCTAAACGCCATTTCGGCTGATGAAACCCGGCTTGAACCCAGGCGGTTTAGTCAATCTCCAGGTTGTCCCAGGCTTCTGCCTCTCGTATAGCGGCTTCTATGGCCTCTTCCAGAGCAGCAGGGGAATCAGCCTCAATGATCTCCCCGTCAACCATGGCGAACGGCTGGAGATAACACTCTCCGCAGTTGTTCAGACAGCCGTACTCCACTACATCATATTCAGGGTTTTGTTCCAGCTTAAGCTTGAGCGGTTCAGTGCCGTGGCCGATGTTGCTGGCACAGAATTCTATAATTGGTCTCATGATGATCTCCCTATTCTGCCTTAACCATTTTATTTTTTAACTTTTTGTACTATAATAAACATACGAAAGGAGTGATTGAGAAATGAGTGAGAATGTACAAAGCGCAACCATGTACGATGAAGTACTGGAAGTCCTTGATAAACTTCGTCCGTTCCTGCAGCGCGATGGCGGTGACGTGGAACTGATTGATGTTGAAGACGGCATCGTTAAGCTGAAGCTTATGGGTGCATGCGGCAGTTGCCCAAGCTCCACGATCACGCTAAAAGCCGGGATCGAACGCGCCCTGATTGAAGAAGTAGAAGGCGTGGAAGAAGTCGTTCAGGTATTCTAATCCCGTTTCATAAACCATCCCGGCCTCCGCTAAGAGGCCGGGATTTTTTTTATTATAGAGGATTTCGTCTGTAGGATCAACCACCTGGCTTCGCAAAAAAACCAGAAGCCGCTCCGCTGGCCAATTCTGGCTACCGGGCTTCTTCTGGTCTCACTAGGATTACTCAGCTTGCCTAAGCTTAAGCTTAGAATGCCGGAATAATCGCTCCGTCATATTGCTTATCGATGAATGCCTTCGCTTCCGGGGATGTCAGCGCTGCTGCCAGCTTCTGAATGGCATCGGAATCCTTATTGTCAGGACGGGCAACCAGCAGGTTGGCATACGGGGAGTCGCCGCCTTCAATGAACAACGCATCCTTGGTAGGAGACAGCTTAGCATCCAGTGCAAAGTTGGTGTTGATCAGCGCCAGGTCTACTTCATCCAGCTGACGGGGCAGCATGGCTGCATCCAGCTCAATGATATCCAGCTTCTTGGCGTTCTCAGTGATATCCGCTTTGGTAGAGGCAATATTGGTGTCATCCTTCAGCTTGATCAGGCCGTTCTTAGCCAGCAGAATCAATGCGCGTCCGCCGTTCGTTGCATCATTCGGAATTGCAACCTTTGCACCCTCTGCCAATTCGTCAATCGATTTGATTTTTTTGGAATAAGCGCCAAATGGCTCTACATGAACAGCAGTTACAGATACGAGATCTGTGCCGTTCTTGGCGTTCTGATCATCCAGGTAAGGCTTGTGCTGGAAGAAGTTCGCATCGAGCTGCTTCTCGGCAAGCTGTGTATTGGGAAGAATATAATCTGTGAATTCTTTAATTTCCAGCTTAATGCCTTGGGCTTCAAGCAGTGGGGCAATCGCTTTGAGGATTTCCGCATGCGGTACAGGAGAAGCACCAATAACCAGGGTTACCGGGTCCGCAGCAGGCTCTGTAGTCGGTTCTGTAGCAGCAGAATTCGTGGTGTTATTGGCCTTGTTGTTTCCGCAAGCGGCAAGCACCAATACCAAGGTCAGGCTGAAGAATGTAAGCAGTACTTTTTTCATCTGTAAATCCCCCTCTAATCCATATGTTTTATTGAATAAGGCTATATGTGGACGTACCTTATTTCCGTGTAAAATGTCTTACCAGCCGGTCACCGGCCATTTGCAGCAGTTGGACGAGTATTACTATCAGTGCCACTGCGATAATCATAACTTCCTTCATATAACGGTAATAGCCGTAACGGATCGCCAGATCCCCCAGACCGCCGCCGCCAATAAATCCCGCCATGGCAGTATAAGAGACAAGGGTCACTAAAGTAATGGTTATTCCGGCAAGCAAGCCCGGACGAGCCTCCGGCAGCAAGACGCGCAACACGATCTGCCCGGTGGATGCCCCCATGCCCTGCGCTGCTTCAATAATTCCCCGGTCAACCTCCCGCAGCGCCGTTTCCACCAGTCTGGCGAAAAAGGGAGCCGCACCGACCACCAGTGCCAGAATGGTTCCGCGCACACCGATGGAGGTGCCCATAATGATCTTGCTGAGCGGAATCAGGGCCACCATGAGAATGATAAACGGAACGGAACGCAGGATATTTACGATAAATGATAATGCCGAGTAAACAGCTCTGATAATAGTGTTATTTGATCTCCCCCATAAATATAGCATAATTCCGAGCGGTAAACCAAGGATAATTGTGAATAATCCTGAAATAACTACCATGTTAAGTGTAGCCACCGTTGCATCGAGCATTTCTGCCCAATCAATCTTATTAAAATCCAGTCCGCCCATCAGGAAATCACCTCCACATCAAGACCTTGCGCTACTAACTCCGTAAGCGTGGCTTCAACCGCATCGGCAGGTCCTTCGAACCGTACAATCAGCTGCCCGTAAGGAACATCCTTGATCGTTGAGATCGTGCCATGGAGAATGGCGAAGTGAACCCCTGTTCCTTGAACCACCTGTGAGAGCGTGGATCCGTAAGTCTTTTGCCCGAGAAAAGTGATTTTGACCGACTTCGTGTAGCCTGGGTGCACAGCATCAATTGCTTGCCGGAGCGGTCCATCCGACTGGGTCTCACTGCGGATGAATTCCCTGGTAACCTCATGCTTCGGCTTCAGAAATACCTCGGCCACTTCACCCTGCTCCACAATACCGCCTCCATGGATCACGGCAACACGGTCGCAGATGCTCTGAATCACATGCATCTCATGTGTAATCAGCACGATGGTCAGATGGAATTTGCTGTTGATATCCATCAGCAGGCGAAGAATGGAGTCTGTCGTCTGCGGATCAAGCGCCGAGGTCGCTTCATCGCATAACAGAACGTCCGGATCACTCGCCAACGCCCGGGCGATCCCGACACGCTGCTTCTGTCCGCCGGATAGCTGAGCCGGGTACTTATTCCAGTGCTCCTCCAGTCCAACCAGGGCGAGCAGATCTTTAACCTTTTGTTCAATCTCATTCCTTCCGGCTCCGATCAGCCGCAGTGGAAACGCGATATTATCATAGACTGTAGCCGATGAGAGCAGATTGAAATGCTGAAAAATCATCCCGATCTTGCGCCGCTGCTCTTGCAGCTGTCTCTGGCTAAGCGCTGTAAGCTCCACACCGTCCACCCACACCTCGCCCGCAGTCGGGCGCTCGAGCAGATTAATGCAGCGGATCAGCGTGCTTTTGCCGGCCCCGGAGTGACCGATCACCCCGAAGATTTCACCCTTCTTAATCGACAGGCTCAGCGCAGAGAGTGCAGTTGCCTGCTTACTGCCTTTGCCGTACACCTTGGTTATATCCTTCAATTCTATCAACCGCTGCGTCCCCCTTCTGTTCTAGCTTCCATCATTGCAATAAAAAGACCCCCTACGATCCATGCAGATCGCAAGAGGCCCTGTGTGTATAATGACAATGCCTTCTCATCTGCCAAATACCCCAAAACCGGCGGCATTGTAGGAATTAGCACCATGACATTTGGGTACAGCGTAAAGCTGTATTCAAACCGGTTGCCGGGCTTCATCGGGCCTATCCCTCCGCCGCTCTCGATAAGATAATAGTATGAAGTTATATATTCCGTATCATGTCAGAAGTTAATGTATGCCTAAGTATATTCAGTTTCGAGTTTTTTGTCAAAGGTAAGTTTTTACGAACGGGCATGCCCGGATTTCGGGCCTGGGACCGCTAATTTCTTGTGCCATTGCGCATTCCCGTACTTGTATGCGGCTGCCAGTGATTGGCATACCATCTCCAGACTCTGCTTCAAATCCTCCAGATGGCTGTCCAGATCCTCCAGACGGATCTTATCATGCAATCCCTGGTGACGCTGCCAGAGATCGTCGGTCATCTCCGCGTTCATGTAATGGATCTCGGCATTCCGCCGCTTGCGCAGATTCTCCACCGGCTCCCGGTAGGAATTCCTGATCCGCTCCAGTTCGTCCGCCAGCGGATGATGCGCATGAAGCAGCTGAAATTGCCTCAGCACCGTAAAGTAGGAGAAATGCGTTTTCACCTTGCCTGTATTGAGATTGTACAGATTGTTCAGCACCGTGCCCAGCTTGTCCAGCAGCGAGAAGACACGGATGAAGCCATCCTTGTAGAAATACACATATCTGGCGTACTCCCCCTGCTCGGTGGACGACATATCATCCATATAACCGGCTATTACTGACTTCCGGAAAAAGGCGGCTGCGAACCAGCTCTGCTCCAGCTCATCCAGAGAGGAGATCAAGCCCCGTGTCCAGATTTCCAGCTTGCGGTATTCATGGTCATGGTCTTCATGTGCCGCCATCTCCTTGCGCAGCATGGAGGCAGCCTTCGCCATGGATTCCATAGCTTCAGCCAGCACACCGCTGTTCACGCGGGGCGGCTCTCCCAGTAATGTCCGCAGCATATTTTGACCCTCCTTAAAGTTCACTTCTACGCTAGAGGAAAATAATGATTCCAATTGCGGTCTACCCGCTTCGCAATATCCTCGCTCGGAGCCAGCTCCTCCGGGTATCCCGGCTTCATCCGGGCATCTATAATGATCGGCAGCGTATAGCTGACACTGCCCCGTTGTACCCCAGCCGCCGAATAAATATCGTCCGCTGGATTGAAGCGGGTGAATACAGACCACAGGAATGAGGTCTGCGTGCTTACCGCCTCTTCCGCCTGATCGACCAGCACAATCAAAGGCCAGTCGGTCTCCCTCTCCTTGAAGGCAGCCACCAGCCGTTCCGGCAGCTCCGGGTCCTCTTCATAGGATGCACCGGAAACGGCTAAACATCCTCCGCAATAAGGCACAGCGGCGGTGATTGATGGGAGCAGCCCCTCTGTATAGGTCTTTGGCAGCTGACGGACCGGGCTGCCGATGCCCGCCATCACAGCCTTACTGCCATGGTTCAGCTTGCGTCCAGTATAATCCAGCGTATCCATGGAGGTATTGGCAAAGATCGTCAGATCCAATTGCGGATTGAAGCGCTCAAGCACCGTTTCCAGCAACTTGGGAAAGTCGGTAAGCTCTACCTGCACATTAGTTAGCAGAAGGAATTTGGTTAAGGAGAGCTGGCCTTCCCCTAAGATACGAAACGCTGACACCATATACTCACGCGGATAGCTCTCCCTCACGACCGCTGAGGTCAATGAATGCGAACCGGATTCGGAATAGGACCATAGCGCTTTGACCGAAGGGATCAGCAGAGGATAGGCCGGAGCGAGCAGCCGTTGCAAATAATCCTTCAGGTAATAATCCTCCTGGCGCGGCTTGCCGGTGATGGTCGCCGGGTAGATGGCATCCTTGCGGTGCCACATGCGCTGAACATGCATGACCGGGAAATCATGCTGCATGGAATAGTAGCCGGACTGGCTCCCATACGGGCCTTCCGCTCTCCGCTCCAGCGGAGACACGCGTCCCCGGATGGAGAACTCGGCCTCTGCCGGAATCCGGTGCCCGCCCAAGGGGTCCTGCACCATGGGAAGCTTGCCACCCAGCATCAGCGAGGCTAGCAGCAGCTCCGGAATCCGTTCCGGGACCGGAGCCACTGCCGCAGCAATCAGGGCCGGCGGCCCGCCGATGAAGACAGACACCGGCAGGGTCTCCCCGAGATGCTCTGCCTGCGAGTGATGAAAGCCGCCGCCCTTGTGAATCTGCCAGTGAATGCCTGTGGTACTGTCGTCATACATCTGAATCCGGTACATTCCGAGGTTATGATCCTTAGGGTTGGTGATATTCTCCGTATAGACCAGAGGAAGCGTGAGGAATGCCCCGCCATCCTTAGGCCAGGCTGTGATCCGGGGCAGCTCCTTAAGCGGATCACTGCTGCTGCAGACGCCGAGCACAGGAGCCTCTCCTTGCGGTATGTTCTTGGTTCCTGCCCTCAGCAGCTCAAGCAGCACCGTCTTCTCCCGCCATAAGCCGGCGGCGGAAGGCGGGATCAGCTGCTCCATCGCCGTTGTCAGCGACTTCAGCAGCTGCTCCGGTCTTGTCCCAAAGGCTTTGTTGACGCGCCGGACTGAACCGAATAGATTCGTAGCGACCGGGAACGGTGTTCCTTGCACGTTCGTGAACAGCAGTGCCGGGCCTTCCTCCTGCACCACCCGGCGGTGAATTTCGGCAAGCTCCAGATAAGGATCAACAGGCGTATCTATCACTGCCAGATCCTTATCCCTGCGGAGTTGCTCGATCCATTGTCGTAAATTACCGTATCGCACTATAGCCTTCCTCCTCAAACAGGACGTTATGCTTATCCCGTCCACCGTTGCCTTATGCTTATCACTTGCTGCCTCTGCCAGCTCCGCTTAACTGCCAGACCCTTACACTCATGTAGCACAGAACCCCGAAGAGTCCGGAGATCAGCACAATATGAGACATCGCAGCAAATATGTACAATTTCTCATTATTCAGTGTGTATACCACAGCCGCTCCGCTGAATACCTGCATCAGGCATAGCAGAACTGCCGCTACTCCAAGAGCCCTCAGCTCCGGCAGCTCCTTATACTTCCAGAAGGCCAGATGCCCAAGCATAGCCGTCAGCAGGAAAAGAATCGCCGCCGCAATCCGGTGCACAAATACGATCCCTACTCCGCCGCTCATCTCCGGAATCCATTGTCCGTTACACAGCGGCCAGCCGGAGCACCCGCCCTGGGAGCTGGTGTGGCTTACATAGGCCCCTATATAGACAACGATATATGAATATACTGCAGTAACCCAGGTTAAGTTGCGGAAGGCCAGGCGGACTTTGGGACTTCCTGTGCTGAGTTCCGCTCCAGGGGAGAATGCCCGCCGGGTCCCAAGCGCCAGCATCAGCGAACCGGCGAAGGCGATCAGCGAGAAGCCCATATGCAGGGCCATGACTGCAGCTGATTGCGACTTCACTACTGCAAGCGCTCCCATCCCGCCTTGAACGATGACGAAGATCAGGGTCAGCAGGGCGTAGGCCAGCAGATCCTTGCGGTGCCTGGCAAAACGCCAGAAGGCAACCATGGAAGCCAGTGATAACAGGCCCGCCAGGCCGCTGAACAAACGGTGGGTATATTCAATCAGAGAGCCGATGGTATAGGCAGGAATCAGCTTCCCGTGGCACAGCGGCCACTCATTCCCGCATTCCAGTCCCGAGCCGGTCTTCGTCACCACAACCCCGCCAAACAGCGCCATGAACATAATGAGACAGGTCAGATAGCTGAGCCATTTTAATTGAAGTGTCGTCAATAGTATCACCCGTATTGTATAGGAATGAGTTTATAAGAAAAAAGCACCGCTTCTGCTCGAATTGGGCGAAAGCGGTGCTGCGTAATTACTTGTGAATGCTGAGATAAACGTCCAGCGCCGTATCAAGGAACTTCTCGATTTCTTCCCGGGACTTGCGGAGCTTGTTCACGAACCGGACCAGTTCCCGTCCATCGGTATACGCGACAAAGCTTGGAATGCCCAGTATATTCTGTTCCTGGCTGACTTCACCTACAGCATCGACATCCACTTCCACCAGGGTAAGACGCTCTGCATATTTCTGCTGCACATCCGGCATGAACGGATCAATGAATTTACAATCCACACACCAATCTGCCTTGAAGACTGCCACCGTCAGGCGCGGAGACTGAATTGCTACCTGAAACTGGGCAGGGGAGCTGATTTTGTCCATCAATTGACCATTCCCTTCTATCAGAAAGTTCCACACGAAGCTTGCTCTTTAAGTGAATCAAAATGTAAGGAATAAGTCAAACATCATTATTCACCGGAACGTACACGGGCCGGCTGCAATTTCATCAAAGGACCCAGCACCTTGCGGAGCGGACGGGGATAACCGGCAACCTCCTGGCTGCTGAGTACGCCCAGAATAATCAGGAGAACCAGATAGACAATCACCACTGCCGCTCCAACCACCAGACAGGTAATCAGGAAGGCCAGGCGGGCCGGCATCAGCTGCGTCATCAATATACCTGCTTCATTCAAGCCATAGCCGATACCTGCTGAGGCCAAGACCGCAATAGAGAAGCCTCCCCATCGTTTGCCGAGAATAGTGAAGGGGACGATTTTTTTGAGCATCCGCAGATTAAGCAGTGTAATCACTATGAAGCAAAGTGCCGTAGAACCGATAATGCCATAGATGCCAAACCACTGGCTGAACAGGAAGTTGGAGCCGAACTTCACGAGGATACCCACAAGCACGTAATACATCGATATCCGCGATTTGCCCATTCCAAGCAGGATGGAGTTAGTGGTCATCATCGTAATCTGGAAAATAGTACCGAGTGTCAGCATCGCCACAATGCCGCTGCCATCCAGTGTTTTGAACAGCAGGCCATTAACGGAATACGCCGCCACGACCAGAGAGAGTACAACCGGTGTGCCGGTCAGAATAGACACCCGCATGGCGAGTGTGACCTGACGCTGCAGGTGCTGTTCATCTTTGCGTGCGAAGGCGGCAGATATTATCGGAATCAGCGATGCACTTAGGGCGATCGACAATACCGGAGGAATCCCGGCCACACTCTGTGCCCGGCTGCCGAAGATACTTAGGGCCCAAGTAGCCTGCTCCATCCCGATCTTACCGCTAAGCAGCGGAACAATGAAAGAAGTATCAATAAAGT
Organism: Paenibacillus sp. FSL R7-269; assembly: GCF_000517865.1. Taxonomy (NCBI): domain Bacteria; kingdom Bacillati; phylum Bacillota; class Bacilli; order Caryophanales; family Paenibacillaceae; genus Paenibacillus; species Paenibacillus sp. FSL R7-269. The sequence goes on from NZ_ASPS01000114.1 coordinate 73,396, forward strand.
TCACTACAGGCACCGTAACAGAAGATAATACAATCGGTATGGACAGCTTGAAAATATCCTTATAAATCTTCAGCAGCGGGATACGGGCCTCACTCGATTCATACAGTGCCACCTTCTCCTCGCTGCGGCGCAGCTTCATGGCATAATACAGCATCACGCCGAAGGCGCCGATACTGCCGAGTACACTGCCGAAGGATGCGCCTGCCGCCATCCAGGTATTGCTGTAGCCCTGGTGCAGCAGGATGAATGCAAGCAGAATGGCTGTGGATACCCGGGCAATCTGCTCGACAATCTGTGAGATGCCCCCGGCCATCATATTGTTACGGCCCTGGAAATACCCGCGCATCATCGCGATTGTAGGGAACAGCAGCAGCGCCGGGGCAATTGCCCGGATGGCCAGAGTACTCTCTGGAACCTTGCTGTATTCAGCGTAATATGGAGCAGCTATGTATAGCGTCACACCCATAATCACACCAACAATTGCAGCAAAGATAAGAGCAGCTCGATACACCTGCTGAGCTTCCTGCGGTCGGTTCAGCGCATAGCGCTCGGACACCATTTTACTAAGCGTGCTTGGAATACCGGCTGTCGCCAGCGGCAACAGTAGCAAATATACATTATTAGCGATCGTAAACGACGCATTCCCTGTTGTATTGAATAAATGCTCCAGCGGCACCCGCTGGGCAAGCCCGAGGACACGGGCCACCAGTGCGGCTGCCGCCAGAATTAGCGTGCCTTTGACAAAGGATTCTTTCTTGGTGGACAAGCTGTTTCGCCTTCTTCACAATAAATTTAAAAACGTCCGATCCAGATAAAGAAGAGGACGATCATAACAATCTGCAGAATAATCTTGACGACTGTGCTGCTGAACAGCCCGAGCAGAGCGCCGAAGCTCACCTTAACCGCTTTACCGGCCTTCTCGCCGGCAATCAGCTCGCCGATGAAAGCACCCAGGAACGGGCCAATCAGCAGGCCGAACGCCGGAATCAGAAACGGACCGATAATCAGACCGATGGTGCTGCCGATCACCGAGGCGCGGGAGCCGCCGAATTTCTTGACGCCCCAGGCCCCGACAACATAGTCGGCAATGAACAGCACCACAACGATTAGCGTCTGGGCAATCCAGAACCAGGGTCCGAAGGAGCCGAAGGAAAAGAACCAGCCATATACAAAGAAAGCCAGGTAAATCGCAAGCGCCCCCGGCAAGATTGGATATACCGCTCCTGCCATTCCGATTGCGAATAAAGCAATGATCAGAATCCAGCCCAGAATTGTCAATTCCCTCAACTCCTTAATCTTAAGCTCGTTTCGATATTCTGCCGGCCGAGGTTCCGGCCTCTGTCAGGATGTACTTCTGAATCACTTCGGCGATCCCGTCTTCGTTGTTCGTAGCTACAACCGCATCCGCTTCCTGCTTGACAGTTTCCTGCGCATTGCCCATAGCCACTCCAAAGCCGGACTGCTGGATCGCTGCCAGATCGTTGAGGCTGTCACCTACGGCAACAACCTGGGACATGTTAATGCCCAGCAGCTTGCAGACCTCAAGTATGCCTGAAGCCTTGTTGACGCCCAGTGGATTAATCTCCAGGTTGAACGGCGAGGAGTTGGTGATCTCCAGCCCGCCCAGCTCCTGCAGCCGCATCAGCAGCTTATGGCGGATATCGTTATCCTCGGTGGAATAGCCGAATTTCAACCATTCCCTGCTGTCAATCTCCCCGTCCCAGCTATCCCGGTTGTACACCTCATCTACAGAGTAGGCCCAGAACCAGATGTCGAATTCCTCCGCGATTTTGTGCATCTCTTTGACTAGCTCCACATCCATCAGGGACCGGCGGTACAGCTCATGAGGTGCACGCCAGACTTCACTTCCGTTCACCATAATCATCGGAGTGTTGAGGCCAAGCTGTTCAGCATAAGGCATCGCACTGCGCGAGGAGCGTCCCGTAGACAGGCAGACATGTACGCCGGCCTCCATCGCTTTTTTGATCCATTCCACTGTAAGCGGGGTAATCTTCTGTTCGTCGTTCAGTAGGGTTCCATCCATATCCAAGGCAAGCAGGCGGTATTTGGCAGTCATTTGCCACCCCTCCATTCTTGGTTGCTCTTTCGTTTGAAGGCAACCGTATATTTGGTATTTCTCGCAAATACATCTCCATCATGGCTATAATATCATCAGTTTGTTGCGGCAGTATTATCGGAATTGTCACCGGAAGTAGTACCGTCATTCGGGTTCGCTGTTTTCAGGCTTTTCTTAGGCACGCCATCCAGCCCGTATTCCCAGTCGTAGGCATCGAAAATTTTACGCGCAACCGGAGCCGCACTGTTGGAGCCGAATCCCCCTTCGGGGATGACTACAGCAACAGCCAACTTAGGATTATTACGCGGGGCGAAGGCAATAAATACCCCGTTATCGCGCAATTGCCCTTTTCCCAGCTGCTGTGAGGTCCCTGTCTTACGGGCAAAATCATAAGGGAAATCTGCGAATGCCGAGACCTTACTGTTCATACCCTTTTTAATTTCTCTCCAAAAGGACTTGTCAAAGGTCGTTACTTCATCCAGCACCTCGCGCTCAAATTTCTTGACCACCTTGCCCGATGAATCTGTAATCTTGCTGACAAGCTGCGGCTTGATCCGCACCCCTTCATTGGCAAGCGTAGAAGCATACTGAGCTAACTGCAGTACCGTATAGCGGCCCTGCTGTCCGAAGGAGGCATAGACCAATGCGGCTTGCGCACTGCCCGCTGCCTTAGTATCCGTGTAGTTGATCTGTCCCAGGTATTCATTAGGGAGACCGCTCTGCGTGGATACGCCAAGGCCGAATTCCTTCATATACTTATCCCAGACTCCAATGCCTTCCCCCTTGTATTGATCGTAAATCCTCTTGCCGATCATATCCACCATGAACACGTTAGAGGAATCCTCAATCGCCTTCGCCGGGTCCATCCGGCCGTATACGTGACCCGAGGAATTGCGGACAGAGGATTTATCATCCTTACCGAAATAGGCAATCCCTTTGTCATTGTACGTATAGGAAGTGCTGAAGAAGCCTTCATTTAGACCGATCAGCACCGTCAGCGGCTTAATGGTGGAGCCGAGCAGTACCGTGGAACCAAATCCATGACCGGACAGGCCCGAAGAATACGGGGTAATAGTCCCGTTCTGATAGTTGCCCATGATCTTGTTCCAGGTATCCGAATCCAGCTTCTCCGCTGTCCAGACATTGGTATCGTAATCCGGCATACTGGCCATGGCTACGATATTGCCGGTATCGACCTCCATCGCCACGGCATAGCCTGTCTTGGCATCAGGATGGGTCTTGCCTTGTACAGAGTTGCGGTGCAGCCAATTGATCTGTTCGGTGATGGCCTGCTCCGTCTTAAGCTGAACATTCTTGTCAATCGTCATCCAGATATCATTACCCTTGACAGGCGGCACTACCTCTTCTACCTTCTCGGCCATGTTCTGCGGATTCACCGAGATGACCTGATAGCCGTTCTTGCCGCGCAGCTCCCGCTGGTATTGCAGCTCCAGACCATCGAAGCCGACGAATTCATCGTCTTTATAATTCAGGCCGGGATCTGCGCTGATCTTCTTCATCGCACTCTGAATATTCTTGTAGATGTTGAGTGTGTTGGAGGATTTGAAGGGCTTGATATACCCGACTGTCTGCACGGCAACAGTATCCTTGTCATAATGACGCACGCCTTCTTCTACGATCTCAAGGCCCGGGAATTCGCTTTTATGCTCCATGAAATAGGCAATTTCCTTGGTTGTCAGACCGGATTTGATCTTGCGGGCCATATAGCCTGAATATTTCTTGAAATATAAATCCAGAGAATTAATCACTTCATTAACAGTCAGCTTCTCGCCGTTCGGGTCGCCATATTCGTCAAATTTCGCAACCAGATTATTCGCCAGCGCATACGCATTGGCCCTTGCCTCCGGCTTCAGCGAGCTGATTCCCGTCTCCTTGTCCAGTGCCTTCGCTGTATATTCCTTCGTAAGCGTAACATACAGCGTTTGAACGGAGGTCGAGTAGGCAATTTGCTCGCCTGCGGCTGCGCGGATTCCCCCACGGATGGAGGCGAGGGGTACACTTTTGGTATCCCGGCTGGTCTCCACCTCGGTCAGCGTGGGTCCTTCCACAAATTGAATAACTGCGAGACGGATAATAATTACACAAAAAATAACAAACGTACTGAAGAAAAACACGTTAAGACGCAGGCCAAGCGAGCTCTTGCTGCCCTTCTCTTCCGGGGGGGAGGCCTGCTTTCGGAAAACACCCACAGTTTTTCACTCCTCTACATCAAAATAAACCGTTTAATCCACCCTTGACTCGGGCACATTCTTCTTAGGCACTCCATCCAGTCCATACTCCTGGTCATAGGCTTCAAAGATTTGGCGGGCTACCGGTGCTGCACTGTTCGCGCCAAAACCGCCTTCCGGAATAATCACGGCCACCGCAAGCTTAGGATGCTCACGTGGAGCATAAGCAATGAATACCCCGTTGTCACGGGTAGCCCCGAAGGCTTCCATCTCAGAGGTTCCTGTCTTGCGGGCGAAGTCATACGAAAATCCGTCAAACGCCTTAACCTTAGTATTCATCCCGCGCTTGATCTCCTTCCAGTAAGAAGGATGAAACGAGATGCTGTCCAGAACTTCCCGTCCAAATTGCTTAACCGTCTTGCCGTCGGGATCTGTAATCTTACTGACGAGCTGGGGCTTAATCCGCACACCTTCATTCGCAAGTGTGGCCGTATACTGGGCAAGCTGTAATGCGGTATATTTCCCCTTCTGGCCGAAGGAGGCAAGTACCAGCGCCGATTGGGAAGAGCCTGCCTTCTTCGGATCAAGATAATCGGCAACTCCGGCACTTTCACCCGGAAGCCCGCTTTGCGTAGACACCCCAAGGCCGAAGGCCTTCATATATTTGTCCCATATGGCAATCCCTTCTCCCGGATACTTCTTGTACAGGGCATTACCGACCCACTCTACCATAAAAGCATTCGAGGACTCCTGAATAGCCTTCGCCGGACTAAGCGGGCCCAGGACATGGCCGGAGGAATTCCTCACCGAGGAGCTGTTATCCTTACCGAAATAACCAATCCCTTTATCTATATAAGTATCACTGGTAGTGAATAAGCCTTCCTCCAGACCGATCAAGACACTTAACGGCTTAATCGTGGAGCCCAGGAAGATTAATGACTTCAGCCCGTTGCCGGAGATACCGGAGGAAATATCGGTAATCGTCCCGTTCTGATAATAATCCCTAATCTTGTCGTACACTTCAGGAACCAGCGTCTCGGCATTCCAGACATTCGTATCATAGTCCGGCATACTCGCCATTGCCACTACATTGCCTGTATCAACTTCCATGGCAACGGCATAGCCGGTGAGCGCATCCTTATGAAGCTTCCCCTGTACAGGGTTGCGGTGCAGCCAGTTGAGCTGATCATTGATGGCCTGCTCTGTTCTCATCTGCACCTTCTTGTTAATCGTCATCCAGATATCGTTGCCCTTGACGGGCGGGATCAACGCGACAACCTCTTCGGCCATGTTCTGGGCATTGACAGAGATCGTCTGATACCCGTTCTTCCCTCTAAGCTCACGCTGATATTGCTGTTCAAGACCATAGATGCCGACAAACTCATCTTCCCTGTAGCTAAGCCCCGGGTCCCCACCCGTTTGTTTCATGGCGCTGCGGATATTTTTGTATAAATTATATCCTTCTTCTGTAGAACGGAATTGCTTCATATAGCCTACCGTTTGAACGGCCACCGTGTCCTTGTCATAATGGCGGATACTCTCCTCTACAACAGACACCCCGGGATAGCGCTGCCTGTTCTCCATCAGATGGGCGACTTCCTTCATCGTAAGACCGGCCTTGATCTTACGCGGGACATATCCCAGTGACTTCTTATAATCAAGGTCCAGCAGCAGCAGAACATCCTCCTTGAGCAGCTTCTTCGCAGAGGGATCACCATACTGTTCAAAAACGGATGACAGCCCCGCCGCCAGCGCTTTCGTATTCGCCTTGGCTTCAGCGGTCGGTTCATATAAGCCGGTCTTCTTATTCTTGACCTTTGCGGTGTATTCTTGGGTTAACGTAACGAATAATGACTGAACCGGTGTGGAATGGGCAATGTCTTCCCCTCCCGCCGCGTGAATAGTCCCCCGGATCGCCGCAAGCGGAACATCCTTGGTCTCCCGGCTGGCCTCCACCTCGCTGAGCTCGGGACTCTCTACAAACTGCAGTCCCGCAAGCCGGATCATCATGATCACAAAAATAAAAAAAGCACCAAAGAAAAATAGATTTATGCGTAAGCTCAGGTAGTTGCGGGTCTCTCCATTGCCCGGGCCGGAGCCCGGCTTACCGAACCATCTCACAGCAAGTCCCTCTCCTTGTATGGTTTGCAGTATTGCTTATCCGTAAGATCACGTGCAAGAGCTGTTCTTAAAATATAATAATTTATATGTTGCACGTCCTTTGAAAGGACGGCACAGCCGTTTCCACTTGCCCGCTGTTATTGTACCATAGTTATAAGAGCGTCCGCTCCTTCTCAGAGGATGTTTTCCTTGATATGCGTGGAGTCGAAATCCCCCGGATTGAACCAGTCGCCGCTGCTGGCCCAAGTGGAATCAAGCGGAATCCAGGCTGCACTGCTGCTGATATAGACCTCATTCCAGGCATGCGGTCCATAGCCGCCTTGACCGTCATAGCCTTTGCCGGTAACGACACGCACCTGAAGGCCTTGCGAGCGGGCCATCATGGCATAGAGCCGCGCGTAATCAATGCATACGCCAAGCCGCGTATCCATCGTATCCTGCGGGGTCTGCTCATGCCAGATCCGTCTCTCTTCATAATTCTCCGCCTTGGTATAGTCGTAAGCAATACGCGAACCTACCCAGTCATAGAGCAGTCTGGCCTTCTCTTCATCTCCGCTGGCTTGTCCGGCAATATCTGCGGCTGCACCGGCAATATCCACCGAAATATCATGGTCAATCACTTCATATTTGCGCCGGAGAATGTCACTCATCTCGGCGGCTACCGCCTTGGTCAGCACCGGAAGCTTCCCTCTGACCTGTTCACCGGCCAGCGGTTCAAATACCGCTTCCGCACTCTCACTGTAGACCGGCGAGGACTGCACATAGCGGCTGAAGCCGCTGTCCGGGTTCAGGGCGACACTGATAAACAGGACAAAGACCAGCACCAAGGCGCGGGTAAGCCCTGCGGCGGTGCCAAGCACTGCCCCGACGAGCCGGCTGGCGCCAGTGATCCGTCCCGAACTCCTCCCGGACTGGCGCGGCAGGCGGAACGGCAGCAGAAGGAACAGCAGACCCAGCAGCAGACGAATCAAGCTATAGCACAGCAAGAGCAGCAGCAGAAACCGCACTATTGGTGAATTCGCCAGTACAGAGGCACCTGTATAATATAGCTGCTGCCATTGGCTTAGCTTGTCATCCTGCGGAGTGATGCCCGAAGCCCAGTTCCCGGCAGCAGGCGAGAGGTATACGGCTGCGGGAATCGCCATCACCAGCGAAGCTGCCGCAAGTACTCCTGATCCGAGCATGCCGAACAGCCCTCCGGCTGCTCTGCGGAAGCCCCGGCCCCAGCCCTGCAGTGCAGAGAAGAGGACCACCAGCAGCAGGACAATGGAGATGATATTGGCTTCCCGAAGACTTTCTATCCAGTTATTCAATGAATCACTCCTCCTTCCGCTGCTGCAGGTAACCCTGAGCCAGCTGCACTGTTACTTGCCCGCCTGCTTCCGTGCTTCGTCGATAAAGGTCTTGGTTGTATCCGTAACGCTCCACTTCCCGAGGCTGACTCCGCGGAAGACCACTTCCACCTTGTCCTCTGCGGCAGAGCCCTTCACCTCCAGATTAGGAGTCTTAATGGTGAAGGTGCCGTCACCGCCGGAGGTATAAACCGCTTCCTGCGCTTCTTTGAGCATGACCTCCTGCGCCTCATTCTTCAGCGTACTGACTGTCCCGTCCGCCACTTTGTTAACGGCATTACCGATCTGGTCCATGGTTACCCCGCTATAGATGAACAATCCTACAACAATAACGACGACGATAGCCCATTTCAGCATTGTCTTAACGATGTTAACGACTGCGAACAGCAGGACAAGCGCAATAACGATAACAAGCCAATTCTCTCTGATAAACTGTGACCACACTTCCGGATTCATCAATTTCACAACACCCCAATCGCAAATTTCGCCAATCCGGGACGCTGTCCCGTCAGACATTTCATTAATATTAATTATTATACATGAATGCCCCTTATAATTCATGGTTACCGGAATGCAGAACCGCATACAAGGCTGGCCAAGAAAATGGTATAAGCCCCCGCTGCCGCACGTAAAGTACAAGTAGGCTGTTCCCTCTGCTGGAATCCGTTCCGTCATCAGCGGCTGGCCGCTAATCTGGAGGTGTTATCCGTGAAAACTGCAATGTGGCTGTACCTCTTCATGTTCCTGGCGTTCTTCGATTTGCATGCCCAGTATCCTATCCTGACACCCTTTGCCATGTCACTGGGAGCGGGCCCGGCCTTCATCGGCTGGATGATGGGGATGTATTCCCTGACCCACCTCCCGGGCAACCTGCTGGCCGGTGTACTTGTAGACCGCAACGGCAGCCGCCGCTATATCGTGTTCGCCCTTACCGTAGCAGGACTGATCTTGCTCTTGCAGGCGCATGCCCAGCTGCCCTGGCATCTACTACTGCTGCGGGCAGCGAGCGGATTCGCTCTGGCATTCCTCTCCCCAGCCTGCATGACCCTTTTGGCCTCACTCTCGTCTGACCCGGCGACCCAGGGCAAATACATGTCAGGCAACGGAATTATTCACACGCTGGCTTCTGTGGTCTCCCCTGCTGCCGGAGCCTTCATCGTAGCTAAAGCCGGCTATTCCGGCACCTTCAGCACCTTGGGCTGGCTCCTGATCTTCACCGGTGTAATGGCCTTCTTCAGTGTACCGAAGCATAATCCGGCTCTGGTACTGCATAAGCCTGCACTCCCGGTGAAGGAGAATCTGCAGCCCGGGCTGGCCGCAACCACCCAGCCTACCGTCTCCAGACGTTATTATCTGCTGCCCTTCTTCGTATCCTGCTCCCAGGGCGTACTGTTCTTCGAGCTTCCGCTGTCACAAGGACAGGACGGAATGGTCTCTACCGGAATTCTGCTCTCCCTGCTCAGCCTTGGAGCGCTGGCGACCCTCTGCCTGTTCTTCCTGAACCGCATCTCGCCGGGCATTCGTATTGCCGCCGCCCTGCTGGGAATGGCTCTCTGCTTCTTCACTCTGGCTGCCTTCCGCAGCATCCCGGCCGGAGTGGTTCTCTTCCTGCTCGGTTCTGCAAAAGGGGTATTATTCCCGGCTATGGCCTCACTCTTCATCGGCCTGGGCGGCGCAGGACGGCTGGGCCGGACCTTCTCGCTGCAATCCATCGCCATGTCCCTCGGGGCCTTTGCCGGACCTGTAGCCGCCGGACAGCTAAGGGAGTATGTCTCCCCCTACTTCATTGCCTTCGTGCTGCTGATGACAGCTCTTCTGCTGCTGCCTCCGGGCAGATCCGGCCGTCTCTCTTCCTACGCTCCCGACTGGAACAGCCCTGCCGCCTGAATGCGACATTTCCCGGGGAATGAATACATATTGTTCCGCTACGCTGTTAAAAATAGCGCAGCTTAGGTACAATATCGTCATAACAACTAAGATCCGGGGGCTGATTGCATATGTCCATCACCATTATTGTCGAAGGCAAGAATGACCGCAGCAGACTGAGGCGACTGCTTGAACCAGAGGTCGACATTCTGTGCACCTTCGGTACGCTGAATACCCTGAAGCTGGAAGCTCTGCGCAATACCATCCGGGACGGAGAAGTCTACCTGTACATGGACAATGACAGCTCCGGCAAAAAAATTCGTGCTGTCCTGCGCGACGCCTTCCCCGATGCCGTTCATATGTATACCCGCAAGGGCTATGCCGGTGTGGAAGGGACTCCGGATGAATATAACATCACCCAGCTGGAGAAGGCTGGACTTGAAGATTTCATTATTTACCCCCAGCCCTATCCTCAGGGCATAGAAGGATAATTTATTGCATGAAGTATATACATTCTTAACCTTTCACCACAAAACGAGGGTGTCCTGTGCAGCAGCTCCACTGCTCCACGGACACCCTCGTTTTGTGCATTCCTGTACTATTCACGGGCCAGCTTCTTAACCGTTCTGGCCAGGAACTCCGGCGTTACATTCTCCGTATCCCCGGCATCGTACAATCCCCGGAGCTGGTTGTTCTTGTCCACCAGACCAATGAGGTTCATGTGGGCGAAATCATCCTTGCTTGTGCCGTAGATCAGCACCTTGAAGGACTCCGCTGCCAGCTTGCGTACCTGCTCCTGATCCCCCCGCAGGAAGTACCATCCGCTGTAATCGGCATGGAACTTGTCGGCGAAGGCCTTGATCGCTTCCCTTGTATCATTCTTCGGATCGAAAGAGATCGAGACGAATTCAACGTCCTTGCCGAAGCTGCCATCCTTAACCAGGATATCCTGCGTCTCTGACAACATATAGGTAGTAATCGGACACACATCGGGACAGACGGTGAAGAAGAAATAGACCAGCCTTGCCTTACCTGCCGTATCCGCCAGACTGATCTGCTTCCCGTCCACATTCTCCAGGGAGAAGTCCTGTACCTGACCGATGACCGGCAGCTTCTCACCTCCGAAATCAAACGATTTGACTGCCAGATAGACCGCCATAATTACTGCAAGCAGCAGCAACATCCAGGTCCATTTGTAACGTTTCAAGGTCTGCACAGGACACCTTCCCCCTCTATCCTAAGAATGCTTACACATGAATGGTATTCAGCACCAGGGCAATCAGGCTTAAGGTCAGATAGTTAATGGAGAAGAGGAAGCTTTTCTTCGCCCAGATCTCATCATCCTTGGCCTTGAATCCGATGAGGGTTAAGTAGAGCCACCCAACCGACAAGGCCAGTGATACAATAAGATAATAAATACCTGCATAATCGTAGGCATACATCAGCACAGGCACGGGGAGCAGCAGCGCGACATAAGGAATCATCTGGAACTTGGTGCGCCGCGTTCCCTTCACAACCGGAAGGAGCGGGAATCCTGCAGCCCGGTACTCCTCCTTGCGGCGGATGCCAAGCGCCCAGAAATGGGGCGGCTGCCACAGAAAGAGCATTGCGAACAGCAGCCAGGCTCCGAGATCGACTGTTCCTGTAACAGCCACATAGCCGATGACAGGAGGCATGGCCCCCGAGATCGCACCTACCGAGGTGCTCCAGGTAGAGGTTCTTTTGAGCCAAAGGGTGTACACTACAACATATACGAACATGCCGACGATGCCGAACAATCCGGCCAGTACGCCGCAGAATGCGAACAGCACTCCTAGCCCGGCAATGCCGAGTCCAATGGCATAGATAAGTACTGTTGTAGGCTTCAGCCTTCCTGTAGGCAGCCCGCGTTCCCGGGTCCGTTCCATCTTCATATCCAAATCGCGGTCAAAATAATTATTGAAGACACAGGCTGAAGCCATGACCAGCATGGTGCCGAGCAAAGTCAGAATCAGGCGTCCATACTGTACATCCCATCCTGATGCCACCCAGTAGCCTGCGAATGCCGCAATCAGATTGGAGCGGATAATGCCGGGCTTCGTAACGGTAATAAAGTCGCGCCAGCTTGCACCTTCCGGTGGAGACTTGGCAGACATTGATGCGGAATCAGAAGAAGCTTGATATCTCAATTGATTGTCCACGTATCGGGTTCCTCCTTCTAGGGAACTTCTAACACTCCGCTATTAACTTTATCATAGCAAACTGGGAAAGACTTTGACAATCATTGACCATGATGTTCATTAATTCGACAATTACGTGACGATATTTATTTCCCCGCCCTTAAATAACTTAGCCCAATAATGGGTAGTTATTAATAGAGAACTTCCGTACAAAGGAGATCTGACTAATGGATACTGCCACACATTTTGTTATGGGACTTGGACTTGCAGGTCTGTCCTTCGTCGATCCGCTCGTCGCTTCGAATGGAACGCTGGCCGGGGCGGTGATGGTAGCTACTGTACTGGCTTCTCAGGCACCGGATGCCGATACCGCCCTGCGTCTCAAGGATAACGCGGTATATATCCGCAATCACAGGGGAATCACTCATTCCCTGCCCTTTTTACTGCTGTGGCCGGCATTGATCACAGGGGTCATCGGGCCGTTGTTCGGCTTCACGGACCTGACCACCTTAAGCCATATCGCGCTCTGGAGCTTCATTGGCGTTGCCGTCCATGTATTCTCTGATCTGTTCAACACCTACGGGACTCAGGCTGCCCGCCCGTTCACCGAGAAATGGATCGCCTGGAACATCATTCATATCTTCGATCCGTTTATCTTCGGCAGCCATACAGCGGCGATTATTCTCTGGATCAGCGGAATGGTGCCGCCCGCTCCACTATTCATTACCTTGTACGCCTGCATTGTCTTGTATTACATCTGGCGGACCCTCGTTCATGCCCGCACTACACGCAGCATTATGAACAAGGATGTCCACCACCATGCAGGTGACCGTTATTATGTGATCCCCACCATTTCGCCAACGAGGTGGAATCTGGTCAAAGCCAAGCCGGACGGCAGCTATAATGTCGGGCTGCTGAACAGCGGACGGCTGGAATGGTTCAAGCATGCGGTGTGCTCCACTCACCCCGCGGTCGAGCATTCCAAATCCCATCCGGATATTCAGGCCTTCCTGTACTTCACCTCGTACGCTGTCGCGGAGGTGGAGGAGCTGCCCTCTGGTTATATTGTACGCTGGGGAGATGTCCGTTATTTACACCGTAAGCAATTCCCGTTCGTGGCCGTCCTGGTAATGGACCATGAGTATAAACCGCTGAATACTTATGTCGGCTGGTTAAGCAGCGAGAAGCTCGATGAACGCTTCGCCATTGACCCGGGAACAGTCAAGCTGTAGGAAGTTTTTTTGAAGACAGGTGGCATCTGCCGGGGCAGGTGCCATTTTTTTAATTACATTTACCACCAAAAACACCCACATGTGCGGTCAGGGATCACGCCGAGATGTTGTAAATATTGCAACTTTGAATAAGGGATATAAGGGTCTCTGTAAAGAATGTTGCATGAAGTGCAGGAATTTCCCCGCTCCGCTGATTGGGGGAGGAAGATTGCTGCCTTTTGTGCAACATTTTTTGATTTGGGGTGATTTATAAATCGAAATGTTGCAATTTGTGCAGGATTATGCAACTCATCTAATACGTTATAGACTATATTTACCGGGGATCTATTCTCTTGCCTGCCCCTTGACGCCCGGGACTGCATAAGGCACAATCACCATAAAGCGGTTACAGCGCAAAGCAAGTGCTCACCTACTACATTTATTTACATTTGAACTGAAAGCTTACTTTTGAACTGAAAATCCCGGCATGCAACGACGCACACCGGGATTCACTTGTACACTATTTGAAGCAGAAAGGAAGGCTTGGAACATATGGGTAAAGGTCTGTCACTGTGGTTCGCCTGCTCTTCAATTCTACTCCTCACAGCAGCTTCCATCTCGATCAGCTATAACATTTGGCTTGCACTGCTGCTCGGCGCGCTGTGCGTGCTTAACATCGGCTGGGGCTTCATCGTCAAGGCCAGGCTGAGACGCAAGGCGGAGAGCAACCAGCCTACCCCTTAACTTAACGGGTAGGCAGGAAGCCCATCCGGTCCTTCACGCCCTCCAGGGTACGGGCAGCACTCACCCGTGCACTTTCGGCACCCTGGGCCAGAATATCACTGAGCATCCCTGAGCTGCGAATGTCCTGATATCTTTGCTGGATCGGCTCCAGCAGGGCTACGACCACTTCAGCCAGCTCTTTTTTGAAGCCGCCGTACATTTGGCCTTCATATTTGTCGGCAATCTGCTGCAGGCTCATTCCCGAGCATTCGGCATAGATGCTCATCAGATTGCTGATCTCCGGCTTAGCCGCCGGGTCGAAGATAACCTCACGGCCGGAATCCGTTGTGGCCCGGCTGATCTTTTTACGGATCACATCAGGCGGATCCAGGAGTCCGATTCTGCTGCCGGGGTTGGGATCGCTTTTGCTCATCTTCTTGGTGCCGTCATCCAGAGACATGATCCGCGCTCCGACCTCCGGAATGTAAGGCTCAGGGACGGTGAAGAAGTCACCGAACCGGTGATTGAAGCGCCCCGCAAGGTCACGTGTCAGCTCCAGATGCTGCTTCTGGTCTTCGCCTACCGGTACCAGATCGGCATTGTAGACCAGAATATCGGCGGCCATCAGCGACGGATAGACGAACAGACCTGCTCCCACCGATTCTTTGCCGGCGGACTTATCCTTGAACTGTGTCATCCGTTCCAGCTCACCCATGGCAGTGAGCGTAGTCAGAATCCAGCCCAGCTCGGCATGCTGCGGCACATGGGACTGCATGTAGACATGCGCAATGGAAGGATCAATGCCTGCAGCCAGATATAGCGCAGCTACCGATTCTGAATTCTCGCGCAGAGCTGCGGGGTCCTGGGCTACCGTAATGGCATGAAGATCGACCACCATGAAGTAACATTCGTATTCCTTTTGAAGCTTGACGAAATTCTTGATTGCCCCGATATAATTACCGAGTGTGAGTGAACCGCTGGGCTGTATGCCCGACAATACTTTTTTAGCCATCCTCTTATCCTCCATCATCATAATTAATGTCCGCTGGCGCATAGAACGCAAAAAGGCCCCACATCCGCAAGGGACGTGAGACCGTGGTACCACCCTTATTCGCTGCCTGGAGTCCCCGGAGGGATATATGCAAACAGCCTTGGCTTCCGTTAACGGGGAAGAGGCGGCCGGTCTACTTAAGGCTTCTGCAGCCTGTTCGAGCGCGGCACTCAAGGGTCCATTCAGTCAGAGGTGCACCACCGGTTCACATCAGCCACCGGCTTTCTGGAGGTACAGTCCATGCTTACTTGTCCCTGTCATCGCGTTACCTGTGTTTCATTGATGCCTCCATCATAGATCGGCCCGGAGAAGTTGTCAAATCCCTAACCTCCGCCGGATAAATCTGGTATGATAAAGATATTCGTGTGTATGTAATCTGATTACAGCTTATCAAAGGAGCATATCTCTTATGAAACAGGTGACCAAAGGGCAGTGGAACGGTTATGATACGTATATTTTGCATAGCCGTGAACTGGAAGTCACGCTTCTGCCCCGGCTGGGTAATAACGTAATTTCATTATGGGACCGCACCATGGAGCGGCAGATCCTTCGTCAGCCTGAGGAACGCGACTTGGCATCATATATGCAGAAACCTTATCACTTCGGCCTGCCCCTCCTGGTGCCGCCCGGACGGATACGCAGAGGAAGCTTCCAATTCGATGGCACACGCTACCAGTTTGACCGGAATGCGGGAGAACATCATATTCACGGACTGCACCGTACCCAAGCCTGGTGTGTCAGTGACATCGAAGAGGACGAGGACGGGTGCGCGGTCACTACTGAATTCCTTACCACGGATGACCCGGATTGGATCAGACAATTCCCCGAGCCGCTGAAGCTTGAAATGACCTTCCGGCTTCAGGATGACCGGCTCCAGCAGACGCTCAGGGTCACTCATCTCGGCACTAGCCCCGTTCCTTTTGGCGCAGGCTATCATACCTGGTTCATGCTGGACGGAACGCCCTCCCGCTGGAATGTTACCCTTCCTGCCGGGGCCGTCTGCGAGCTGAGTGAGGATCTCCTGCCTACCGGACAGCTGTTGCCGCTCGGGAAGCTTACTAGCCTGCACACCCGGCTGAATCTTCAAGGTGCGGATCTGGATACCATCCTGCGTATAGCAGAGGGCCAGCCTGCCGAGGCCGTATTGATGCGGGATGATGGATACGGGCTGCGTTACTCGGCCGATCCTGACTTCTTCCGCCACTGGATTCTCTATACCAAAGGCGAAGCCGACCAGTTCCTGTGCATTGAACCGCTAACCTGGCTCCCGGATGCACCTAATCTCCAGCAGGACGCCTCCGCTACCGGGCTGATCACGCTTGAACCCGGACAGACGCTGGTTCTGGGGGGCACGCTGCAGATGATCTATCCGGAGCGATAAATTTCATATAATTACCATCCTATAAACCTTCAAAATCTGTGCATGAATTCTCCCTCCCGCGCTCATACTATCTTCACAACGGGCGAAGGAGGTGAGCACACATGGGTCAAGCAGGTCAACAAAGTCGTGGTAGCCGTTCTAACAACCTGGTCGTTCCTCAAGCGAATGCAGCGCTGCAGCAGTTGAAATATGAAGCAGCACAAGAGCTTGGAGTAACTATCCCGGCTGACGGTTATTATGGGAACTATACTTCCCGCGAAACTGGTTCTTTGGGAGGATATATCACCAAACGTCTGGTGCAACTGGCAGAGCAACAACTGTCCGGTCGTTCGTAATCGCTACCTCATCTTTACAAACTGTCTAAGCCGTGAGGCATAGACCAAAGCAGCTTCACAGCCCTCCCGCGCTTCTCGTCGAAGCGCAGGGGGGCTTTTCTATATTTATATAGACTTAACCGAAGGATTGATCCGAGGTATCACCATGACTGCTGCGCGGATAGCGGATCATCAGGTTCGCCATATTGTAGTTGGACTCCAGTGTGGCGTCCACGACCACCATTCCCTGCCGTACAGCAAATTCGTAGCTGATCTCTCCATGCGTCCACCGTTTCTTATACTTCAGGCTCTCCAGCGCCATGACACGGAATGAGGATTGTTGTCCGGAAGTCAGCCCTTCCTGCTCGGATGCGAAGCTTCCGCTGCGTCCGGCGAGCGGATTGTGGCGAACCCCGAACTTGCCGATGACATTATTCCTGATCTGTACAAATACGGTCCCTGAATTCAGTCCTGACAATTCCTCCTGCAGCTCATGAAATACCAGATCAATCTGTCTTGCAAGCGATAATTGTTCCGTCCTCACATGCATTTCCTCCTAAAAGTCTTGTGGGTGATGCAGCCTCATGGCTCTGCCTCACACAACACTTGCTTCGTAAGCAGTTGTCTGAATTTCGTGGATCTAGCAGCGCTTATAATAAGGCTTTAGGCTCATTATAGGGTACTAATTTGACACATACAACATTATTCAACATAATTGGGTTATAATCCCTATAAATGCGCAAATTATTTAGTTTTTATAGCAAAATACAAACTTTTGTCGCCATTTATCGACAAATAAACAACATAAAAAGACCCCTAAAACGGGGTCTTTGCGCATTCACACCATATTTAGCCGCCATCATTTTACTGCAAAAAACCAATTCGTCTCATTATCGACAAATTCTTAGCCGCATTGTTCTGTCATTTCCAGGAATTCACTAATATCGGCAACGATTAAATCCGCAGCCCCCTGCCAGAAATCCGGCTTGGACAGATCAACGCCCAGATGCTTCGACACCAGCTCCTCCAGCGTCATCACTCCGGTATCCTGCAGCAGGCTGTCATATTTGCCAGCAAAGGAAGCCCCCTCTTGCAGCGCAAGCCGGTATAGACCGGTACTGAACATATACCCTACCGTATACGGGAAGTTGTAGAACGGCACATCTGTGATATAGAAATGAAGCTTGGACGCCCAGAAATGCGGATGATATTCGGAAAGGACCCCGCAGAAGGCTTCCTTCTGGGCTTCCTCCATCAGCGCGGACAATTCCTCACTGCTTACAAGGCCTGCCTTGCGCTTCTCATAGAAGCGGGTCTCGAACAGGAAACGGGCATGGATATTCATGAAGAACGCCACACTGTTCTGGATCTTCGCTTCAAGCAGCGCCAGCTTCTCTTCACTGTCCGTCGCAGATTTCACCTGCGCATCCGACACAATGACTTCCGCAAAGGTAGAAGCTGTCTCCGCCACGTTCATCGCATAGTTCTGGTTGAATAACGGCTGGTCCTCCAGCAGGAAGGAATGATAAGCATGACCCAGCTCATGCGCAAGTGTGGATACATTGGACGGCGTACCGCTGTAGGTCATGAATATGCGGGATTCCTTACTCTCCGGGAAGGAGACGCAGAAGCCACCCGGACGCTTCGCGGCCCGGTCTTCGACCTCGATCCAATCCTTGTCGAAGGCGCGCTCGGCGAAATCCGCCAGCTTCGGACTGAATTTTCGGAACTGGGTCACAATGTCGGCGGCTGCTTGTTCATAGGGAATTTTGCCGGAGGACTTGCCGACTGGCGCATCCACATCGACCCAGGCGAGTGACTCCAGACCCAGAATTTCTGCTTTGCGCTTCAGATAGGATACCAGGGCAGGCTTGCTCTTCGTGATGACGTCCCACATGACATCCAAGGTCTCACGGGACATACGGTTGATGCCCAGCGGCTCCTTCAGCACATCCTCCCAGCCGCGGCCCTTATACAGCTTCAGGCGGAAGCCTGCCAGATGGTTCAAGGTATCTGCACAATAGTCGGCCGCGCCGCCCCAGGCCTCTTCCCATTTGCGGAACATCGTACGGCGGACCTCAGGATTCTCATCCGCCAGCTTGTTGAAGGCTTGCCCGGCAGAGAGCAGCTTCTGTTCCCCGTCTTCTTCACAAGGAATCTGGATCTGTCCGACAATCGTCTCATAATGCTCGCTCCAGCCATGATAGCCGTCAACTGCAAGCTCAAGTGCCAGGCTCTCCAGCTCCGGGCTCATCTTCTCACGGGCCAGATTCCGGCTCTCACTGAGCACGAAATTCAGCGGGGCAATCTCCGGCCGGGCCATCCACTCGGCCCATACCGGGTCAGAGGTCTGACGCAGCACGTTATCGAAGGCAGAGCTGATGCCCTCATATCCGGCACGCAGCCCCGTTACCTTGGAGGACAGTCTCACCGCCCCTTTGTCGAGCTGATTCTGCGCACCCAGACAACCGGCGAATTCTGAGGCCTGTGTAAGGCGTCCGGCACAGCTCTGCAGCAGCTCAATAACCGGGTCAAGCCCCTTCGTTGAAGCCGCATCAGCCGGTGCAGAAGCAGCAGCCACCTGTGTGCGCAGGCGTTCAATATCGGATTCGAGCACGCTCAGAAAGCTCTCGAACTGCGGAGAAGCAGAGCCTCCCGGAAAAATCGATTCCAGTTCCCATGTCAGTGATAACGGTTGTTTCATATATACTCACCATTCCTTCGTTATAGAGTAGTTTTCTTTGTAATTACGGTATAGCCATGGTAAAGTGAATCATGATACTCCACTAATTGTAAGGAGGGCCTCCTAATGAAGCCACTGCAAATATCGCCGGAGACGGCCATCACCTTATCGAAACAACTTGGCGTTCCGCTGGAACACCTGATGCATATGCCCCAACATATCCTGCTCCAAAAGATCGCTGAACTATCCAAGAAGGCCGCTAGCGATACCCCCGAAGGCAGCGCGCCTGCTCCCTCTGACGAGCAGGACAAGCAATGATCCCCTTCAGCCATACCTGGCCTTATGACATTATTCTTGGCGACATGTACGTGCAATATTGCCCCTTCTGCGACCGGGAGAATGTTCTTCTGCCGATGAAGCCTAAGGAGCTGCAGCACGTGCGTGACGGCAAAAAAAAGCTGCTGGTCTTTCCCTGCTGCAGTGCAAGTCCCACCGTCATTGATAATGACAATGACTACCTGTTGTTTGACCGGGCGGTCCGCTAAGCGCGGGTACCCGGAAGTTCGCCCCGCTTAAGCGGGCAGAGGCGTAGAAGAGGCATCCCTTCTACGCCTTTTTTGCGTTCCGGTATAACGGATAGACGCTTTAACACCTTCACTAAGCCCTCTATGTACCTGCCGGAAGCCCGTCCGGATCAACGTCCAGCCCGCGCATCTGCTCACGCAGAATGGCCCATTGCTCGCGTGAAGCCCGGATCATGGCCGCGTCCGTAATCCGCTGGTCATTAATGACCCTTGAGAACCACCGCACAGCAGCAGCGAAATTGCCGATCCGGCGGTTCAGCTCGCCAATCAGATACATCAGCCGCGCATCATTACCACCGGATGAATCATTCTCGAACACCTTCACATACTCATCCAGCGAATAGGTCAGGAAGCGCTGCTCCTGCACCGTATCCCCTTGATACCGGTACAGCCAGGCAATATGGTGAAGCAGGCTTGCTATAATACGTTCCTTGTCCTTAATGCTCTGCGCGCAGATCAGTGCCAGCTTGTAAGTCTCCAGAGCCTCCTCCCAGTTACGCTTCTCTCCGAAGCTGCGGGCCTGCCACCGTCTTCCTACCTGGGCATCGAAGGACTTGCGCTGCCAGTCCCCCAGCTTGTCTGCTGAATTCTCCGTGGAGGCAAAGCCGCACTTCGGACAGACCCGAACCACATAATAATCGGGATTCTCCGCTTTATAATAGGAGCAGAAGTCCGCATCGCGGCGGATGGCTTTTTTGAGGCTGGGACGTACTCTTGAGGTTGAAAATTCATGTTCACAGTTACAGCAGGTAACCTTAATCGAGTAAAGCGGTATTAATTCCGGCACGGGGGCCCTCATCCTTTCACAACTACACTTTATTCATGGGGCATATTGACAAAATGATGGGCGGGACCCGCCAGCCGGTTCAGGACAAACGTACGCAGGGACTCCTCCACACCGGTCTCCTCGAGCGCCGCCTTCATGCAAGCGAGCCAATCCTCCGCCAAAGCAGGAGTGATGGGGACATGCATATGTCTGGCTCTCATCATGGGATGGCCGTGCTGCTCGGAAAACAGGGCAGGGCCTCCAAAGAATTGGCTCAAGAACTGATATTGCTTCTCCAGCACCGGAGTAATATCTTCAGGGAATAACGGGCTGAGCTGCGGGTGAAGCTGCACCTTGGCATAGAACACAGTCACCAGACGGTGTATCCCCTCAGCGCCTCCCAGGCTGTCATACAGGCTCTCTTTCGGATTCATTTTGGAGGTTTCGCCTTCTTCCATATTAATCTGATAAGCAGTTGCTTATCATTATACCAAAAAACGCGCTGCACGGTTATCCCTGCCTTAAGACATCCCCTTATTCCAGGACAAGAAGACCAGTAAGCTGCCCGTGTGCAACAGAAAGCCCAGATTATTTCAAAATTCAGACAAAAAAAGGCGCCAAACCGGAGTTCAGCGCTCGTAAGCTAATCAGTATGTTCTAAAATCTTCATCGCCAGGCGGGACAAGGGAGACCCGGATCACATATACAAAAGCACAAACGAGCACTCCGGCAACTACACTCATCACCATCACTCCATCCCTGAAAATCTAACTCAACAAGATGTGCATTAATTAAGTTTATAATACCATAATTTCAGTGAAAAAGCACCGGTAAATGTAACCGTTTTCTTCGTTTTTTTGTGCTGTTTGTCCAACTTTCGGCATACAACTAAGCATAGAACTGGAGGCGAGAAACCGATGACTCTGA
This sequence comes from Paenibacillus sp. FSL R7-269, assembly GCF_000517865.1. Classification (NCBI taxonomy): domain Bacteria; kingdom Bacillati; phylum Bacillota; class Bacilli; order Caryophanales; family Paenibacillaceae; genus Paenibacillus; species Paenibacillus sp. FSL R7-269. The sequence goes on from NZ_ASPS01000114.1 coordinate 94,800, forward strand.
ACAAAATCGCAAGCCCGCTGCTCGGGATCGTGCTGGCGGGCTGTATGCTGCTGATGCTGGTGCATCCCGCAAGTTCTCTGGATGCGGCGCTGCGCGGGCTCGCTGTCTGGTGGGATGTGCTGTTTCCCTCACTGTTTCCGTTCTTCGTCATCTCTGAAATTATGCTGGGCTTCGGCATTGTCCATCTGTTCGGCGCACTGCTTGATCCGCTGATGCGCCCGCTCTTCAATATACCCGGCAGCGGCGGCTTCGCCCTAGCGATGGGATATGTATCAGGATACCCTGTCGGCGCGAAATTAACCGCCAAGCTGCGCGAGCAGGGAATGATTAGCAGAATTGAGGGCGAGCGGCTCGTCGCCTTCACGACCTCCTCGGACCCGATTTTTCTGCTGGGCGCGGTCTCTGTGGGCTTCTTTCATGACGCTTCTCTGGGGCTTGTGCTTGCCCTTGCCCATTACGGGGGAGGACTCATCGTAGGTCTGCTGATGTCCTTCCATGGCCGGGGCAGGCCGGAAGAAGCAGCTACGACCCTCCCCCTCCCTCATTCAGGCAGTTCTTCTGCGTCTCCGGAAGGACAAGGCCCCGGAAGGTTGCGGGCTGCACTGAACGCGATGGCACATGCGCGCCGGGCAGACGGCAGAAGTCTCGGCGAGTTACTGAAAAGTGCCATCACCTCCTCGCTCCAGCTCATCATCGTTGTCGGCGGCCTGGTTGTCTTCTTCAATGTGCTGATGGAGCTGCTCGCCCGCTCCGGTGTAATGTCCGCCCTGTTCAGCATGACCGGACGGCTGCTGTCGCTGGCCGGCTTCCCGCCTGAGCTCTCCGCCGCCCTGGTCAGCGGCTTATTCGAAGTGACGCTTGGTGCCAGGTCGGCGGGTGAAGCTGCCGGAGGCGTTCCGCTGCAGTTCAAGGCTGCTGCGGCAGCGTTCATTCTCTCCTGGGGCGGCTTGTCGGTTCATGCGCAGGTCGCCAGTATCCTGAACGGTACCGGACTGCGCTATCTCCCGTTCATGGCCGCCCGCCTGGTGCATGCCCTACTCTCTGCAGTTCTGCTTCTCCTGCTCTGGAAGCCGGTAGTCAGCTCGGGCCTGGCTGGTCAGTGGTCCGCTCTACCCGCCGCCTCCGGGTTGGCCGCTCCAGAGGTAGCCCTGCTCAGCAGCATCAGCCTACTCTGTCTTCTGCTCACAGTCATGCTGGCCCTGTCGCTGGTGGTCTTCCTGTTGGGGAAGCTGTGGCGGCAACCCTATGCACGCCGCAGATAGTTCAATATGTCATGGCTCTGCCGCTGCAGCACTGCAGCGGATTCCGGCTTTTCACAGTGCTAATATTGTGTTCCGGTTCAAGATTGATTATGATCGGTGTATGACTGAATTAGACAAAGGAGCCTGTACATCTTGAGATATTATGTTCTGGACCGCGGAGATGAATTATCCATCCAACTAGCGGAGCAATTTCACAAGCTGGCGCAAGGCCGGAATCTGGAGCTGGATGCCAAGTCACCCGAAATCGTGATCTCTATTGGCGGTGACGGCACGATGCTGCACGCTTTTCATACGTTTATCGATCAGATCCCGAACCTCGCTTTTGTTGGCGTGCATACCGGCCATTTGGGCTTCTATGCGGACTGGCAGGCCGAAGAGCTGCCGTCCCTGATTGATTATATGTGCGGAGAGGTTGGGCCGCATAAACCCCGTATCGTACAGTACCCGCTGCTCGAACTGGAAATACATAAGAAATCCGGCTCCAGCAAGCACATTGCCCTGAATGAATTCACCCTTAAGGGGGTGGACGGGACGGTTGTGATCCAGGTGGATATTAATGATGTGACCTTTGAGATGTTCCGCGGGGACGGCCTGTGTGTATCCACACCTTCCGGCAGTACTGCTTATAACAAAAGTCTGGGAGGCGCTATGGTGCACCCCTCGATCGAGGCGCTGCAGATTGCTGAAATTGCCTCCATTAATAACCGGGTATTCCGGACCATGGGATCGCCGCTGCTGCTGCCTAAGCATCATCACTGCGATATCTTCTCGCGCAAGGATCAGCGCCTGCTGCTGACCATTGACCATAATAATATTCCGGTGGATGATCTGATTTCGGTACGTGCTCAGGTCGCGGACCACAAAATCAGCTTCGCCCGTTACCGCCCCTTCCCCTTCTGGAACCGAGTCAGGGAAGCCTTCTTAGTCTAATCTGATCCCTGATTCTCATGGACAAGCGAGGATGGCATTGCGCCCTTCCGGGGACAGTACGCATCCCACTGGATACCCTTATATAAAGCCGGAGATGCCCCCGATCTCCGGTTTTATCATGCCGGCTGACAGGAACTCTATTGAGCCTAGCAGCATCCCGCAGAATAAATAGACAGACGGAATTTCCAAATGGTATAATGGTTCTATTTTACAAAGTTTTCTATTTGAAGGAGCGAATCTATTGAAGAAATTAGTATCCCTGCTAGGCATCAGCCTGCTGGCCCTTGTGCTCGCGGTTCCCGCTTTTGCCGCAGACAAACCCATTAAGGTGTATATTAACGGCAGTAACCTTGCCTTCACAGCAGGGACTCCTTATCTTAAGAATAATACGGTGCTTGTGCCTTTCCGGGTTGTATTTGAGAAGCTCGGTCTGAAGGTGCTGTGGGACTCCAAGACGGGCACGGTAACCGGCACGGGAACAGGCCTTACTATCAGCCTTAAGGTAGGCAGCAAGCGGGCCAGCGTCAACGGAACCGTCAAGCAGCTTACAGTTGCTCCTGTCTCTAACGCCGGGACCACTTACATACCCTTACGCTTCATTGCCGAAGCCACCGGGGGCACAGCAATCTGGGATTCGGCCAGCCGCAGCGTGAAGATCACCGTATCGCCGTCTTCCGCCTCCAGTGAGCAGGAGATCAAGGCAATTATTCAATTAGCTAACCAATATTATAATGAAGAGAAGGCCAGCAGCTTCTATTCGCTTGTCGATGCAGGGGCAGACCAAACGGAAGCTCTAAGCGATATGAATTCCCAGTTCGAGCTATATGACATCAAGAACACGATCGAGAGTCTTAAAGTGCTCAGTCTAACGGGCAACGAAGCTACAGTCCATTCTGTCGAAAAAGCAGTACGGACCGGCGGGTATTATACACCGGATGAGCAGTACGAATACTTATATACGCTGGTCCGTCAAAACGGCGCCTGGAGGATCTCTGCTATGGATCTGCAGGAATCCTCCGTGCTGCTGACGCGCGAACAAGGCATGAAGCCCGCTGTGCTGCCTCAGGGCGATCAGACCGGGATTAAGGATACGCTCAGCAAATATTACCAGAGTATGAATGCCCGCAATGCAGATGCAGTCCTTGCCGTGATGACCTCGTACGATAAGGAGGAGGATGACTCTTACAAAGAGGAGCTGCGTGATTATTTCGAAACCTATGATCTAAGCTATGCGGTATCTTCCTCCAATGTCTTCTATTACACTGACTATGAAGCCGCAGTCTATACGGAAGTGGTCATTACGGACGGTGAATCGAAGGAGACCTATACCCAGTCTCTGATCCTCCTGCTCTCGAAGCCGGAGAGCGGTGGCTGGACAATCGACACCACTTACCATATCGGCTTCGACGCGCAGTCCTAAATTCAAAAATTCATCTAAAGGATGTCATGAACTCATGAAATCAGCCAAAATCGTTACCGCACTCTTAAGCGGCTGTCTGGCGCTATCCATCGCCTGGGCCCCTGCTGCTTCAGCGGCAGACACTGCTGCCTCTAAGGAAGCGGCCCAAGCCTCGAAGACGGAGATCATCAATGAAATTATGCAATATCTGGAGTATTACAATGTCGAAGGCGTGGACCAGGATACACTTATCCGCGGTGCGATTGACGGTATGGTCAATACACTGGACGATCCTTACAGCCAATACTTTACGAAGGAGGAGGCTGCGGAGTTTGGTCATCAGGTTGATCTGGAATATGTCGGCATCGGTGTCCGGCTGATGTATACGTCCAAAGAGCTATACATTGAAGAGGTCATGAGCGGTTCCCCGGCTGAGGCCGCGGGACTAAAGCGCGGCGACTCCATTCTCAAGATCAATGGGGTGCGGGTGGCTGAGACGAATGGCGATGAGCTGAGCGGCAAAGCGGGCACGAAGGTCTCTCTGCTGATTCAGAGAAACGGGGCTAACAAATCCTATACGGTAACCCGCAGTGAAATTGCTACAAGCTCCGTGACCAGCAAGATGCTTAGCTCCAAAATTGCTTATATCTCCATCAACGGGTTCACCCAGACGGCCGATGAGGAATTCTCCGCAGCACTGGACAAAATGCGTTCAGGCGGCATGAAATCACTGGTTCTTGATCTGCGAGATAATACGGGCGGTTACATGGACAGCGCTCAGAATATCGTCTCCAAGTTCATGGATGCCGGCATTATGATGTACACCTCCGACCAGACCGGTACACTGAAGCCGGTCGCAATTACAAACGGCAGCAAAATCGGCGTGCCTGTGGTCGTATTGACCAATGAATATACGGCCAGCGCCTCCGAAGCCTTGACCGGTGCACTTCGTGACAATAAGCTGGCTACAGTTGTAGGCACACGCTCTTACGGAAAGGCACGGATTCAGAGCCTGATTCCTATGTCCGGCGGCGGCGAGCTGAAGCTGACCACCATGAAGTATCTGACTCCGAACAAGGAGGACTTCAACCATATCGGACTTGCGCCTGATATCGAGGTCAAGGGCAAAACCGCCCAGTTGATTACCGCTCTGCAAATCGCCGGGATGAAGGAGATTGTCGCCTCTGGAGACCATCATATTCTTGATATCAACGGCATCGCTTTTGCCGGAAATGTAGGTCTGATCAAACAGGGCGATAAGGTGTACGCCGCTTCTCGTATATTGTCTGCTCTTGTGGAGAATGAAGTCTCCTGGGATGCCAAGAACAAAAAGGTGCTGCTGACCACCGGTGCCGGTAACGTATCCGGGTTCTCACTGGCTTCCAAAGAGGCGCTGTACCAGGACGGTGAGACCTTCATCGAACTGAATGCCTTCAAGAATAAGTTCCCTGCGCTCGTATGGAGCTACAATGCTTCACTGAAACAGCTGAAATTAGCTGTGAAATAGAATTTGCCCGCTTACGCGGCAGGAATCCCACTTATCCGTTAGGATGGGTGGGATTCCTGCATGCGGGCCATACGCCTGCGCGCCAGCAAATGTATGCTGTTTTTCGCATACATTCAGAGTACACGCTATTCACGTCAGCTCCTAATAGAAAAAGCCCCTTCAGCCAATGCTGAAGAGGCTTTTTGAGTTACATTGAGAAACCGAGGGGTACAGGCTGTCCCCCATGGCTATCGTTCTAGTTGTCCTGCTTGCTCTGGTTATTGTCTGGTCTGTCCTGCTTGTTCTGGTTGTTATCAGGTCTGTTCTGGTTGTCCTGCTTCTCCGGTCTATCCTGCTTATTCTGGTTCGCCTGCTTGTTAGGCCGGTTGGAATGATTGTCTTTGTGTTCTCTGTTCTGCTTGCTATTATTCGGCTGGCCTTGCTGGCCTCTGCCCTGGAACTCTTTATGATTCTTCTTGCCCTGGCCTTCTTTGTTGCGGTGATTCCGGCTCTGATGCTCACGCACCGGTCTGTCCTTGGTTGCATGCTCCCGGCCCGAGCCGCCTGAGGCATCTCTGTCCCGGCCTGTACCCTTCGCCTGCGAATCCCGGTGTTCTTTTATACTTACAACCGGTTCATCCTCCTGCTCCAGATCATCATCTAACCCGGGCTCTGGTACTTCCTTGATCAGAATATCCTTGAAGGTTCCCTCTTGCGGGGACTCCTTCAGCTTATGCAGCACAAAGTACGCACAGCCAAAGTTACAGTATTCGTTAATATAATCCACCATGCCTGAGATGGCCGTGTCCCGGTTCACTTTAGGGTGATTATCCCGGTAAAAGCCTTTGAGGCGCAATTGGCTGTAGCCCCAGTCTCCGATTATATAATCGTACCGGTCCAGCACTTCGCTGTATCTTCCGCGAAAAGCCTCCGGGTTCCAGCCGTCCTTATGATCGAGCATCAGCTCGTAACCTTTTCCACCTATAACGATCAAGCGTGTGTCGCCTGCCTTTCAATAATATCTGGGGGGGCGCGTTGATAAGCCGTCATTCCGCGGGATTTTGAATTTCCGGCCGCTGTTGTGTTCTGATTTCCTCCATTTAACCGCTAAGCGGTTGAAATCAGAACACAAAGGCGGACGCTGCCGCTCCTACAATTTCAAAATCCCTCTCCATGACTCCATCAACGCGAAAGGGGGTGCAACCGCCACCCAAGAACCTCGCCGCTATTGCGGCATTGGTTCTTTCAGCCTTTCAAACCCCTTTTAAAACCTCTTAAAACCTCTTAAAACCGAAAACCTTAAAGCTTAAAAGCTTAAAACCTTAAAACCATAAAGCTTAAAACCTAAACCTTTTAAACCTAAAAAACTGCCTGTGACTTCGTCATGCGGGGAATTTGCACAGCAAATTCTAATAAAGAACCAAGGCTTCGGCAATTGCGTAGTATGGCGCTACGCTGGCGGTTGGTTATCTATGCCTGTGAAACAGCACGCGCCTCACGGGCCACGGCAGCAGACTTCACCTGCTCATGGGCACGGTAAGAGCTGCGCACCAGCGGGCCGGCCTCCACATGGCTGAAGCCGCGCTTCAGGCCCTCTTCCTTCAGCACCGCGAACTCCTCGGGCGGATAGTATTTCTCCACATTCAGATGCTTCGGCGAAGGCTGAAGATATTGTCCTAATGTCAATATATCACAATCCACGGCTCTAAGGTCATCCATCGCTTGCAGAATCTCATCCCACTCTTCACCGACGCCAAGCATAATGCTCGATTTGGTCGGAATCTCCGGCTTCATCTCCTTGGCCCGGCGCAGCAGCTCCAGGGAACGGCGGTATTTGGCCCGTGCCCGGACACGGTCTGACATCCGTTCCACAGTCTCAATATTGTGGTTCAGGATATCCGGACGGCTGTTCATCACGGTCTCCAGGCTCTCGCGGTCTCCCAGAAAATCAGGAATCAGCACTTCAATGCTGCATAGAGGAAGGCGCTTACGGATCGCAGACACAGTCTCGGCAAAAATCGCCGCCCCCCCATCCTTCAGATCATCGCGGGCGACGCTTGTAACCACACAATGCTTAAGCTGCATGCCTTCGGCAGCCTCTGCCACACGTTCCGGCTCCAGCAGGTCCAGCTCGGTCGGCAGGCCTGTATTCACCGCACAGAAGCGGCAAGCGCGCGTACAGATATCCCCCAGAATCATGAAGGTCGCCGTGCGGTTAGCCCAGCATTCATAAATATTCGGGCAGCGTGCTTCCTCGCATACGGTATGTAACGTCTTCGAGCGCATCATACCCTTGATTTCCTGATATTCCTCACCGGTGGTTAACTTGATTTTGATCCAGTCTGGCTTGGGCTGTTTGGCTGTTCGATTAGTCAAAGTGATGAGACCCCGCTTTCGATCTGAATGTCAATGTCATTTTTACAGTCAAAAGTTGCTGCCTCATATTATAGCATGTGAAGTAGGCGTTTGCCTGTTTTTGTGAACCTTGGAGCGGTCATGGATAAAAAAAGTCCTTTTGCTTCAATCTATAGAAAAGCACCTGACCCGGGTGCCGCTTCCGCAAACATATATGCAATTCATGCGCCCAAACGCAGGAGGATGAGATCATGCTGGCCTTATTAAAGAGCCCCTACACCCGCAGAACCTTGATGTGCATGTCTGCCGCCGCCCTGCTCTGGAGCGGTAGTCCTGCCGAAAGTGCTCAAGCTGCCCGTTATCATAAAATTCCCGAACTGAGCTCGGGCAGTCCTGCTCCCGCAGACAGCAAAGAGACTGCCGCAGCTGAGCGCAAGCAGCTCTTTGAGCAGATGGGCGCGGCAACCGGCATTCCCTGGTACCGCTTCGCTGCCATCGATCAGTACGAACGGTCCATCGCCAGGAAGAGCAAAAAAACAACCGCCGCAGAAAACCCTTCTGCAGCGGCTAAGTCACGGCTTACCGGAATTATGATTCCGGCGCCCGTATGGTCCGGTCCGCTGAACCCGGATCAGGACGATAAGCAGCCGGATTCGATCCGCTTCTTCGGCGGCTTCGGACTGGACGGCTCAGGGGACGGCATCGCCGATCCCGAGAGCGATGCCGATGTGCTCTACAGCATGGCCAGCCACTTGCTCAAGTACGGGGATTCCGCTACGGACTTCAATATTGGGATCTGGGAGTACTATCACAACGGGCGGGCCGCCCAGCGCGTCTCCCAGTTCGCCAAGCTATATGAGCATTTCGGACGGCTGGACCTGTCCGGCAGTGCATTTCCGCTGCCGATAGGGAACAATTATGCCTACCGCAGCACCTGGGGAACCGGCCGGAGCTGGGGCGGAGCGCGCATCCACGAAGGCACGGATCTGTTCGCGCCGCATGGCTTGACGGTGCGCAGCACCTGCTTCGGCATTGTTGAGACCAAGGGCTGGAACCGCTACGGCGGATGGCGCATCGGTATCCGCGATATCGAGAACCGCTACCATTATTATGCCCACCTGATGGGGTATGAGAAGTCCCTGCTGCGAGGGGATATTGTCACTCCGGGACAGACCATCGGCTGGGTCGGCAGCTCCGGCTACGGCAGTCCGGGCACACAGGGCAAGTTCCCGCCCCACCTGCATTATGGCATCTACCGTGACCGCGGCATTACCGAATGGGCCTTCGATCCTTACCCGCTGCTCAAGCAATGGGAGAACAAGGAATTCCGGCTGCTGCGACAAAACAAAAAGAAGAAATAACACCTGCATGCTGCGCACCCAGATTCCGTTTCGCTTTTGCCCGGGACAGAGGTTACAGGTTAGTGCAGCATCAGACAGCCAAACGGCTCGATGTCGACTAGAATTTTGCTTGAGCTGCGGAGGGTGAGTCCGCTTAACAGCTCTGTCAGCACTTTGGTGTCCGAACGGTAGGCGAGCAGCTCCAGATGGTAGCGGTTGGGGGAATTATTGATAATCAGCCCCATCCGATCCTGCCCGCTGCGCCGGACATAGCCAAGGATACCCCGTGTCTCATCTGTGAACCAGGGGCGGAAGGCTCCTCGGCGCAGCACCTCATGCTCTGTTCTCAGGGAAATCAGCCGCTTGTACCATTCCAGCAGTCCGGTGTGCTGATCCTGCTCCTCCCAGAGCATCGGCCGCCGGCAATGCGGGTCCGTAGCACCTTCCATTCCAACCTCATCCCCGTAATATATCATCGGCAGCCCAATATAAGTCATCTGGAAAAAGACAGCCAGCCGCATCCGGCTCATCGCCGTAGTCTCCCGGTCCCAGCCCCGGCCCCCCTCCTTACAGGCAGTCAGGAAGCGCAGCGTATCGTGGCTGCCCAGCAGCTGGAACATCGCCGAGTTGGCCTGATCATTGTACAAGGCCTCCTGATGCAGCAGCTGTTCCATGAACCGGGCCGGCCCCGCAGACTGCGCTGCAAAAAACTCCAACACCGCATCCCGCAGCAGGTAATTCATGCCGCCGTCGAACTGGTCTCCCCGCAGCCAAGGCCCGGAAGCATGCATAATCTCGCCGATTAGCAGCAGGTCCGGGAACTCCGCCTTCAGCTCCCGCCGCAGTCTTGTCCAGAAGGCCGGAGTCACCTCGTTGGCCACATCCAGCCTCCAGCCGTCAATTCCCGCTTCCCGCACCCAATACCTGGCTACGTCCATCATATAATCTGCTACCTCGGGATGATCCATATTCAGCTTCGGCATACTCGTCTCTGCCTTGGCGAAGGTCTCATAGCCGGGAGCCGGCGTAGTAGTGACCGGGAAGGAATGGATGAAGAACCAGTCCTTGTAGCGCGAGGCCTCCCCATGCTCCAGGACATCCCGGAAGGCAAAGAAGGTATCGCCGGAATGGTTAAAGACCGCATCCAGCAGAACCTTCATCCCCAGCCGGTGTGCAGTCCCGACCAGCATCCTCAGATCCTCAAGCGTCCCGAATCCAGGGTCTACCTTATAGTAATCCGAAGTATTGTACTTATGCCCGGAAGGCGAATCAAAGATAGGCGTCATATAAATAGCAGTTACGCCAAGCTGCTGCAAATATGTAAGCTTGTCAGTAATGCCTTGAAGCTTCCCCTGATGGTAGCTCTCGGGATAAATCTGGTAGACTACTGCACCTGAACTCCAGGCAGGCAGCGCGATGGCGTGCGGGCGGTGAATATAGGCATATTGAAAAGCACCCGCCTGCTCCCTGTTCTCTGAGCTTCCCCGCTCCCCATACCACATGTATTCGCCTGCGGGATTCCCGATGTGGAACAGATACCGGCATTTGCCCGTCTCGGCCGGGACCAGGGCTTCATGTATGTCATACGCTCCGGCACAGCCAACCCGCTCCATCTCCTGCGGAAGCTCATGGCCGGGTGAATCATAACGGTCAGCGTGGACAACCGTGCAGGACAAGGACTGTCCGCTCTGCACGAATAGTCTGAGTTTGAGCAGGCGGGGGCCTGCCGGGAAGGCGAAGGGGTCCTCCGCTGTGTGATATACGAATAACCGGGTAAGCATACTGTATAGTCTCCTTTTATGCCGCGTAGAGCAGCCTGAGCAACTGTGTTATTATGACAGGTAGAACAAAGTTCGCCATTAGGGCGTAACACACCGTAAGGACGGGAGGGAAAGCTATGAAAGTTACTATTAAGGATATCGCCCAGGCAGCGGGTGTCGCTAAATCCACTGTATCCAAGGTGATGAACGACTCTCCCAAAATATCCGAGGAAACGAAGGCCCGGGTCCGGGACATCATCAAGCAGATGAACTATACCCCGAGCAGCATCGCCACCGGACTTGCCAGACAGAGCAGCAATACGATAGCTATCCTGATAGATATGTCCAAGGAAAGCGAGTTTCTCAATCAGTTCTTTTATAACATTATCGGCGGGGTGGAGAGCATCATTGGTCCTCTAAAATATGAGCTGACCATTGCCAATATCCAGCATGACCAAGCGGAGGGACACTTCCTGCAAAGGCTGGTGCTGAATAAGCGGGTGGACGGCATTATTGCCAACACTTCTGTGCTGACTCCTGATCTGTGTGCGGAGCTGAACCGGCTTCAGTTCCCCTATATCTCCATCGGTGAGATCAACGCTCCGGGAATCTGGGTCGATTGCGATAATGAGCTGGGCGGATTCATTCTGACCCGGCATCTGCTGGACCAGGGCTACCCGTCTGTGGCCTTCATCGGCGGCGAGAAGGATGAGCCGCTCTTCCTGCGCCGTGCAGCCGGCTATCAGCGGGCACTCGGTGAGGCGGGAATGGCTGTGCACAGCGGCTGGATCATCAATGGCCGGGCGGTTGAGGAGGATGGCTACCAGGCGGCCATGCAGCTGCTGCAGAGTGCAAGTCCCCCCGCCTCCATCGTCTGCATGAGCAACTTCTCTGCTTATGGTGTACTGCAGGCGGCCCGTGAATTGAATATCTCTATTCCTTCACAGCTGGGCATTGCCACGTTCGATGAATATCCCTTGTCTCCCTATACCACTCCTCCGCTGACTTCACTCGATATGGATACCTTCCAGCTCGGCGCATCCGCAGGACGGCTATTGATGGACAAACTGGATAACAAAGAAGCTGCCATGAGCGGACAACTGCTGGAGCCGGAGTTGATTCCCCGGGTATCTTCCAAACGAAGCGGCGGGGCTGCTGCGGAATAACTAACAGAATCACGAAATAACGGAATAGTAGAATAGCAGGAGGAAGGTACTCATCCCTTTTTAGGGGAAACCGGTTTCCCTGAGTTGAAAATACCATGCCCCCTCCTCAATGTCAACGTATAATCATAGAAGCAGCGACTGACAGAAGAACCCTTTCCAGCATTGGAAGGGTTCTTGGCTTATCCGGACTCGCCCGAGCGGCGGATGAACCGGAGCACTTCATCCATCATAGCGGGACTCTCGCCGCTGTGGCAGACCATATGCCCGCTTTGCTCCATAATCAGCACCTGTGTGCGTTCCGAGGGAATCGTCTGCCGGAGATAGTCCGCACTTTTGAATCTCACCAGATGATCCCGCCTGCCCTGTACAATCAAGGTCGGCACCTCCAGCTGCGGATAGACCTCGAAGCTCTCACGAACCAGCCGCTGGAACTCCCGCGTGGCCTTCATGGGTGTAGAGCCCCATTTGCTGAGATAATTCCGCAGCATCTCCGGGCGGACCAGCGTACGCAGAATCTCGGGCGGGCTCAGCGGATACACCGGGGTAGACAACAAGGTGAGCGACTGAATCCTGGAAGAATTCTGAACAGACAGCCGCGATGCAATCAGCGCTCCGGTAGAGAAGCCGATCAGATGTACTTTTTCAGAGCTTGAGAATAGCTGCTTCAGTTCCTCCTCGGCGCTTAGCTGCCAGTCCCCCCGGCTTGAATGGAGCAGCTCCCTTCTGCTGCCTCCATGTCCATGCAAGGTAAACATTCTGGACACATAGCCGCTGCGCTCCAGAAACTGCGCAAGCGGAGAAATCTCGTATTCACCTCCGGTGAAGCCGTGTATAAACAGACAGCTCTCCATGCTTCCTTCTCCCCAATCCTCTAATTCATCCATTTATAGAAAAATAAACCTTAGCTGCCCTGAAGTCAAGTGTGCACGGCTCCGGCGTCCTATAAGCGACAGTACCGTTTCAGCGAGAGACAGAAGGATAATGTCTAGCGTGAAACATCTATAGAGGTGCTGAAGCACTGGTCTGCTATCTCTCCCACCAGTTCAGGCTTAATGCAGATATAATCGTCCCGACTGCCGCGCTTGAGGAGCTTACGCTGATGCTGATGACATTGTTCGGAGGGACGATAATGCTGCCGGTAAAAGCCGGACTGAACACACCCGGCGCATTCTGAACATTCGCCAGCACGCTGCCCCCGGAAATAGCTGCTGTGGAGGACTGGACGCTCATGCTGCTTGCTGCCGAGCTGGCCAGATTATTATTCACCGGAGTCACCGTGGACGGCGAAGAAATCGTCCCTCCTTTGACAATGGTAAAGCTGCCTGAGATCGAGGTCAGCACCGAGGTGCCGCCGATACTGCCGCTGATCCGGGACAGATACAAGGTCCGGCCGCTGCCCGCAGGATTACTGATCCGGACTGAAATGACTGCCGAGAGAAGCGACAGCACAATCGTTGCCGAGTTCGAGGCATTCGCCGAGAATAATACGGCTGCCTGCGAAGCGCTGATCTCCGGCGGGGCGCTGATATCCGGGGCACGGAAGGTGTTCGTCATTTCCACATAGACCGGCTGGTCATTGTCATTGATTACGTAGTTATTGGGCATGGTTCATCCTCTCCCCTTTCGCTCTAAAATTCCCACCAGCTGATGTTGCCTGTTGCCGCAGTACTCCCTGATGCAATCGTTACTGATATCGTGAGCGAGTTGCCGGGAGGCAGGATAATCCTGCCGTCCATATTAAGGAATGACCGGACCTAGGGCCAGCAGCATTGACATTAATGTCGCCGGAGAACCTGTAGGCGCAGCCGTTGCGGTCCGGGCAGTACTGACGCTAGTGACCGAACTCCCGAAGTTATAGTTAACCGGAGTAACAGTAGAGCCCCCCACCGTCGCATTGCGCAGTAGTGTTAAAGTGACCGACGCTGTGCCGGTGCTTGCGATAATGCGGGAGATATACAAGGTACGTCCGCTGCCGCCGGGATTAGCTACCTGCATGACAAGCGGGGTGGAAGTACCCACCGTGGAGGCAAAAGGAATTCCAAGCAATAAACCTGACATCGCAGCTCCCGCTTCAGGCAGAGTATCAATCCCGGGTGCAATATAGGTGTTAACCTGCTCGGTATACAGCGGCTGGCTGTTCTGGTTAAATACAGTCTCATTCGGCATATTCTCACTCCTTCTGTCGGTCTAGCATATTTTCATAGTATGCGAGGCTGTCCGGCAGGTTGTTTGGCGGCTGCGTATTTTGCAGAGTTAACCCAGTCATTCTCTTAAAAGCTCCATATCCTAATATCACACCATTCGAATGGTCCTGCCCAACTCATGCTTCTCTCTATTAACCCGGCAGCCTATACGTGCTTAAGGACCCAGACGACGGTTTGGGTCTTTTCATGAGCAGGCTGACGGCAGAAATTGCCCACAGAAAGGATGACTCCATTTGCCAAATTTCAGTTCATTTCAGGCGAACCCCGATAATTTGCGCACACTTATTTTTGGCCGTGACCCCTCGACTCTGATTGACCGGCCGTTAACTACGGATGCCAGCGGGAACCTGACCACCGTCATTTTGAACGGCACCATCTCTAGCGTGCTTGGCGCAACGATCACTGCCGGTACATTAACATCCGCTGGTACAGTGACTAATATCCTCGGCGGTACGATTACTAGTGTGCTTGGCGCGACTATCACTGCCGGTACATTAACATCTGCTGGTACAGTGACCAACCTGCTAGACGGTACGATTACTAGCGTGCTTGGCGCGACTATCACTGCCGGTACATTAACATCCGCTGGTACAGTGACTAACCTGTTAGACGGTACGATTACTAGCGTGCTTGGTGCGACTATCACTGCCGGTACATTAACATCCGCTGGTACAGTGACTAACCTGCTAGACGGTACGATTACTAGCGTGCTTGGTGCGACTATCACTGCCGGTACATTAACATCCGCTGGTACAGTGACTAACCTGCTAGACGG
>NZ_ASPS01000115.1:0-85402 GCF_000517865.1 Paenibacillus sp. FSL R7-269
CGGTACATTAACATCCGCTGGTACAGTGACTAACCTGTTAGACGGTACGATTACTAGCGTGCTTGGTGCGACTATCACTGCCGGTACATTAACATCCGCTGGTACAGTGACTAACCTGTTAGACGGTACGATTACTAGCGTGCTTGGTGCAACGATCACTGCCGGTACATTAACTTCGGCTGGTACAGTGACTAACCTGCTAGACGGTACGATTACTAGCGTGCTTGGTGCAACGATCACTGCCGGTACATTAACTTCGGCTGGTACAGTGACTAACATCCTCGGCGGTACGATTACTAGCGTGCTTGGCGCGACGATCACTGCTGGTACACTGAGCAGCGTAACCTCCATTTCCCAGCGCAGCTTCGTTGAACTGCCTACAACGGCAATTGCCACTTCGGATACCTATACGCCGCTGCCTGCCAACAACACCAGTATCCTTGGCACCTATTCCTACTTCATTGTGAATACCGGAGCCAATCCGGTGAATACTCGGGTCGAGATCAGTGCAGACGGAACCAACTATTTCGTCGATACGACCGGAGACAACCCGCTGGCAGCAGGTTCTGTAGACGTAATTGTGCCTGCCCGCTTCCTGAAATACACCCGCCTCTCTTATCAATCCGCCACGTCGGGTGCAGCTTCTACGCTTAATGTTATTTTTGATGCACAAGGAACGTAAGCCTAGTTTCCGTCATACGATGCAGAAGAGAGGAGTGCATGGGTACCCATGTACTCTTTCCTGTGCGGTATTCCGCATCTACATAAGACGGCAGCGCTTATACATGCTTATTTTTGCAGAATACCCGGAGGAACTAAGGCCCGCGAAGGAGGAACAATCTTGAATCTATCTGCCAAACCTACACTCGGAGTGCAGCTCATTGTCAACAATGAAGCCGAGCTGCTCCCCCGTTGTCTAGCCAGCCTGCAGGGCGCCGATGAAATCATCGTTGTCGATACCGGCTCAACCGACTCGTCCGTGGAGATCGCCCGCAAGTACGGGGCAACGGTTGTTGAAACCAAGTGGAACCACCATTTCTCAGAGGCACGCAATACCGGTCTCTACCATGCGGCCAGCAGCTGGATACTGGTCCTGGATGCGGATGAAATCCTTCAGACTTCTATAGCGTCAATTAAGGAGATTCTCAGGGGCAGCACAGCCGAAGCCTATACGGTACGCATAGAGAACCTGCTGGGAAGCAGGCCCGAGGAGCGTCTGTATCACCATCCGGTGCGGCTGTTCCGGGGTGGGCAGGGCTATCTTTTCAGCGGAAGAATTCATGAAAGTGTTGAGTCCTCTATTCTCACACAACATGGGTCCGCCGCCATCGGGGCCAGTCCAATAGAGATTCTTCACTTCGGCTACCTGCCCCCGGTCATGAGCGCCAAGCATAAAATCATCCGCAATGGGCACCTGCTGCGTCTTGCGCTTGCGGAAGAGCCTGACGATGTGTTCACCCGTTATAATCTGGCGGTCAACTGCTGTCAGGACGGACGGCTGGAGGAAGCCGGAGAACTGCTGCGCCAGAGTCTTACCCTTGCTCCGCTTCAGGCCTCTTACCGTCCCTCGATCGTTCGCGATCTGTGTACAATTGATCTGAACAACGGTCATGTAAAAGCGGTCGACAGCCTGCTAACCCGCGAGCTGACACGTTATGGAGATTATCCCGACCTGCATTACATGCAGGGCCAGTCCTGGGAGAGCCAAGGATTCTATGAACGCGCCGTCCAGTCTTACCAGCATGCCATAGATACCTCGTCTGCCCCGGCTCCGCACAGAGCATACGTCACTGAACAGGGCATAGACAGCTTCCGCCCGCTGCACCGGATGGGGGCCATTTTCCAGCAGCTCGGGAAGCAGAAGGAAGCCGCGCAGCTGTACCATCGTGCGCTACAGCAGCACTCCCTGTATCTTCCCGCGCTGGAGGGGATCGCGTCTGCTTTTCAGGAGCTGGAGGTGACGGATGGAGAGATTGCCGCACTCTTGATACAGCTAACCGGTACAGCGCAGCGTGCTGCTAGAACCGCAATTATCGGAACATTGTACCGGCTGGATGCTTATACGGCGATTGCAGAGCTGCCGCCCGCCGTCTGTCCGCTGGAAGAGGACACCTTGCTGTTCGTGCTGTCTTCCTGGATCATTACCGGAAAATATCATGCGTTCAGAAAAACTGCCGCCAAGCTGCGGGCTAACCCCACCCAGCTGTCACCCGAAGGCCTAAATGCGGAAACTGTACGGCAGCTATGCCTGCTTGAGGCTGTCTTAACCTGGGAGCTGAGAGGGAAGCTGCAGGAGGAGCTGTGGCTGCAATCACCTGCGGAATTGCGTTCCGCGATGCTTGAGATCGACACGGAATTGTCTCTTGATTCCGCTGAGCCGCAGGCAAAATCCGCTCCCTCCGGGGACTCCCCGCTGCTTGCCGTGGTGATAAGGCTCGCTGTGAAGCACCAGTTCATCACGCTGGGCAAGCGGCTGGTTGAACGGTTCCCGGCATATACAAGCACTTTGGCAGAGGCGCTGTATGAGGAAGGCTGGCGGGCAGAGGCGGGGGAACTATTCATCAGCCTTGCAGACAGTAAGGACGCTTCAGGCGCAACCCTGCGGTATCTCGGAGAACTGCTCATAGATAAAGGGCATTATGCGGAGGCTGCCGGCTGGTACCGCCTTGCCCTGGGGGAATCGCCTGCAGACGATGCGGTCAGCACCGGACTGGCGCTCTGTTATCTGTATCTGGCGGAGCAGCGGCTCGCAGAAGCTGTTGAACGTCTTCAGGGGGTGGGACAGCCGGCTCAGGGTCCGCTTCAGGAGGATAGAGCAGCGGTTGCCCAATCCATCGCGGTGCTGCGCTGCACCCCCTGGCATACGAAGTGGAATTACACCCAGCGGCAGAGAGGAGCGGATCTGGGCTTATGACCACGAAACCACAACAACCGCTGATTTCCTTGTGCATGATCGTCAAAAATGAAGCCGACAACCTGGCCCGCTGTCTCCGGAGTGTGCGCGGGACTGTGGATGAAATCATCATTGTGGACACCGGCTCCACCGACGCAACCCGCTCCATTGCCCGCAGCTTCGGTGCCCGGATTATCGGGTTCCCGTGGAACGGGGATTTTGCCGCCGCACGCAATGCCGGTCTGGCCCTGGCGCGCGGCACCTGGATTCTGGTGCTGGATGCAGACGAGGAGCTGGAGCAGGGGAGCCGGGAGGAGCTGCTGGTGTGCGCGAAGCATACGGAGTATGAGGCTTTTTTTGTGCGGATTCATAATCATCAGGGGACGGAGCGTGCTTCGCAGACGCTTACGGTCAACCCGATCCTCCGGATGTTCAGGAACCGTCCTGGCTATCGCTTCAGCGGCATTATTCATGAGCAGATTGCGGCTGTCATTGTGCAGGAGACCCCGGCTGCCGCGATGCATATGAGCACCGTCGTTGTCCATCACTACGGCTATGCCGCCGGGGTCGTGGAGCGGAAAGACAAAATCAGCCGTAATCTCGGATTGCTGAAGCAGCAGCTGGAGGAGAGTCCCGGAGATGCTTTTCAGCATTTCAATCTGGCGGTTGAATATATGCGGCTTGGCGATTACAGGCAGGCGCTGAAACATATCGGCACCTCGCTGAACCTGGCCGAGCCGGGTACCAGCTATATTCACCTGCTCTATAAATACAAGGTCCGCTGCCTGGCAGTAACCGGTGATTACCCGGGTGCATTGGAGGCCTGCGGGCAAGGAAGCTTGCTCTTCCCGGACTATCCCGATCTTCACCATCTCAAGGGTGCGCTATTGTTACAGGTATCAGCCTTAGCCGAAGCTAAGACCGCACTGTGCCGGGCACTGGAGATTGGAGCCTCCCCTCCCCTCTACCATACGGAATCAGGGTTAGGCACATTTCTCACCCACACACTACTGGGGCAGGTCTGCCAGCAGATCGGCGAAGCGCAAGAGGCGGCAGCCTGCTTCACCAGGGCAGCCCAGCTCCAGCCGGACCCCTGGCCGCTGATCCCCCGGCTCACGCGCCTGTTCAAATGCACGGGCCGCGAGCCCGAGCTTCACGGCTGGCTGGCCGGGCAGCTGCCCGGCATCCTGGCGGAGCAGCGCCAGAAGCTACTGCGCCTGCTGGTACGGGATGGTTGTTACACAGCGGCGGTTGATATGCTTGGGGACGGTGCAGGGGCTGGTGTGGCGGCGGGTAAGATGGGCGGTACGGCGCAGAGTGCGGGAGTGATGGAAGCGGCGGTGCGGGATGCGGGTGAGATGGACGGTATGGCGCAGAGTGCGGGAGTGATGGAAGCGGCGGCGCGGGATGCGGGCGAGATAGATGGTAAGGCGCAGAGTGCGGGAGTGATGGAAGCGGTGGTGCGGGATGCGGGTGAGATAGATGGTAAGGCGCGAGATGCGGGAGCCGTAGATGATGTAGGGCCGGAGGTGCCGCCTACTGCTGATTTGTTAGAGCTGTTGCAGCGGGCGAAAGCAGCTTCCGCAGCGGAGCTGAGCTACGATGATATTACTGAGATGCTTAGTCATCCTGCAGTTGTCCCGGCAGACCGGAACACCTCACTCCCCATACCTGCTATTGTTGCGGCTGTGCAGCCCTGGATTCTTTTGGCTGACAAGGTTCTGGCTGCGCTCGTAACTTCGGCCATGTATTCACCGGCGGCTGCGGCAGCCCGTCTCACTCTTCCGCTTCCCAGATCAGCTGATTAGTATGTCATCAGAGACCGTAGCTGCGATAGGCCTAATTGTATTTGGTACAATTAAAACGCCAGATTGCTCGCCAATATCCCATTTAGTTGTACTTCGTACATTTAAACATCAGCCGATTCTTCCTTCTCCCCTTTTTAGGCAGGATTTAGTTGTACAGACTACAGCTATCCAATGAAAGTATGCTTTATCGCTCGTTTTAGGTGTACGTTCTGCAACTATCCTGCATAGCCGGCTTTTTATCTGGAGAGTGCCGGTGTGACTGGTCGCCCGCGGACTGAGGATCGTTTATTTTGGAGAAAACGCATGATTGGGAAGAGTTACGGACTCCAGTGCGCTTAAAGGCGGAGATGCTGCCCAAAATCATCGGTTAGAGAGACAATAGGGTCCTCTCCGTCCGCCACTCGGTAAAAAGTGCTGTTTTGAGGGAAATAACGGCTCTCCAGTCCGTCAGGAATATATCCGCTCCGCTTGCTTTGCACTCCCGCTTTTTCAATCAGATACTGTCAGAAAGGAGCTTACAGACCATGGATACTCCCGGGATCTCGCTCTGCATGATCGTCAGGAATGAGGCGCAGCATCTGGAGCAATGCCTGCTGTCTGTTCAGGGTATGGTCTCGGAGATCATCATCGCAGATACCGGATCAGAGGATAACAGTATGGCTATCGCCCGCAGGTTCGGTGCCCGGGTGATCCGGCTGCCCTGGGAGCATGATTTCTCCAAAGCCCGTAATCATACCCTACAGCTGGCCTCCTATGGCTGGATTCTGGTGCTGGATGCAGATGAAGCCCTTGCGGACTGGAAGCGGGAGGAGTTAGAGTATCTGCTAGAATCGGAGTGTGCGGACGGGTATTTCCTGCCTTTTATTCATTATGTGGGTGAGGCCTCAGGGCGGGAATACGTGACAGACAATGTGTGCCGGCTGTTTCGTAATGATTCACGTATCTGTTTTCGCGGGAGCATTCATGAGGAGGTGGCCTCCAGCATCTGGAGACTCCCCGGAGGACATATCGCTTATGCCCGTCTGCCTGTCCATCACTACGGATATCTGGATGATGAGCTTCAGCGCAAAAACAAAGCCAGCCGCAATCTGCAGCTGATTCTCGCTGCTCTGCGGCTTGAACCAGACAGCGTTCCTCTGCGGTACGCACTGGGCACGGAATATTACCAGCAGGGACAATATCAGGCGGCGGCAGATCTTCTCTTGCCTCTGCTAGAGGAAGCTCCACCAGACTCCGGGTATACCGCTGACCTGTATCTCAAGACAGCCTTTGCCCTCCAAGGGGGCGGGCGGCCTGCGGACGCGAAGTCTGTCTATCAGGCCGGGATTGGGCTGTATGCAGATTTCACCGATCTGCTGGAGAGCTATGCCGGGCTGCTGCTGGAGCAAGGGCAGGTATGGCGGGCGTACCCTCTACTTCAGCGGGCACTGGACAGCGGGGATACCGCACATAAATACCCTTCCTCCTCCGGCAGCGGAACCTGCCGCACCCGCCTATTCGCCGGACGGGTCTGCGAGCGGCTGTTCCTCTACGAGGAAGCCATGGAGCATTACAGGCAGGCGATACTCTACTCGCCTGACGATCTTGCCGCTTGGGAGCAGCTGGCCACGCTGTGCCTGCTGTCCGGGCAAGCGGAGCAGCTGGCGGTGTTCACCCGTCAGCTGCTCCCTGCCCTGCCCCGGCGAGTGCTGAGCAGGCTGGTGCCTGCCGCACTCAATGCCCGCGCCGCCCCGTGGCTGGCGGCGCTTCTCGCAGCACCGCATCTGCCGGAGGATATCCGGCAGGTGCTTCAGGTGCTGCTAGGGACGCTGTTCCGGGACCCGGAACAGCCCGGGGCCGCATCCGCCGGGCTTGCGCGGATGCGGGAGGATGCGCCGGATAACCCGTGGATATCCGGCTATCTGTGGGCCTTGTCCTGCCGCAGCAGCGGAATCGCCGCGGCAGGACAAGGCCTGAGGCGGCTGGCGGAGCTGCCGCCCGGACTTGCAGCCGCGCATCGCCGGCTCGCGGGGCTGCAGGCAGGCCCGGCGGAGCATGGGGCCGATGAGCATTCAATAATTTTGTTTCCGGCAGAAGGTACCTTCCCGGCTCCTGACACGGACAGCGCTGCCCGTTCGGAGCACCATACCGACACACCGCTAACCTTCGCAGATTATTCTTACGCAGCACAACTGCTCCTTCAGGCAGGCGCTTGGGATACATTACTCCTGCTGGGCAGGCCCACTAGCGCTGCACGCTTTCTCTGGAGCAGACTTCCCCTGCCGCTGCTGCGAGGACTACTGGATGCACCTGTTTCATTTAAAATGCAATGGTGTGCAGATTACACCCGGCAATCACAACACTATAGCCTTCCTGGTGATGCTGCGGAATGGCTGCTCTATGCAGCCATTGCCCAGTCATGCGGGCAGGTCCCGCAGCTTACGCCCGCCGATGAACAGACGCTTCGCCAATCCGGCAGCACTGCCGCAATCACTGGCCTCAGCTACCACATGCTGCTTCTTGCGGCGGAGGTTCGCCCACAGGGCAACATCTCCGCTACAGGCAGCATTCCGTGGCTGCTGCTTGTGAAGTCTGCGCTTCAGAGCGGGGATGACAGAGATAACAATATCTAAGGTTACGCTTGGCTTTCCCCCCTCACTCAATCTTTGAAATATTAGCTTTACAAATCCTCTTGAAACACTCATATGGAAAACGAAAGACCCTGAGGGATAGCTCCCTCAGGGTCCACTTTTAAACTTTCTGCTTAGTTACAAATACTGTATTCCTTAGCAATTACCCATCCATTAAGACCATATGAAGCTGAAATGACATAACAGTTATACTGTTCATTTATTAGATATTCAAGCAAGTCCTCTATCTTTTCATAATACATCGGCCAGGCGGAATCCTTTTGTTCTTCTAACAATTCCTTATTACTTTTGACAAACCGACTGATTTCAAATTTGCTAATATCAAGGATAATGCTCCCCCGCAACTGCGTTTCAAACCTATGCATCAGAACATTAACAAACTCAATAGTGACAGGAACCAGATTTCCTTTGCCGCCCAGTGTGTGCAATGTAATTTTGGCATTTTGTAAATCAATGTTATAGGAGACAATTTCATTATCATGAATACTTTGCACCGAATCCAGCCTCCATACAATCCATATTATGCTCATTTTGGGGAGCCGCTGCTCCAATCCCAAGTATGAATATACATGAAAATAAGGCTATTATCTACGTCAATCCCCCCACTCCACCAACCGGGGGTGCTCATCCAGAATGGAGCGGTAGTGCTCCAGGCTTCCCCATTTGCCCTCAGGGTCGAGCTCCATATAGCGGTCGTACTTGCGGCGCAGCGCGTCAGGCTCCAAGGCCCAGCCGTAGTGCTTCACCCGCAGCTCGGCCAGGAAGCCTGGCAGCACCGCATACGATAGCGGCAGCCGGGGAACGTGATGATCCATCTGCGGGGTGAAATAATAGAAGCCGGGCAGATAACGCACCAGTGTGCGCGTATGCCTCGTATGGAGATTCCAGAGCTCATCTTCCCGGTAATGGGTCGTGCCGCCCCAGAAGTCATACATCCGAAAGGCCACCCAATCGTAGACATCCTGGTTGATCAGATGCCGCATTTCCTGCTTGGCCCGCTCTTCGTAGAACTCATCAGCATCTACCGACACAAGCCAGTCCGGCCGCGTGGATACGGCCAGATCCCAGAGCGTCTGGCGCAGCTCCCATTCCCGCCTGAAGAGGGAGTGCTCCAGCGTCACCACCTTGCTCACCTTGGCAAAAGAGCGGCACACACGCACCGTATCATCCGTGCTGCCGTCATCCACAATGACGATCTCATCGACGAATTCGCTCAGCTCCCGCAGAACCTGCTCCAGATACCGGCCGCTTTCATTGCGCACCTGCATCATCGCCGTCAGGCGGTTGCCGGAAGCCTTGCGCAGCGGTTCATTCCTGTGGTCACCCACCCGTAGCCCCTCCTCTTAACTTCTGCACCGCTTCTTCCAGATCTGCCATTTCAGCAAAAAGCTGCCGCGCCCCCTGATCCGCACCCGCGCAGCGCAGGAAGCTGCGGATAGCCTCATGGCGCCTGCCGTACAAGAGATGCAGGGTCCCTTCAATCACAGACAGTTGCCCGGCATTCCGTTCTGCCAGCTCATCCGCAGGAGAAATCTCTTTTACCGGGCTTGCTCCCTGCCTGCTTCCCTCATCCCCATCCGTGCCTGCCCCCTGGATACTCCCCGTCTTCCCTTCCGTACTTTCCGCGCTGCTGCTTCCCGCATTCCCTACCTTCCCCGCATCCTGCAGGCTCCCCGCCAGCCCCAGCAGTCCCGCACTTCCCGCTTCCGCCACCGTTCCTTCGGCCGCCAGCTCCTGATGAAGCTGCAGCGCCTTCTCCCACTGGAAGGTCGCGATATAATTGTGCAGTAGCCGCTGCTGGGCCTCCGGCTCAGGCAACTGGCCCAGCAATTCAATGGCTGCCGCGTAGTCTTCATTCACCGTCATAAGCTCTGCACAGAGCAGCCCCTGCTGGGCCTCACCCCCGTGCAGCCATTGCTTCATCTGCATACCCCTTGCCCGCTCCTCGTCTGTAAACGCCGTAATCTCATACTGCCGGACTGCAAGCGCAAGATTCCCTTGCTTCGCTTCAATCGCTGAGAAGAACCGGTAATGTGAATGCAGACAATCCGTATAATTATGCAGCAGCATCAGCTCAAAGGATTGGGCCAGAAGCTGCGCAGCTGTCTCATCTCCTTGCAGATATAAGTAAGAAGCCGCTAAATAATGCACCGAAGGCTCACCGGGCAACTTGGCGCACATCGAGAGATAGAAACGGGTACGGAGCCTGCGCTGGATATCCAGATACGTCTCCCCGCTGTTCACCGCATCAGGCGGATGCCATAGTTCCGTCAATGCCCTGTTCCAGACCGCCTCAGCATCCGTGAGAAAATACAGCCGCTCCCCCCGGCGGAGAAGTCCGTAGGACACCGGCTCATCTCCATTCAGATAGACCACTTGGCCCCGGCGCAGATTCTGCTCCAGATAGATCCGTTCCGAGGAGGTTCCGGCAAGATCAGAGAGCGCTCCAAGAGACGAACTGTATTTATCCCACAGCACAGCATCTTCCCCATCCGGGCAAGGCTCCAGCAGAGCCACAGTATAAGCAGGCTGTAGAGCCAGCACATCTGGCAGCCAGTAGGGCGATGAGACCAGCAGCGTATACTCTCCGGTATCCAGTTTGTACACTTCCGGCAGAGTTACAGACCTGACCTGGCTGCTCCGCTGCTGGACCGGGGTCATCGCTCCGGCGAAGCAGACCTCCCCGCGCTCCGGAAGGAGCTCCAGCATTCTTTTATACTCATAATCCTCCCAAGCCGTGCGGCTGAGCACAATATAGTTCATAAGCGGCCCTCCCCCGGCAAGGCTTCATCAAGGCTGCCCGGTCCCGCACCCGTTGCTGCTGTCTCTCCTGCATAATCTATAGACAACTCCGGGTCCGGCACAAGCTCCAGACTGCGGAGATGGCCCTCCCGCTTCACAATCCTCCCCGGTGTTCTTCCGCTTCGGTGTGCAATGCGTTCAAGCGGAAGAACCTGCGGAATCCCTTCGCTTGTGCATGGTAGCCC
Source organism: Paenibacillus sp. FSL R7-269 (assembly GCF_000517865.1). NCBI lineage: Bacteria > Bacillati > Bacillota > Bacilli > Caryophanales > Paenibacillaceae > Paenibacillus > Paenibacillus sp. FSL R7-269. Next base: position 10,319 of record NZ_ASPS01000115.1, read on the forward strand.
GGATTCTGCGGCATGATCGTCTGAACTGACAATCAGATCCGCCCGGCTATACCGGAGAACCCGGACCATTCTCTCCACATAGCGGTTATCATACGACGCACAAGCCGACAAGTAGACTATGATCTCACTGCCGTAGAGTGCCGAGATATTCTCCAGCGCATGGAGCCATGCCTTCTCGCCGTGAACGGTAATCACAGCGTCCCGCTCATGCACCGGAAATTCCGGAAAAGACTGGCTCCAGCTGTCCCTCACCCACACCCAGCGGATATTCCCGTAGCTCTGGCTCTCCTGAAGCATCTGCTGCCGTTCGCGGGAATCCGCCGCCGTCCAGTTCTCTTCGAAATACACGACCGTTGTAACCAGCAGAGCGGCAACCGTATCCCGGCTAAGCGGAATGACCGGCTGCGGAGGGCAGGCTGTGAGATCACGGGGAATCTGGAGCGTACCCGCAGGGGAGAGGGTGCTGTTCAGATTCCATTTTTGCAGATAAGCCTGTTCGCCCTTCCCCCGGACTTCAATGCCGCCCGCCTTCACACTCTCCGCTTCCAGCCTATGCAGCACATGAACATAGCCCGAGTCACTGCGCGCAAGCTCCGCTCCCAGCATCCGGGCCCGCAGACACCAGTCCGCGATGATCAGGCGGCGTTCGCCCAGAGAAGCATCGAACCCGCCTACCCTCAGCAGCAATTCTGTGGCTATGAGCAGGCAGGAACCGGTTAGTACCTCCGTATAATTCCATTCCCCTTGCTGTTTCTCCAGCGTATGGGCGGTGTACGCAGCCAGCTCAGCATATCCGGCAAAATGCAGCTGCCGCTGCCCGTCTCCCCACTCCGTGGAGGAGCAAGGAGCGACAACTAACACCGCAGGATCATCAATCGGCGGCCATAGCAGATTCCCGAGCCAGCCCGGAGCCACCATGACACAGTCCTCCAGCAGCACGGCAAAAGAGGTCTCGGCATAAGCCAAGGCCTCATTCACCCTATACTCACCCTCGCTATAAGGAAGGAACCGCATTCCTGCTTCCCCGGAGAACTGCTCCGACAACGCTTGCAGCGGAAAATCAGTGGTCATGGCAACCGCAGTCACCCGCACCGCTGGCCCGGAATGCTGAAGCAGCAGCCTCAGACACTCCGCTGACCACGGCGCATGACGCAGTTCCACCACCAGCGTAATCCCTCCCTGCACCGGCAGGGGCAGCAGGCCCTCCCGTTCCAGATAGCTGTACCTTGCAGCCAGCCGCTCCGTACGGTCCGCTTTTGCAGCATCCCAACCCTTCCCCGCACTCCTATCCTCCATCGCTCCATAAGACACCCAACATCACGCTCCATTAGTCAAACTATGCTGTCTATAATGTATGAGTGTGTCGGGGTATATATCCCTATAATTACCATTGCTATTCGCTGCCACCGCCCTCATTCCCACCCCCGGCATTCACACCGGGCACAGAGCTGCCGCTTCCGGCGGGCGCCTCAGTCTCTCCGCTGCCCGCATGTCCGCCTGATCCGCTGGAGCCTGAGCTGCTGTTATCGCTGCCTGCTGGTGTGCTGTCCTCGCCGGCGCTGCTCTTCCCGGTACTCAGCGAAGGGGCCGGAATAGCGATGCCCGGGGCGCTGCTGCCGTTCTCGCCGACAGGCTTGCCCTGATTATCATAGTAGTACATCGGAACGTCACCGACTACCATCAGGTAGGAGACGGGGATCTCTGTATCCACCACCTGCGGCTCCATATCAAATGGAATGACGACGGCTACCTCGGTAACAATATGAATAAAGACTTCAACGAGAATCATATTGATTCCGGCATTCTGCTGCCGTGTGTTCAGCTCCACCTTCACTGCCCCCTGAGGCTCTACCTTAATCGGAATATCCGGACCATAGGAGGCAATCAGCGGGCTGCCGAGCGCCTGCCCGAGCGGAATATATTCCGTACGGTTATGCAGCTCCTGTAGTGTGGACTGGATGACTTCAGCGGCCTGCGAGGTAATCCGCATATGCTCCTTGTAGTTGAGCATGAAGCCGGAGATTTTGCCGTTCTTGTCGGTCTTCCAGTCAATCAGCGCCTCGGCATTCCCCCCGTCTGCTACCTGGGACGTAATCGCCTTGTTAATCGATTCCGTGGCGATCTGCTTCACCCGGATCTGGGCCAGATGGAGAATCGGCGGCTTCAGATGCTGCTCCACATAACGCAGCCCCTGCAGCACTGCCAGAAGCAGCAGCAGGCTCAGAACGATCCAGAATCTGCCCTGTCTGCGCGGCTTCTGCCCCTTGCCCCCGGCAGCTTCCTGCCACTTCCCTTCCCTCCTGCGGAACAGACGGAAGCCGCCGCGCCCGGCTTTGCGCCAGACCCGCTGGTCCGGAGCGCCTGCTGCTCCCCCGGAAGGCTTGGCTGACCCGTAGCCTGCTTCGCTCCCGTCCAGCCGGACGCCGGATCTGGAGGGCTTCGCCACGAAGCCCCCGCTCCGTCCCCAGCTCCGGCCAGGCAGACCCGCGCCGGGTCTTGACGGCTTCGCTTCGAACCTTGCTCCCGAACCCGAGTGCGGCGGCTGGATTCCCGCTCTGGACGGTTTGGCCTTGAAGGCCTGGCGGCGCCCGACCGTCCCCCTCAGTCCGCTTCCGTTGAAGTCCGGCAGCCGCAGACGCCCGAAGAGCGGTACGCCTGCGCTCCGTTTCCCCCATTTTCTGATTCTGCCCATGCCCTGCAGTCCCTCCCGACATTCCTGCGGTCAAGCCGCTCCCTGTACTAATAGGCTATTCAGCACACACGCAAAATAACCCCACAATGTGGGGTTAGCCTTGAAGTGGAGTGTCTTTTATCCAGCATATCGAGCATCTTCCTGAACCTAATGCCCCGTCCGCTTGCGCTTATCCTCCTGGAGATGCCCCCAATGCAGCCGGACAAAGATAGCGAGCAGAATCAGCATAAACACGCCGTACCACAACAGAAAACCGTTCCAGTCCTCACGCGGGACAATTAACGAGGAGCTGAGCGTACCGAACAGCCAGATGAAAGACAGATTGCCGAGCACCGTCCCCCAGACAAAAGCTGCCGGCTTCATCGGCGACACGGCCGACATCAGGTTGATGATATTACTGGGCACAATCGGAATCGTACGCAGCAGCACCAGGGTCCAGATGCCGTAACGGTCCAGATAGGTCTGCCATTTCTCATACTTCTTGAGCTTGTAGCCCCATTTGCGGTCGAACCAGTCGAAGAGATACCGCCGGAAGAGAAAATAGACGAATACCGCGCCCAGGTTGCAGGCCAGCCAGCTGACAGCCATCCCGCCGATCACTTCGAATACAGAGACATGGAGCACAATCAGAATCGCCAGGGGGAAAAATCCGAACAAGCTTTGCAGCACGGCGAGCGGAAAGGTAGCGAATACAATATACGGGCCGCTAAGTCCAAGACTCTGCAGCAGCCAGTCAATCCAGGCATTGATCATCTCGGTCATGGAGCGCTCTTCCTTTCCTGACTCCTTGCAGCATGTAAAGGAACCGCTCATTAATGAAAGATTAATTGTTGAAGAAAAACACCCCTTGCGGGGTGTTTATTGACCATAAATTGATATATTCTACTTGATGAGCCGCTAAATCAGGACTAGTAAAAGGACAAAGGTTAGCGGTACAAGTTACAGAATTGTTGCTTATTTTCTCTCATCATAGCACACATCGGTCATCGCCGCCAGATCACTGAACCCTCCAGTTTTCACCTATGCAGAGATGCCAGCCGTCCACTCATTCACCTTGGCTTCATTGCTCTCTACCCATTCCTTGGCTGCTTCTTCAGGCGACTGTCCGCCTTGAATCTTGACCATAACCTGCTCCATATCCTCTGCGGTCCACTTGAATTGGCTCAGGAACTTGTGCACATCCGGCATATCCTCATTCAGGCCTTTACGGACCATAGTGTGAATCTGCTCGGCTCCGCCGTAGACATTCTTCGGATCGTCCAGGTACTTGAGGTCCATGTTGGCGAACATCCAGTGCGGAGTCCAGCCGGTGACTACAATCGGTTCATTCTTGTCAAAAGCCTTCTGCAGCTCCTGCGCCATCGCCGCCGATGAGCTCTCCAGCAGCGTATAATCGCTCAAGCCGTAGGCTTCGAGCGCTTTTTCCGTAGCCGTCATAATTCCGGCTCCCGGCTCAATCCCGATAATCCGCTTATCCAGCGTTGCCGCTATTTCCGCATTGTTCAGATCCTCAATAGAGTTGATCTCCATATAGGCGGGAACGGCAAGCCCGGTCTTCGTTCCATCCAGATTCACACCGGCATCCTCAATGTCCTTGCCGTATTTCTCCAGATAAGAGGCATGCGTGCTTGGCAGCCAGGCGGCTACCATGGCGTCTGCGCTTCCGTCAGCAATCCCTGCCCACATCGGTCCGGCATCGACCTGCAGCATCTCCACCTTCATGCCGAGCTTCGTCTCCAGCACTTCCTTGACTACGTTTGTACTGGCGATCTCGGAATCCCAGGCCACATAGGCCAGCTTCACCGTACTGTTATTATTAGACGAACAACCAGCTACCAGAATTACTGCCATCAGCAGCATGATCATCATTAACGGTCTGCGTTTCATCGAATGAGTTCTCTTCATATTAATTATACACTCCTATCCTTGTTGTTTGGGTTTGAACAGCTTCTGGGTCAGACGATCCAGCAGTATCGCGATAATGACAATGGCAATCCCCGCCTCGAAGCCCGCACCAGTCTTGGCCTGTGATACCGCACGGTATACATAAGCCCCGACCCCCTGGGCGCCGATCATGGACGAGATGACCACCATGGACAGCGACAGCATAATCGTCTGGTTAATACCGGCCATAATGGTCGGCATGGCGATCGGCAGCTGAAGCTTGAACAGCTTCTGCCCTGCCGTAGAACCGAAGGCATCCGCCGCCTCCACTAGCTCGGGCGAGACCTGACGGATACCCAGGTTAGTGAGCCGGATGGTTGGCGGAATCGCGAATATAATAGAAGCAATGACACCGGGAACGACCCCCAGCGAGAAGAATGACACGGCCGGAAGCAAGTACACGAACGCCGGCATCGTCTGCATGAAGTCGAGAATAGGAGTAGCAATGTTCTGGAAGGTCTTGCTCTGCGCACAGAATACCCCCAGTGGAACCCCGATAACTACAGCCAAGATGGAAGCGGTCAGCACAAGGGCCAGCGACTGCATCGAGGGACCCCATAATCCAAGATTATCGATCAGCAAGAGTCCGACCACTGCGAACAGCGCCATCCGCCATTTGCCGATCCAGTAGGCCAGAGCGGCAATCAGAAGGGTCAGTACGATTGCGGGCAGGAAATTCAGCGCCGCATCAATCCCGCTCACCATTCCGCCGATCACAGCATGAATGAAGTCAAATATCGGTCCGAAGTAGGTGGTGAGCCAATCTTCGATCCATTCTACGCCCTTTCCGAGCGGTATTTTGGGTAAATTCATCAGACTAATCCTCCTTCCGGAACCGCGTTACCGGCCAGGGCAGACAACACAGCCCCTTTGATTACAATGCCTTTCAGTTTCTCGCCTTCCCCTACTACAGCAACGGGCAGATGCGTCTCCGACATCAGCTCGAACAGATCATTCAGCAGGGTATCTGGCTGAACACGGGGAATATCACGCAGCATCACATCGAGTATGCTGCGGTTCTCCTTCAAGGCCTGTGAGGCATTATCCGCAGTCAGCAGACCTTGCAGCCGCATCTCGTTATCCGCCACATAGAGGCTTGATACGCCGCTGTCCCGCATGAGCTGCAGAGCGACCCGGGGTCCGCGTTCCGGGCGGATCATCTCCGGCTGACGCATCACGTGGGAAGCTGTCAGCACCTTGGACAGATCCACATCCTCGACGAAGCGCTCCACATATTTGTTCGCAGGCTGAATCAGAATTTCTTCCGGCGATCCGATCTGGACAATGACCCCGTCCTTCATCAGGGCAATACGGTCCCCGATCCGCAGCGCTTCATCCAGATCATGCGTGATGAAGACAATCGTCTTCTTCACTCTGGATTGCAGCTCCAGTAGTTCCTGCTGCATATCCTTGCGGATCAGCGGATCAAGCGCACTGAAGGCTTCATCCATCAGCAGAATGTCAGGATCATTGGCCAGACCGCGCGCCAGGCCGACACGCTGCTGCATGCCTCCGCTGAGCTGATCCGGACGGTGATTCTCCCAGCCCTTCAGCCCTACAAGCTCAAGAGCCTCCATGGCCAGCCGTGTTCGTTTGCTTTTCTCCACACCCTGGACTTCCAGTCCGTATTCTGCGTTAGCCAGCACACTGCGGTGCGGGAACAGCGCGAACTTTTGAAAGACCATGCCGATATTCTTCCGCCGGAATTCCCGAAGCTGCTCCGGATTCATCTTGACAACATCCTTACCCTTGAACAGCACCTGTCCTCCGGTCGGCTCAATCAGCCGGTTCAATAGACGGACGAGCGTGGACTTCCCACTGCCCGACAATCCCATAATGACGAATATTTCTCCCTCTTCAATGCTGAATTCGGCTTTATTCACACCGACTGTCAGCTTGGCTTCCTTGGCGATTCTTTCTTTGGACCAGCCTTGTTCTAATAATGGAAGCGCCCGTGCTGCATCATGACCGAATACTTTGGTTAACTGTTTCACCTCTATAATTGCCATGTTGACCTCCTTCTCTATCTCTGTTTATCGCGCCTGCTGCTACTGACCTAGTGTAACGGACTTACGAAAAGAGAAGCAAAGCTCATATTCGCTAAAAATTTAGTGTACAGTTTTAACTTTACGTACTTTACGTATAGAATACTCTGTTTAACGCCAAATTCCGTTCCGCATGAATTCTTTACTTCTGGATGGGGATTTGATTACAATACAGTAGGAGAGGCATGTAGCCTGTCAGCCTAATCCTCAGGAGGGACATCATGAACGATTTAGAGGGGCTTCTGCCCGAGCAAATAGAGAAAATCAGCAAGGCCCGTGAACGGGTAATCGATTCTATCGGTAAAAATATGGATTTATACGGCATCACCTTGTCCATCGGGCATTTATACGGTTATATGTACTTTAATGAGGGCCCGGTTACACTGGATGAGCTAAGCCGCACCATGGGCATGAGCAAGACCTCCATGAGTACTGGAGTCCGTACACTGCTTGATTTGAAGATGATCGATAAAGTCTGGGGCAAAGGTACCCGCAAGGATCTGTTCGAGGTGGTTCCCGACTGGCATCAGAACTTCAGCGATTACTTCTCTATTAAATGGAGAAAAGCAGTGGAAGGGAATATGACCGCCCTGAACAAATCGCTCGCCGAAATCCGGCAGATGCAAACCGATTATGCGGACGAGCCGGACCTCTCTCGCCTGCTCCACACCGACGAGATCAAGATTGAGGAAGCCATTAAATATTACCGCTGGCTGCTGAAGCTGATCGAGTCGCTTGAAACCGGCAAGATCTTTGAATTAATCCCTAAAGAATAATATCAGCTATAGGCGTTCAAACTATTCTGCTCAAGCTGAAAAGGCTGTCACCAAAAGCCATGAAGTGGCGCTTGGGACAGCTTTTTATTTGGTGCGGGATCAACGTGGACACTTGGGTGGACGCTGCGTGAACGGACCGTTGTTCCGATCGCTGTTTAAGCGGGAAATGGAACCTACCTATTCTGGACACCTGTACGCTGCCAATGTATGCTGTTTTCCACATACATTGGGGCCATCGCCTGCGTTTGAGCACAATGTATGCTGTTTTCCGCATACATTCGGGCCATCGCCTACGTTTGAGCACAATGTATGCTGTTTTCCGTATACATTCGGGCCATCACCTTCGTGCCAGCCCAATGTATACTGTTTTTCACATACATTGGGCCCATATGATGCTCTACTAGGAAACTATATTTTCCATACAAGTATCAAAACGGCCGCGATCCTTGAATTCAAGGATTACGGCCGTTTACGCATGCTGACGTGCTGTCACCGGCTCTTATACCACCGCTAAGTCACGCCATATCTCGTTACCTTACGGGTTCTCCACCAGACTCACATCATCAATATAGATATGATTGCCTGCCTCGATAGCGGCATTCGTCTCTGCACTGTTGCCGGGATTCAGCCCCAGCAAAAAGACCAGATGAACACCTGCATCCGTTCCGCCGTTCATGGTAAAGGTGTAGCTGAAGCGCTGTATTTCGCCAGTCAAGGCGGCAGCGGTTATCTGCAAATATTTCGTGTAATCCCCTCCGAAATGCTCGACTGCTACTTCAATCTGCCGGTTGATATCCGAACGTGCGCTGAAGTTCAAGGTATAACTTTTACCCTGAGTAAGCTTCAGATCCCTGTAGTCTACCTGGGCGGCGTAGTTAGCAGATCCAGTGAAGGCCAGTGACACCTCAAGCTCCCCATTCTGGACTGCGGTATTTCCGGCACCTTCGAAGTACTGGGTCCAGCCCTTAAGAGCCGGCTGCGCATCGAATGTGCCGTTATCCAGTGTGCCGCTGGCAGGCTCTGTGTCCGGTCCGCCCGTTACCTTCCTAAGCACGATATCATCAAAAGAAATCGTATGCGCCGTATGGTTCGCCGTCTTATCCTCACCCTGCGTCGCGCCGATCAGATAATTCAGCTTCAGCGGATTGTCGTTCGTCACACTGAACTGTGTGCTGTAAGTCGCCCATGTGGCTGTAATGTCGAACTTCGCCTGAGCCGCCTGGGCAGAGGTTCCGCTGTACTCTACGACAATCTGCCGCGGAACCGTAGATTTCGCCTTGAAGCTCAGCTCATAAGTCTTGCCTGCCTCAAGCGGAATCTTCTCCTGATAGAGCTGGGTATGCCAGGCTTGTGACCCGGCCGCTGTAATCTGCACCTCGGCTATCCCGTCTGCCACCTGAAAGGACGAAGCTCCGCCCTCACCGGACCACGTGGACCAGCCTGAGCTGCCGCTGGTGAATGATCCGTTGACAACCAGATTGTTATCATTCGCCAGTATCGTCTGAACCACACTAGCGTTGACATACCCTTCGGCTTCCACGGTAATGATATAGCTTCCCTCTGCCGGGAAAGCAGCAGACTGAATTATGATTGCTCCCGGTTGTACATGATACAGCTCTGCTGGAATCGTGACGCCGTTCACTTTAACGGACTTAATGCTGCCGGACCACTCTGCTTTCTGGATGAAGGTCAGCTCAATCGGCTGTGATACCCGGTTGGCCGTGGAATCTGCGAGCAGCTCCTGCGGCTTCGCCGGGGCGTCCTTGATCTCAAATTTCACATTATCGATCACAATATCATGACTCTGTGGAACGCTCACACCGCCTACCTTGCCAAGCAGGAATTTTAATGACAGCGTATCATTCGTACCCTGCCGGAATTCGAACCGGTAATGCTTCATCTCTGGTGTCAGCTCCACCGGCTTATCAATGGAAGGGGAATAACTCGCATTCTCTGCCTTCACATTGATCTGCCGCGCCACGCTGGCGCTGGCATCGAATTCAACCACATAATCCAAGCCCGCCGCAGCCTTGAGGTTATTCTGGAAAAGCATCACCGAATACGCCTGGTTGCCGGTGTTCGTAATGCTGAATTTCGCTGCCCCGTCCACCGCTGCCGCAGTGCTCTGGCCGCCGTCTTCTGTCAGCAGCCGCTCCCAGCTCGTAAGCCCGAAGCTGAAATCCCCGTTCATGAGCGGGTAATAGGTCAGATCAGGGTCATAATAGGAGCTGGTGCGTACCAGTACGAACTGGTCCAGCAGCACCGTTCCGGTACCACCGCTGAGGCTTAGGACGAATTGTCCAAGGCGGTCGCTGGCTCCAGGGAAGTTCTTGAAGACCGCCTCTGCCTGCTGATGGCCTGCCTTAAGCTCGACCGGTTGCGAAGCATGTAAGGTTCCGTCATGACCTAGTAGTTCAATGGTGGCCGTCCTTGCAGAGGAGCTATCCGCCTCGAAGGCCAGCTTGTAATCCTGGCCCTGCACCAGGAAGATCCCCTTCTGTTGCAGCGTAACCCCGCTGCCGTCAGTGTCCGCGCCTGTAATGTCCAGCTTCAGGCGGCCGTCAGCATCAACCCGCGGAGTAACCTCCGCACCTACTGAAGCATCGATATGCCAATAGCTCATCCGGTCCGGTTCGCCCAGATCGAAGCTGCCGTTGTAGAGGTGGTTGCCGCTGCCGAGCGGCGCCTTGGCGCTGTCATGATCAAAGGGAATGCTATCGATTTCTTCAAGCCGTGCATTGCCAAGCCAGACCGGGGAAGCATTGGTCCCCAGATTGAACTCAATCCGCGCGGCATTGTCCGAGCTCTCCTTCATCTGGAACATCGTCTCGTAATGCTGAAGCTGCGGGGTCAGCACCGCCTTGAATGCCGGGGAATAGGACGGAAAGCCCAGCGGTGCGCCACCGGTCAGCCGGGCTGTGAACTCCCTCGCCGTATCCGTTCTGGCGTCGAAGCTTAGCTTGTAATATCTGCCCTTTGCCAGCGAAACAAAGGCTTGCGGCTGAATCGAATAGGCGTTGCTGCCTGGCTTCAAGATGTTTACCTTGAGCAGATTCACGCCGCCTGTCTGCTCCAGGGACAGCGCTGCATCCGCGCCTTCATCTTTGTAGAGTACCCAGTGGGCTGTATTCGGGATGCCCATCCCGGGATCTCCCTCCACCTGCTGCGTGAATCCGCTGTTATAAATGAAGTTCCCATCTGCCAGGGGCGGCTTCGCTCTTTCCAGATAAGGCTCCTTCACCAGCTCCACCGGTACCGGCTGCCGGTATTCGCGTCCGGTCAGCTCATAGATTCTGACATAGTCAATCTCCATGGAACTCGGGAATACGGTCTCCTCTGTAGGGTTGCCGTCGAAGTTGCCGCCGACCGCCAGATTCATCAGCAGGTGGAACTTCTGGTTGAAAGGTGCCGGATAAGCATTCATCGCGGGCTGTCCGCTGCTCTTGCTGTACCAGTCATTTTTGGTGGAGTACAGCACCCCGTCCACATACCAGCGGATCTCTCCCGGCTCCCATTCTATGGAGTAGGTATGGAACTCTTCAATGGTGGAATCGCCCGGCAGCACATATTCCTTGCCAGAATAGACATTATCCGGCCACTGGGAACCATAGTGGATGGTTCCGGCGACCACATTCGGACGGCTGCCCCAGCCTTCCATAATATCCAGCTCCCCGGAGGCCGCCCAATTGCCGTACACATAATTCTCCGGCAGCATCCAGATCGCCGGCCACAGCCCCTTACCTGCCGGTGCTTTCGCCCGGATCTCGAATTTGCCGTACATTTTGCTGTACAAGCCATTGGTCTTAATTCTGCTGGAAGTGTAAGGCTTGCCGCCCATTGCCTCCTTGCGAGCGGTAATGATGAGCTTGCCGTCCTGTTCCTTCACATTCCTCGGATCATTGGTGTAATACTCCAGCTCATTATTGCCCCAGCCCGGATTCCCGACAACGGTGCCATCGCCGAGATCATAGGTCCACTTCGCAGGATCAATGATATTGTCATCGAATTCATCATTCCACACCAGACTCCACGGATCACTGGTCGGCGCTGGGGTCGGCGTTGGCTCCGGCGTAACCACCGGTGTTGGCGTTGGCGTTGACTCCGGTGTAACCACTGGTGTTGGCGTTGCTGTCGGCTCCGGCGTAACTACTGGTGTTGGCGTTGCCGTTGACTCCGGTGTAACCACTGGTGTTGGCGTCGCTGTCGGCTCCGGTGTAACCACCGTTGTTGGCGTCGCTGTCGGCTCCGGCGTAACCACTGGTGTTGGCGTTGCCGTCGGCTCCGGTGTAGCCGTCGCAATCTCTCCGCCCCCCGCAGCAACAGGCGGCGGGCTGGCCTGCGGCGAGGCCAGATTCAGATTGCTGCGGCTGCCCGGCTTGAGAACGATGCCCCCGGCCGTCACAGCCTCGGCCTGATTCAGCACGGTGCCGAAGCTGCCACTGCCCATAATCGTAGTGCCCCGGGCACCGGCTGTAAGTAGCAGCTCAGCCACCTGCGCTTGATTCATCAGCACCAGCTTGCCGGGAGTGCTCCAGATTAGCTTGGATAGCTTGCCTGACAAGCTCAGCGTGAGGTTGCCTCCGGCCGCATCAGCGGTGGATACCACCCCATAATTGCCAATAAGAGTGACCGTCTGCTCCCCTGGCGGGAGTACAACACTAGCGAACCCCTCGCCCGTAAGCGCAGCTTCTTCAAGGATAGCACCGGAATCAAGGTGTACTTTTCCAACGGTTGTCGTCCCGCTGGCAACGATGCGGACGCTGCCCTTCGGCTTCGCCACCTGAACAGGCCCAAGAGTACTGTTCACCAGGCTCACGCTATGCTCACCGCCGCCGCGGATATAGGTGGTGCCCTTCACCTGCACTCCCTCCAGCCGGAGATCTCCTTCCCCGATTCCCTCAGTAAGATAGAGATTTCCTTCAATGATACTGTCCTTCATTGTGATATCCTCATGGCTCAGCACCACATTGCCCTTCACCTTGCCCAGCTTCACTTCCCCGGCTGCGGAGCGCAGCTCCGCCACCAGTGTATCCGCCAGCTTTGCCAGCTCGGCACGGGTGATCCTCCCGTCCGGCTTGAAGAAGCCTCCGGGATAACCCTGCATATAACCGGCTGCCGTAAAAGCATCTGCCGCAGCGCTTACTGCACTGTCGGCTCCCGCCAGGTCGCTATACATGCCCTTCGCTTGACGCTCTGTCTCCAGCCTCAGTATCCGCTGAAGCGCAAGGACCGCCTCCCCGCGCTTCAGCGGAGCCGCAGGTCCGATACTCTGATCTGCGTCTGCAATCAGATACCCAGCTGCTACAGCTTTGGCGATATCATCCTTATACCAGGCCGCCGCCGGGACATCTGCCGGAAGCACAGCCGCCAAGTCCTTATAGCCGAAAATACGGTTGACGATTGCCGAGAATTCTGCCCGGGTCACCTGCTGCTCCGGCCGGAAGCTGCCGTCCCCGTAGCCGGAGATCACCCCGCTGCGGCTCCAGCGCATCACAGCATGAGCCGCCCAATTGCCCTCTCCCACATCGGTAAACGCTTTCAAATCATTAACAACCAAGCTTCCATTCTGCAAGGCGGCCGTTGTCTCCGCAGGCGCTGTCAGCCTGCTCTGAGCAGACTTCGCCATAGCCCCGCCGCTGCCCAGCGGCGATAGAAGTCCGGTAATGATTACAGCGGCTGCTAACAACGAAGGTATATTCTTTTTCATTCAGTGTATGCCTCCTCTGAATTAGAGTCTCAACTTAGCGCAATGACATCGTCCCGTTACTCTTCAGGTATCTTAAAGCTCCGGACCGAAATCGGTTTCGATTATCTCCATGCCATTCCTCTGAATGCAATTAACCTTTGACTTGTTTCGGCAAGTTGAATAGACTCTAGAAAGGACTGCTGTTTGACAGCAGAGAGTGTCCAAGTGAACGGTCAGTAGCCTTGAGAAACCCTGGCATACCCGTCTTTTGGCCCTGTTATAACTATGAAGCGGGGGTGAGCATAGCCATGCAAATGAATATCAAAAAAATTGCCGAAATGGCCGGGGTCTCTGTATCGACTGTGTCCAAAATCATGAACAATTACAGCGATGTTTCCGAAAAAACGAAACGAAGAGTGCTCGAAATCATCGAACAAACCGGATATACCCCCTCAAGCTCCGCTAAAACGCTGGCTACCAAGAAGTCGAATCTGATCGGGGTTATTTTTGCCGGTGAGCTGAATGTGGAATTTACCCATCCTTTTTTTGTTGAGGTGCTGAATTCGTTCAAAAAGCAGATGGGGGTGCTGGGGTATGACCTGATTTTCTTCTCGAATGAGAAGTTCATTAACAGCGGCGATTACTACTCACGTTGCCTGCATTTCCATGTGGATGGCTGTGTTATTATCTCTGGAGAAAAGATGGAGCCAGCCATACAGGAGCTGGACCGGAGCCATATTCCCTGCATCGGCGTTGACCTGGAGCTGACCGGCAAGAAATCCGGCTATGTCATGTCAGACAATTACCAGATTGCTTCCAAGGTAGTGGAGCACTTCTATCTGCTCGGGCACCGGGAGCTTGGCTTCATAGGCAGTACAGCGGATTCGGATATCTCCAACCGGCGCGAAGCAGGGTATGTCAGAGCCATTGCCGGCTTCGGCCTGGCCATGAATCCGGGGTGGTTCGTACATGGTGATGATTTCTTCGAGCCCAGCGGTTATGCGGCAATGAATTCGTTAATTGCATCGGGAAATTTGCCGCAAGCGGTCTTCGCCGCCTCCGATCTCCTCGCCCTCGGTGCAGTCCGCGCCTTGAAGGAGAAGGGGCTGCGTGTTCCCGAGGATGTGGCCATCATCGGCTGTGACGATATCGAGGCCTGCCAGTATACCAGTCCTACGCTGACTACCATCCGCCAGAACAAAGAACGCCTCGGTGTGCTCGCCGCCCATATGTTGTTCGATCTCATCAATAACCAGTCTGAAGGCGGCTCGTTTGTCGTTGAACCGGCGCTGATCGTCCGTGAATCCTGCGGCAGCGGGCTGAAACATTTGAACCGCTGAACGCCTGAACCACCGGATCGCCGTAACGCTGAACTTCTGCCTCTCCGGACCTGCCCTGCGATCCCTCCCCTCCAGCTCAGAACTTCGCTTGGATGCACTATGCACCCACCCGAAAACGCTTCCGATACTATAATCGCTCATTTAACGGGCTGCTTCAAGGCACCGTTTTTCTGATTTTGGGGACCATTTTTCGGCTTGGCCCCCACATCGGCCTGTCCTTGCTTCATTAGTCTCAATCCATCACAGCGAGGTAGGCTCAGCTACCTGAGGGTCCAGCGACAGCCTAACCAGTTGACCTGCATGACTAAGACCCGCACCGAATCCGTACAGCAACACCTGCTGGCCGCTGCGCACCTTCCCTTCGCGGATACCCAGATCAAGCGCAAGCGGAATACTGGCAGCCGAGGTATTACCGAAGGCTTCAAGACTGTATAGTGCCTGCTCCAGCGGATAATTCAGCCGTTCACAGATGGGTTCAATCATCCGCAGATTGGCGCTGTGCGGGATGAACCAGTCTACTTCCGCAAGACCTGCTCCGGCGTTCTTCAGCACCTGCTGTACTCCCTGCGGAACCGTACGGACCGCCCACTTGAACACTTCCCGGCCATTCTGCACCAGCAGCCCTGTCGCGGAGAGTTCCACTCCGTTCACCTTCTCAGCCAGCCCTGTGCGGTAGACATGCTGCGCTCCGCTTCCGTCACTGCCGAGATGGTATCCCATGAAGTCATCCTTCGCCCCGCCGCTCTCCACCAGCACAGCCCCTGCTCCATCCCCGAACAGAATACAGGTACTACGGTCCGTATAATCCGTTATTCTGGACAGCGTATCAGCACCAATGACCAGCACCTTATGATGCAGTCCCGAGGATACCAGCGCATGAGCCGTATGCAGAGCATACACGAATCCGGCACAGGCGGCGCTCAGATCTATCGCTCCCGCCGTCAGCGGAATGCCAAGGGTATTCTGCACAATCGAGGCCACAGATGGGAAAGAAAAGTCAGGCGTGCTGGTCGCCACAAGCACCATATCGACATCCTGTACGCTTTTGCCATAACGCTTCATCATGTCCCGGACGGCGGCTGCACACAGATCACTGGTATATTCATCCTCGCGGCTGATTCTGCGCTCCCGGATACCCGTCCGCTGCACAATCCACTCATCATTGGTATCCACCATCTGCTCCAGGTCCTGATTCGTAAGTCTGCGGGCTGGCACGTAAGATCCGATCGCTGTAATTTTTGCACCTGTCATGTGATCCCACCTCACCTTTTTAGTTTATAGTATCTGATATTAGCACTTGGTACTAATTATAACCTGCTCCTGACTATTTTGCAAAATGTATACCCGGAAGCGCCCAGCAGCAATCATATCTTAGCATTGTAAAGATCGAAAACACATGCTACAATCTTTACAATGTTAAGATAATAGGCAAGAAGGAAAGGAAGAACACAACTCTTGAAGGATAAACCCTACCACCACGGAAATTTACGCAACCAGCTCATTGAAGCAGGCATCAAGCTTATTAACACCGACGGCATTAGCAGCTTCTCCCTGCGCAAGGTCGCAGCCGAATGTGAAGTCAGCCACACCGCGCCCTACAGCCATTTCAAAAATATAGATGAACTAATAGCCGCCATGGGAGAGCATGTCACCGGGCAATTTATGGATTCGCTGCGTGTCTCCGTTCAAGGCCAGGAAGGTAAGTTTGAAGCGATCTCCCGGCTTGGGCAGGCCTATATTGATTTTTTCGTAGAGCATCCACAGTATTTCCAGTTTCTGTTCTACCATTCCGGCATAATCATTAATCTGGACAATTATGATGCTGACAGTTATCCGCCATTCGTCCTGTTCAGGACTACAGCCTTTGAAGTGTTCCGCAGCAACGGTCTGCCAGAGACCGAGTTCACCCCTCAGCTAATCACACTCTGGTCCATGGTGCATGGAATTACGGCATTGCTTACCAATAACGGGGTTAAGTATTCGGGCAACTGGCGCGATCTGCTGGAGCTTAAATCTATCTTTTAAGGAGATGAAGTCTTGAGAACGATCATACACGATCTGCAGGAGCAAGAATTCAAGGGCTGGCTGGGGGATATGGCACAAGAGGAAGTAACGGTCATCTCGGATAGCGGTGCAATTCATTCATGCATGGGCTGCTTCGGCTGCTGGACCCGGACTCCCGGGACATGCGTTATTAAGAGAGATGGCTACGACAATCTGGGCGAGCTGTTCTCGCGCAGCGATGAACTCACGATCATCAGTAAATGTATGTACGGCAGCTATAGCCCCTTTGTGGTGAATGTGCTGAACCGGAGTATCTCCTACGTCCTTCCCTATTTTGTAACCAAAGATGGAGCGACCCGTCACCGCAGCCGCTATGATCACCAGTTCACACTCTCGGTGCATTTCTACGGCGACGACATTACGGAGGCTGAGCAGGATACAGCGAGAAGGCTCGTTGCAGCTAATAGCATGAATCTGTATTCGGCAGGCAATAACGTATTTTTCCATACCAGTCCGCAGAGCATTAGGGAGGTCCTGCAATGAACATTGCCATGATTAACGGCAGCCCCAAGCCTACCGGCAGTAACTCAGGCCTTCTGCTGGGGATGCTGGAGCCGCTGATTGCAGACGGGAACGAGCTGCACGCCTATACGCCGAATAAAAGACCGCTCACTCCAGAAGAGTACAGCGAGCTATGCCGCATGGATGTGCTGGTCCTGGCTTTCCCGCTCTATAATGACGGTATCCCCTCGCATCTGTTCCAGCTCCTGGTTACCCTCGAAGGATACCTAAAGACAGAGCGCGAACGGGAGATATACGTCTATGCACTAATTAACAACGGCTTCTATGAAGGTGAGCAAAACCAGATTGCGCTTGATATCCTCAGACACTGGTGCGAGCGCGCCGGGGTTCACTTCGGGCAAGGCATCGGCCACGGCGCCGGCGAAATGCTGGGCTCTCTGGGGAAGGTACCGCTCGGCCGGGGCCCGCTGAAGAATCTGGGCCGCGCCATGCACAGCCTGGCCGGGAACATCCAGTCCCGGAATTCCGGGGAATCTCTGTTGATCAACCCCAACTTCCCGCGCTTCGCCTGGAAATTCAATGCCACGCACTTCTTCTGGCACGGGACGGCCCGGAAGAACGGGCTGAAGCCGAAGGACCTGCGGCGGCGGATGTAGGCCGGCGATGATTTCCGGTGGCAGGTGGGAATCTCCATTCCCGGACGAAGCTACTGAACTTGATGACGCTTAAAAGCGCGTCCGATAAATGGAAGACATATTATAGTGACCATCACATATAACCCAACCCTCATGGTGATTACACTTATTGTTAGACCTGGTAAAGGGTACGAAAAATATGAAGAATACTCTGCTGGGAATACTGGTTGCACTGCCATGTAGGGAAGCAGCATAAGCATATGATTCAATACGCCGTTCGATCCGCTAAGTCCTAAGAAGACAGGCAGCAAAACAATTAACACATCAATGACAAGGACTACAAATGCTGTTTTCATCTTGGCGGACAACAAGAGGGTTACTGAAATCATTCCGAACAGTACCGAATAAAGTATACCCGTCCATATCAATGCTGCTTCAAGCATGGTGAACGAGTAGGGAATAGTAACATTCAGAATTTGCAATGGCAAGTCCCAGCCATCCATTCCAAACGCCACAAGCTGAATACCGGCAGCCAATCCCAGATGAATGCTAAAAATCAGTAAGCCATAGAGGAAAGCTGCCGCAATCTTTGCTTTTATCAGCATGGATTTTCCATATCGGGTAGATAGAATGACGCTGTCTGCGCCTGTTTGATACTCTCCTGCAAATACAGGAGCAACACAAATGCAAATGGCTATAATAGATACAATCAGCAGTTCGAAGCACTGAAATAGGCTTTTCCAGCCGGCATGGTAACCATATACGTAAGGAGCGTCTACCTGGCTGTTCTTGGCATTCCAGAAGGCCTTCTCTTGAGTTGAATATGTCCAGTCGGAAAAATCCATATTCAAATAACTGGTCACCTTATCTTCGCGGGCCTTATAGAATTCACCAGCTTCTTCGGACTTCAGGTCCCGGAGGACTGTAAGACCGTTATCTGTAACCTGAGGCTCCAAAAAAGCATCATCAATCATCTTGTAGTAGGAGTAATATGGCAATACGTAACGGGTAAACATATCTTCCTTCAATTTCAACTGACTTCCATCTTTGACCACATTCTCAGATTTAGAGAATAATGCCTGGTAGGAGGCAATATCCTTTGCCACCCGCTCTTCGGTTAACATGCCTGCAAGCTCTCGGGCATACTCCTTCTCAAGCTGGATAGCGGCAATGCCAGTGACCTGGTGACCGTCCCGCTCCAGTGAAATATAGCTTTTGACGGGTAGAATAAATAAGAGCAAGGTTAGTGATAAGCTGACCAGAACTACGACTAAATTCATTCGCTTCTTGGCAATTTTCATGAATTCGTATTTGAATAAGCTATTCATTAGAGCCCCCTGTATTCCTTCATATTGTTATGAAAATGGTACAAATACAGATCCTCAAGTGTAGGTGCCTCATTCAAGGCTCCCTCCATAGGAATCGTATCACTGAGTACACGGAGGACAACCCTGTCATCCTCTCCATGATGCAGGTTGGCTACACAGAATGAACGACTGGCCGCTTCCGCCTCCTTCTTCTGCAATACGCACCTCCATACCTTGCCATCCATTTCATGTGCGATGCGGTCAGCCGGACGATTAATAAGCAGCTTGCCATCCTTAATCATTAAAATGGTATCGGAGATGTATTCGAGATCGGATACAATATGCGTAGACAATATAACGATTTTATCTTTGGCGAAGTTTGCAATTAAATTTCGGAAATGTACCCGCTCTTTCGGATCAAGTCCGGCAGTAGGTTCGTCCAACACCAATATGCGCGGGTCGTTAAGAACGGCTTGAGCAATTCCCAACCGCTGCTTCATACCACCCGAGAATGTACGTATTTTCTTAGCGGAAACTTCAGTTAGCCCAACCATCGCCAGTAATTCCGAACTACGGATTCTGGCATCCTGCGGGGATATTCCCTTCAGTGCGGCAACATAGAGCATGAAATCCTTGGCGGTGAAATCCGGATAATAACCGAAATCCTGCGGAAGATATCCAAGGGCGCTACGGTAATTCTCACCTAAATCCTCAAGCGTTCTTCCATCCAAATAAACAGAGCCCTGTGTAGGCTTAAGTACACCACAGATCATACGCATCAGAGTTGTCTTTCCAGCCCCATTCGCTCCCAGCATGCCGTATACTCCAGCCTGCATTTGAATTGACATTTGATCGACTGCAGTTTTACGGCCAAATTGCTTTGTGAGTTTATCCAATACTAATTCCATACTCCATCCTCCCCAGAAGCTTGTAAATTCCGAATACATACAAAAATCTGCTTACCCAAGATTAATTTTATCTCGGATAAGCAGATTGAACTTTAATATTGCATCGTTATTTTATTTAGAAAATCCTAAGAAAGTATTAAGATTTATTTCTACTTGGTCCGGGAGTACGCTTAGAGCGCTGAAGGTAGCTGAAGCTAACCTTAAACAAGCAATAGCCCAGCATTCCTCCTATCAGGTTCAGGAGAATATCATCAATATCTGCAGACGCCCCCAGAAAATATTGCACAAACTCAATCATGAAGCTTACAGTAAAGACTATCATTGCGCTTCGCCCGAAAGACCTCAGCCTTGAAAATAACAAGGGTAGAGAGCAGCCGAATGGAATAAACATAATGATATTGGCAACAGCCTGCACAAGCATCTTCTCCTCAGACATGCCTTCTGAAGCCCTGAGCCAGCTTAAGGGAATAAGATTCAAATGATAGACCTTCGGATGGAAAGCGTCTTCCCCCCATGCGGAGAAAATTGTAGCATACAGCACAATAAGACAAGCTCCGGCAAATAATAATATGCTCAGTTGCCGGACTACACTCACTCTCTCCTTCAATAAGAAAAACACCGGCAGATAGAGCACTGCAACTGCGGCAATCAATATTCCTCCGATGATGAAATAGCCTATTAAATCAGCCATATTAACCTCCTTGTGAGAAAAGCGGCAGCCGGACACAGAATACTGTTGTCCCTTGGCCGCTCTGCAGGTCAATCTCTCCCCCGTGCCGGGTAATAATTTCTCTGGTAATAGCAAGCCCAAGACCTGACCCTCCAGTCTTCGTAGAACGCGCATCATTCAAACGGTAGAACTTTTCAAATATTTTATCCTGTTTATCATCCGGAATCATCGCTCCGATGTTCATGAAGGTAATAATTGCCCTACCCTCAAGAGTCTTCGCGGATACCTCAATCGTGCTGTTATCATCACTGTAGGCGATGGCATTCTTGAGAATATTATTGAATGCCCGCGCCAATTTATCAGAATCACCATGAACCGTTATCGTATCCTCCACCTCAACAATCATCTTCTTCCCGGCGGGTGATAGTATAGGATAGAATTCATCCGGCATTTGGACCAGCATATAAGAGATATCGACAAGCTGCTGATTCAATTGGAAGGTCTGCTGATTATACCGTTCAACTTCAAAAAAATCATTGATTAAACGCTCCAGGTGATACGCCTTATCCAACGCTATTTTCATATAATGCTGCTGCTGCTCATACGGCAAATTGGGAGTTTCATTCAATAAGCTTAAATATCCAAGGACAGAAGTGAGCGGTGTTTTTATATCATGCGCCAGATACATCACAAGATCTCTTTTGTTCTGCTCAGTCACCTGTACCTCCAGAGCACGGTTTTGCAGAGTTTGCTTAACAAATATCAGCCTCTGCTCCATTGAAGACATCTCCGGCGACAGCTTGATCTCCGCATCATCTTGGATTAAAGCATCGACTCCTGTATCGACCTCATTAAAGTACTTAGTAAACCAAGATAGTGAAAAATAAAAAAACAGTAAAAAAAATGCTGATATGACAGTCAGCATAATGATCTCCCAATGTTCACGAAGAGCACTATTGTAAATTGAAAGCGCCTGTTCATACTCATATCCTGTAAAGAATTGCAACAGCCGGACACCCTCCTCGCCCAGCCTTCCCCGCACTAATAGATACAGCCCATCCACTGCCACAAGAGCAAGAGCAATCAATACAAGCATCCTAATAAATACTTTCGCTCTCAGCTTTGAGTATTTCAGGGTCAATGGCTTTTTACGCTTCAATTTTATATCCAACTCCCCAGATTGTCCGAATCCATTTCGGATGGTCTACGGAATCCTTCATTTTTTCACGCAGATGCCGGATATGCACAGTGATCGTATTGTTGTTTTTATTGTAATATTCATTTCCCCATATCGCATGAAATAACTGCTCGGAGCTAACCACTCTTCCCCTATGCTCACACAGCATTCTGAGAATCGAAAATTCAGTGGGTGTAAGAGACAAGGCCTCTTCGTTCAGCCAGCACTCGTGCGTGTCCACATTCATACGTAAGCCCGAATAGGATATGATGCCTTCGTCCGACTTAGATATGGACCGGTACTTTGTATACCTGCGCAACTGCGCTTTCACACGTGCAACCATTTCAAGCGGACGGAACGGCTTGGTTATATAATCATCCGCTCCCAGAGTAAGACCAGTAATTTTGTCCGTCTCTTCATCCTTGGCCGTTAGCATAATGACAGGAAAATGGTGATTCTCCCGAATACGCTGGCATACCATAAACCCGTTAAGATCCGGGAGCATAATATCCAGAATAGCGAGATCAACTTGTTCGCGCTCAATATAGTCTAGAGCATCTTGCCCATTATCAAATTTTGCAACATTGTAATTTTCATTTTTCAAATAAATTTCAATAAGATCGGTGATGGCTTGCTCATCATCCACCACTACAATATTTTCAATCATTTGGTTATCACCTGCCTTCATTGCATGAATACAGCCATTGTAGCAGAAAATCCCAGGAGAGAATGTAGTATTTTTCTTATTAAATTCTTAAGATTATCCTAAAATAGCGTACATGCTTCCATTCAGCCATGCTTCATCAACTACTACCGCAATCTCTTCTCCCTGGTTAAGCCAAGCTGATATTTGCTCTAAAACCAGTTCACAAGATACCTCATTAAGAATCGAACAATATTCTTTCATTGCATATATGGGTTCATGATAAAGAGCCGAAGATATTAATTCTTTCATAATCAGCTCTCGCGTTAGTTCGTTTTCCATAATTTGATTTCTGTAGGCTTTAATAATCTCCGGCAGCAAGTCATTGGCGGCTAACAAACTAATCGTTTCACGATAAATAAATCGGAAAATCTGATTGGTATATAACCCACTCTCAAGATTGATTGACATGGGAAAATAAATACAGAGAAATGTATAGAATTCATTGTAACGAAGCTTAGCGACATAGATAGCATCCGTTGAAAAGATTATCCGCAGACAATAATCCAAAACTACAAGGCCGATATCCTTAACGACTTTTCCACGAGAACGATCTTCAGAGCCTGTCTGTGCTTCGTACACAAATAAGCTACACTTGGTAGCTTCTACTGTTCTGAATACATATTTATTAGCTACAGCACTGTACATAGGGGCTTGGCGCTCTTCATTTAATGGCTGAAATCGCTTGACAGTCCTGATAGTTTCCATATTATCACGGCAGCATTGTCTCAGCTTCTCGTCATTGCTCCAGCTTACCACTAAGATATGGGCTAACGCTCTACAGTATGTCCTTTGGTGGAACGCTTGCATTTCCTCATAAGTAATATCATCCAGACAATCTCTGGTTCCCAGAGGTAACGAGTCAATCAGTTCAGAGTTATCCATCAGGATCTTGAAAAGGTTGTGTGGATTATTCTCATTTAACCGCTCATATTCTTCATTGATATCTCTATAAGCCTCCTCCATATCGCTCTTTTTTAACAACCGCCCCGAGTAAATTTCTAGTAACAGTTTAATAGCCTGGCAGATATCATCCGTATTATCAGAACAAGTTATTTCATAGAGTGTTTTATCAAAATCCGTTGTTCCTTTAATCCTGAACGGACCGGGAGCAATCTGCGAAGCATTCGCTAGAGAGAGAATGAGCATATGCTCCAGATAATGCGCTATCCCTTTGCATTCCCTATCATCAACAGAACCTACTTTGACAGCTAGTGTAATGATGGCATCTTGGGCCTTAGCTTCTTTCCTGAAGTGTACATAATCCAAATTCAAATAATTATCCAAGTACAGACAGCCTTCCTTCATTGACACCGTCTCCTAAATTATATTTCTCGGCCTGAAGTGTGAATAATTCTTTGAATTTGCCGTCTTTGCACATAAGCTCTTCAAATGAACCGCATTCGCTGATTCGATGATCGTCAATCACGATAATCTGATCCACCAGTTTGGCTGTAGTAAATCTGTGTGAAATTAAAATGCAGGTTCTGCTTCTGATCATCTCTTTGATTCCCATGTAAAACTCATGTTCAGCAACAGGGTCAAGGGATGCCGTAGGCTCATCCATAATGGTTATTGGTGCATCCGCGAAAAAAGCCCGGGTAATTGCAAGCTTTTGCCACTGACCGACAGAAATTTCAGTTCCTTCGGACCATTCATTTTGCAATTGAGTTTGATAGCTATGGGGTAGCTTATTAATAAATTCCGCAGCTCCCGTACGCTGTGCGGAATCATACATTCTCAATGTATGCTCTTTATCTTCAAATTTGCCGAACCTGATATTATCCTCCACACTCATTGGATAGTGAATGAAATCCTGGAATACCACCGAAAAGTTGTTCCTGTAAGAATTTTTGCTGAAGGATCGGATATTAACGCCATCAACAGTTATATCGCCACAGCTAGGCTCATACAATCCGCTTAGTATTTTGATAAGGGTGGTTTTACCGGAGCCGTTCAAACCCACAATAAGATAGGATTGTCCAGCCCTTAGCTCAAAATTAATATCTTCAAGAACATACGTATCCAGTTTCGGATACTTAAAATACACATGATGCAGGATAATGCTTCGGAAATTCTTGAGCGATACCTCACTCCCTAATGACGAGGAGGTGGTTTCTTTATCCAACAAATCGAATAGAGTATTCATATATAAGTTATCATTGTAAGTATTAGCAAAGGTCACAATCATATTTCCAATGGCTTGCATAAGATTCTCAATGGAATTGATATACATTACAATAAGGCCTACACCGAGTTTTCGTTTTATACCATCAATAATGATGTACAGGGTAAAACAGAACTTAGTGAGCAATTCGAGGGAATCTCCAAATGCCTGAATAGCTGTATTCCGTTTTCGGATACCTCTGTCTTCAGTTAAATATTTTTTATACGTAGTTGAAACCCTTTGAATCAACTCTTCCCCCGCACGGGCAATTTTAAGCTCTTTAATATTTTCGTATCTAATCATTAATGACTTGATCGCCGTGACCAAGCGCAGATTCTCCAGTCTGCTGTTATAAATGGTATGCAATCTTGAGGATATCTTAATATTGATAACCAGCACAGGAATGAAGGTCAACAAAAGTAGTCCAATGATAGCTGGCTTATATAAAACAATGATTCCGATTACTCCTAATAGAACTACACCATTTTGAAGAATAGACACTAAATTATTAAGTACACTGATAGATCGGCCTAATGCCTCACTGTTCACCTTATTAAGTTGGTCATACAAAATGGGATCATCAAAATGTATGATTTCCAAACCGTTAATTTTATCAAGAATTATATTTGTTATGTACAAATTCAGATAATCACTTTGCATATCCTTATAAAACTTGCTTATTTTTTGGAGGATGCCATTCAGCACCCAAATCCCACAATTTAAAGCAAGCCACAATATCACATCGCTTAATCCATAATCACTGTTTATGTAAGCTAGTGTATTCAGAAACCGCCCCCATATAATGGTATTCACCGGGACGATAATTCCAAGAAGAAGCGTGATAATTAAGATTGCAGTCATTGTTTTCTTCGATGCCTTCCAGACAAAACCCAAAGTTCTACTAGCAACGCCAATGTTATTCCAAAAATCAGTAAGTAGTGATTTCATCTTTTCACCTACCACAAATCAACAAGAAGAAGCCCTTAACAGCAGAACTTCTTCCCGTTAATTTAGATTGTGTTAGCTTCTGTGAATCGTAGTAGTAGCGTTTCTATCATTGCCGGAACCATAGCTCGAGCTGGTACAATCACAGCCGCAGTGGAAGCAACTATCACTATTGCCGCGTGCACCGGTAAACTGGCCACCGCCGGAACCACACATACATGCCATAGGCTCAAAGTGCGCTTCCAGACCCGAACTCATGTCCCGTCCGACAGGATTAATCAGTTTCATACTTCTTCCTCCTCTTTAGTCACATTTATAAAAATATACAGTTGTATATTTTTACCTCACTTTGCAATAATCTCATTAAGCTCCATTAGAGATTCTGGATCATGTTCCAGAATTTCATGATACAAACTTAGACTCTGATCAAGAAGATACCTGATATATCTGCAACCACTATGGCGGTATGATAAATCGACTTTTTCCTCGTCAAAACAATCAATGTAGCAGCTTGTGCACAAATGCACTGCCCAGCATTTGTTGCAGTATTCAACAGATTTCTCCATGAAGTTATGGACGTAATGTTTCTGGATGGATTGGATATCAAATCCGCTATCCACATTGCCTAAAAACGGAACGCTGCCTACTCGCTCACATGGCAAAAAATTACCATCCACATTAACATGAAGCCGTCTTGAGCCAGGCACACAACAACCATTAAAATAATAATTATCCATTGGAACCGGCCTGATATCTCGTCTATGAATCATATGAAGAAATTTCCTCATTTGACCGTTGGAAAATAGCTTATTTCGAGCAGTTGCATCTCTCTTATTCTCCACACTCCACGAAAACAGCGGGTCAATAGATTTATCTTCCCTATAGGATTTATCCTCAAGACTTGTCGGTTCCAGATACTCTTCTCCAGTACGACCATAAGACACGTAGGAGGCATTTACAGTCACTGGTTTGGGCAGCCATTCTGTATTATCAAAAAAATCTTGAATCTTATTATATTTCTCCACCAGATTAGAACCGCTTGCAACCAGGCTGAAGTATAAAGTATCACCACTTTCATCCTTAGAACGGTTCTTTTCTTTAGCCTCTACAAGATATTTTATGCCACGCATGACATGCTTGAAGCTTCCGCTTCCATCCTGAAAGATGCGATTCTCATCATGAATCTCCTCTGGTCCGTCTAGACTAACCAGCACAACAAAATTATGTTCAACCAGATATTGAGCAATTTCTTTCGTAACTAGAACTGCGTTTGTAGTCATTGAAAAACCCAATTTTTTATCAACGACAAGCTTCTCAGCATATTCTACACATTGCTTAATTAATTTAAAGTTCAGCAGAGGTTCTCCGCCATAAAATGCAAGGAAAAATTCCTCTTCTACTCTCGGATAGGTATAGTCGATAGCTTTTTTAGCAGTCTCAAAGGTCATATCGCGCTCATTATATCCGTGAAAATCATTATGAGACTCTTGATAAATACAGTATTTACACCTTAAATTGCATCGCTCAGTGACCTCTAAAGTGAGTTGGTTCATATTGTATTCCAGATAATTCTCCAGAGCGCTGACATGAGGACCGGAGAAGCATGTAACTGGCGGCGCTGATAAAATATGTTCCTCAGCTATGCATTCTTTAATTTCCAGCAGAGCTGCTATAAGTACTTTATTTTCCATTTTAAGCTCTAAAAGTGAATCAAACTGATCCGAGTCAAAAAGACATGATAAAACTGCGTAAACATTCTCGTTAATCTGAAAAATTTTCCCTGTTCCCGTATCATAAAAGTATTTCCGTTCCGATGTCTCAAAGGGTTTACCCAATCGGTAGAATTGATTATCCTTTTTTAAATCTTGAAAAAACGGCTTGAATTCCATAATTTTAGAGTCTAGTGTTTCATTAACCATAACGTTATCATCCACCTTTACTCGTTTATGGTACTCATTTGTAATATGTAATTAAATTCACAAAGTTAATGTCTGATTGAAATCTATCATTTAAATACAACAATGTATATAATTCCAAGCTGAGTGGTAACTATATTTGACTGTGCGGTATTCTTAGGGGAATCTCTTAAGTATCCTGGATAGGAGATATGGGAACAACTATAGTAGTTCTGAATACTGTACTGTTATATGAATACTTGAAAGTTCCACCACATCTACTTGCCGCAGCCTTTATGGATCTTAACCCATACCCATGATGCAACTTGTTTGGTTTGCTCGTTTTCAATAGGCCAGTACCATGAATAAGCTTATGATGATATGGATTTGTAACCACAATAGATAAATAATTTTTGTAACAAAAAATCTTCACATTAAGATACCTTTCCTTCTCCATAACCCCCAAGTTTGCCTCAATTGCATTATTAAGAACATTAGTTAATATAGCGGATAAATAGGTAGGTGCAATGCTTAATTCTGGTAGACTATCAATCTCAAATTCCACAGCAATATTCTTTTTTTTGCATACAGCGATTTCATAGTTCAATATAGAATCAATATATTTACTACCACACTGTATTACAGGCTTAGAGCGCTCCAGAGTGGCTGAAATCGCCTGAATATATTCTATAGATTCCTCTATGCAATTCTCTTTCAATAAGTAGGCTATGTTGGCAAGGTTATTTCCAATATCATGCCTAATTTGCTTCAAGTCATAAGCCGAGATTTCATCAGTTGCCAATTGCTGCTCCAGTAGCTTATTTTGTAGTTCAAGACTTCTCCTTTGCTGCTCTTTTTGATAGAACAATTCCCCGAATAGATAAATAATTAATAATGACATTAGTAAGAAATAAATAGATACTCTAAAGGACAGCCATAATAATTCTGGGTTCGTGCTTGAGAATTTACTATTTATTACTCTATGAGAATTGACAATGACCACCAAGGCTCCAAGCATCACGTCTATGCAAACCCACGACTTAATCGTTAGATTAAAGTTTATTTTTTTGATAAATATCAAATTTAATACTATGACTGCTAATCTAATACAAAAAAATACTATTAGTTGTAAAATATTAAATAAATAATTATCCTGATTTGCCCAGCCTGCTAAAGAGAATATGCCAATTGTCAAAATATCGCTAATTACTAAAAAGTATTCAGTAAATAAAATAAGAAATAATTTAAATAAAATCATATCTTTATATAATACATGTATAGTTATTAGTGTTATCACCATTACTATAAGCGCTTTCATTATAATGGGCGCCACAGGATAAAACTGTGTAATAAGAGATTTAACTATTACAGCTAGGAGAAACACAACAATTTTCCAATAACCCTTTGTTCTACACTTTAGGAACTTATTAATGAACCAATACCCGAGAGCACTTTCTACAAGTAAAAAAGAATATCCATTGGTCATTCCTGACATCGGTTGACCTCACTGATCACATCAACGAATTTTTCGAGAACCTGATGTCTTTTCCTTCTGCTTAATGGCAATGTAATTCCGTTATCCAAACGAATCTCCGCATCATCTATAGAAAATATGTACTTAAGATTTACGATACATGCCCTATATATTTCAACAAACCCCAAGGAATTGTAATGTTCTATTAGGTCTATGAATTTGCAGCAATGTAACACATATGTTTTGGTTCGAGTATGTAAGTAAGTAATCCTATTAAGAGTTTCAAAATAGATGATGTCATCCAAGGGTACTTTAATGGTCATTTCCCTATCCCCGGCAAGATTAACTCTGAAAATTTGATTCTGCGGGTGTTCTTCCGTAATGACCTTTCCCAATCGTTTGATAACTGCCGGTAATCTATCTTCCAGTAGCTGCTTAGGCAAAAAATCACTTACATTGAATTGAAAGGTGCTTAATATCTCCTGTTCAAATGAAGTCATAAACACCAGCTTAAAATGGCTATCCAAAATGCGAAGTCTTCTTGCCGCTTCTTTTCCATTCATGAAGGGCATGTCAATATCCAAGAATATGAGATCAAAATATGGATTATACTCTTCAAATCTCTTAATCAATATCTCCGCTTTTGTAAAGCAATATATGGAGACCGGAATCTTCAAAGCTTGGAATGTCTTTTGAACTACAGGAAGAATTCCATCTAAAAAGTCTCTATCATCATCACACAACGCCACATTTAACATACTTTCCCTCCTATGATCCTCTTTGTTTTTATTTTAAAAACATAAAAGAATGCAAGAAACCAATTAAATAGGAATCATTAGTATTAACAATATCATAGAAGTGCAATACTTTCCCATAATTTATAATTATCCATCTCATTATTCCATAAAAAATACAAATAAATCCAGTCATCACTTACCCAGTAAAACCTTAAAAGCCCGGTCCCCAAAAGGACCAGGCTCTTTCACTTTCAGCTTCCACGCACACGGTCAGAGGAATGACTCCCTTGGTCTCGCCTGATCTCACCGAATCTCGCCTGATTTCACCAGGTCTCACAGAACCCCCAGGCGTTACCGTTCCGCCAGCGCCACCGTAACCTGCTCCACCAGCTTCTCCGGCTTCGCCGTGTTCCTGGAGCGGCAGTTCAGGAATTCCACTTCTTCCCCATTCTCAACATAAAAAGCCGGGCCGTCGTGGTTCTCAATAGTGACCTGCTGGAACTGCACCTGACGGACATTGCCGAGGAAGAAGCCCCGGCGCTGCATGTCCTGAAGCCCTGCCATCATATCGGGCTGGCCGGGCACAGCGTGCTCCGCCATCGAGATATCGATGTTGGTGAAGGTGATTTCCGAGACGGCCTGCTCGGCAAGCCCATACAGGAAGCCGGCAGCGGCATGAACATTGCGGGCCGTAATGTTGGCATAATGAATCCGCCGGAACTGCGGCGTCTCCGCTGTCACCGGATACGGATTCTTGTCCCAGACGTATTTCTCCTTCCCCCTGGGTCCGCAGAAGTAATAAAGGTTCAGCGTGAAGGGACAAATCACATCCTCCATCACTATATTGCTGATTCGGATATCCTCAATAATCCCGCCCCGTCCCCGCCGGGACTTCATGCGGATGCCGCGGTCCGTCTGCTTGAACACACAATTGCTGATCGTTACATTGCGGATATCGCCGCTCATCTCACTGCCCAGCACCACCGCGCCATGGCCGTGAACCATCACGCAGCCCGTAATCGTGATATTCTCGCAGGGAATCCGCTCCTGGGTATCCTCGGTACCTGCCTTTATGGCAATGCAGTCATCGCCGACATCAATATGGCAGTTGCTGATGCGCACATCCTGGCAGGATTCGGGATTAATTCCGTCGGTATTCGGCGAATCGGCCGGATTCAGGATCGACAGATTATCGATCATCACATTGCTGCAATGGATCGGATTCACCGTCCAGCTTGGAGAATTCATCAGCGTCAGATCGCGGAGCGTCACCCGGCTGCAATCGTCGAAGCCAATCAGCCTCGGGCGGGGATACTCCAGCTCTTCCGGGCGGTTCCGGTGCTTCTCCCACCAGGGTTCCCCATTCCCGTCAATGGTTCCGCTCCCGGTAATCGAGACATTAGTCAGGCCCGCTCCGTAGATGCAGGCGGCATGAACCTCCCGCTTCACCCCTTCCCACCGTGATTCCACGACAGGATAATCCGCCGGATCGGCACTGAAGAACAATACCGCACCGGGACTTAAGTGCAGCTCCAGGTTGCTGCGCATACGCACTGCACCTGTCACATAAGTCCCCGCTGGAATATACACCATCCCGCCACCCGCACGGGTCGCCGCCGCAATAGCATCCGCAATCGCCTGCGTTGCTGATACCCCGCTGTCCCGTTGCGCTCCGTAATCTACTATATTAAACACCCTGCACCTCCATTCTTTACTCTAGCTGCCGGTTCACGTAACCTCAGCTCTGTTACGCCTGTATCAGGAGCATCTGCTTCCGGCTCTATCATGCATATGCCTAACCAGCAGCCTCTACCCTATCACCCTTATGCCTTATACAAATCCTGCATCTCCACACAAGCCATCACCAGTGCGCCTACCCCGTGCAGATCATTACTGACCTTCGGGCGGGTAACATAGTTCCGGTAATCTCCCGCCGAGGTCCCGATACAGATATCCGGCAGCAGCAGCCGGCCCTGCTCATCCCACTGGAGCACCTGAATTAAGCCTTCGTAGCCCTTACGCGCTGCTTCCGCCGCTTCATCCGTAACTTCAGCCGGAAGGATACCCAGCTTCACTGCTCTGGCAATCGTGTAGACGAACAGACAGGAGCCTGAGGTCTCCAGCCAGTTGTCCGGCTCCTGTCCCTTATCCACCACCTGATACCACAGGCCGCTCTGCGGGTCCTGATAACGGATCAGCGCCTGCACGAACCCGCACAGCTCGGCAGCCAGCTCCGCCCGCCCCGGATCAGTCTCCGGCAGCTCATCCATGAACTGCGAGACGGCAAGCCCGTACCAGCCAAGCGAACGGCTCCAGAACTCCGGCGAGCAACCAGTGGCAGGATTGGCCCACGGCATGCGGCGGCTCTCATCCCAGGCATGGTAGAGCAGGCCGGTCGCCTCGTCCTTCATATATTTGCGCATCAGACGCTCCTGGTGCAGGACCTCGGCCCGCAAGGCATCGTCTCTATAAGTATTCGCGTACTTCAGCGAGAACACCCCGGCCATGTACAGTCCATCCAGCCACATCTGGTTCGGATATTTGTCCTTATGCCAGTACCCGCCTTCGGAGGTCCGGTTCAGCGTCAGCAGCAGATGGCGGAGTTTGACTGCAGCTTCCCGGTATTTCCGCTTGCTGGTCCGTTCATACAGCGTGAAGAGCAGCAGCCCCGCCTGAACGGCATCCAGCTCATCCCGGGCAAAGTCGAAGTTCCCCTGCTCATCCACCAGATCATCCACATACTGCTTAATATAATCGATATAGCGGTCCTCCCGGAGCGTCTTCCACAGCAGCTCCATCCCGCACAGGAACACGCCCTGGTGATAATGCCAGCGGTGCGCAGGCGGGAGCTCTCCCGCCTCATACGTATCCATTAATGAATCACAGGCCTTTTGCGCCCATTCAATCGGTGTTTGCGGCAGACTGCCTATCATCGTAATACCCCTTTCATCTTGTCAGAATAGCCCGCCCGTCCCCAGGAACTAGCCCTTCATCGAGCCCAGCATCGCACCCTTGGCAAAATGCTTCTGCAGGAACGGATACACCATCAGGATCGGCAGCGTAGCGACCACGATAACTGCCATCTTGATCGTCTGATCCGGCGGCGGAACCGTGCCGTCCAGCGTCGCACTGTGATCCATCCCGCTGGCCAGCACGACGATCTGCCGCAGCAGGACCTGAATCGGCCATTTAGCGCTGTTATCCAGATAGAGAATGGCGCTCATATACGTGTTCCAGTACGTCACGGCGTAGAATAGAGAGATCGTGGCAATCGCGGGCAGCGAGAGCGGCAGGACGATTTTGAACAGAATCCCGAAGTCATTGCAGCCGTCGATCTTGGCCGATTCCTCCAGCCCCTCCGGAATGTTCTGGAAAAAGTTCTTGAGGATAATCATATTGAATGCACTGATCGCGGAAGGAAGAATTAGCGCCGCATACGAATCGATCAGCCCCAGCTCCTTCACCACGAGGAACGTAGGAATCATTCCCCCGTGGAACAGCATCGTGAACACCACCAGGAAGTTGAACACCCGGCGGCCGTCCAGATCCTTGCGGGAGAGACCGTAGGCCATCAGCGCCGTAACGAACATACTGAACAGCGTGCCTATGAGCGTAACCCCGATCGACACACCCAGAGCTCTGAAGATGGTATTCGTGGAGAAAATAAATTTGTACGCCTCGAAGCTCCATACCTTCGGAATCAGCACGAACTTGTTGGCAGCCAGCTCAGCACTTGTAGTGAAGGAGCCTGCTACCACGTGGACGAACGGCAGCACCGTTACCAGCGCGATCAGGGCGAGCAGTATAAAGTTGACGGCAGAGAATAGTCTGCCGCTGAATGTACGGTCTTCTACCATTTGAATTCCTCCTGCGGCATTTTAATAAACGCCTTCTTCTCCTATTTTCTTGGACACCTTGTTGACGGTCATAACCATAATCAGGCCCACAATCGACTTGAAGAAGCCGATGGCTGTACTGTAGCTGAACTGCCCTTGCCGCAGACCGGCGGTATAGACATACGTATCAATAATTTCCGCAACCTCGCGGTTCATGGAGTTGAGCAGCAGGTAGACATGCTCGAAGCCCAGGTCGAGAACGGAACCGATTTTCAGAATAAACAGGGTGATGATCACTCCCCGGATGGCTGGAAGCGTAATATGCCAGACCTGTCTGAGCCGTCCGGCTCCGTCCATACGCGAAGCTTCATAGAGCCCCGGATCAATAGCCGCAATAGAAGCCAGATAGATAATCGTGCCCCAGCCTGCTTCCCGCCAGATGACCTGAAGGATATACATCGGCCGGAACCAGCCCGGACTCAGCAGGAAATTGATCTTGGCGAAGCCGAAGTAAGCCAGCAGCTCGTTGATAATCCCCCCGTCCATCGTCACCATGACGAAGGAGATCGAGACGACGATAACCCAAGACATGAAGTGCGGCAGATACACTAGGGTCTGGAAGAATCTTTTGAAGAAGGTGCCTCTGAGTTCATTAAGCATCAGGGCCAGAATAATCGGAATCGGAAAATAAATCAGAATGTTCATCCCGAACAGAATCAGCGTATTCGCCAAAATGTTCAGGAAATCCGGCTCGGTGAACAGCCGGCTGAAATGCTTCATGCCCACCCATTCGCTACCGGTAATCCCTTGGTAAGGCTTGTAATCCTGGAAGGAAATAATCAGTCCGTACATCGGCAAATATTTGAAGATAATGAAATACAGCACGCCGGGGATCAGCATGACATAGAGCAATTTGTTGCGCCACAGCCGCTTTTTCAGCTCACTGCTGCTCTTATATTTCTTCGGCATGGGTTCGGGAACTACGCGGGGCGGGGCGGATACTTCCTGCATGATTCTCTTCCTTTCTCTGTAAATTATTCGGGTAGTAGAAAAAGGCTGCCGGAGCGCTAACCCGGGGCAGCCCTCTTCCTGTTCAGTCCGCTGCTATAGCAGCTGCGCTCTGCTTATTTGGTGTACGCGGCATTGTATTCTTCGATAATCTTCGCCCCGCCCCGGCTCTTCCAGTTCTCCACTTCTTTCTCGAATCCGGCCTTATCCAGCTGACCGTACATATATTTGTAAGTGGCATCCGCAATAATCTGCTGAAGCTCTACGCCCTTGGACGTATAGGTAGCCGAGTCGAGCGCCGCCGTAGGATCTGCGACCCCGTATTTCACGTTCTCCAGCACCAGCTCCTCCGCATGAATCCGGCCCGGCAGCACGTTCAGACTCTGATACATGCCGTTCGTTTCGTATTCGCCAATGACGCTGTCCTTGAAGCCTTTGACCTCACGTTCGATCAGCTCTTTATTGTCGGTCGCTTTGGCCTTGCCGTCCACGACGGTGTAGTGTGTGCCTTCAATGCCCCAGTACATCAGATTGGCTACCTCAGGGGTCATCATCGCGTCGAAGAACTTCAGAATCTTCTTCAGTTCCGCCTCATCCTTGACTGCCGATTTCGGGAACAGCACTACGTTGTTGTAGCCGGGAATCATCCACTGGGCGAATTTGCCGTCAGGTCCAGCCACCATGCTATGCGTATCCAGTACGGCATCCGGCACGTTCTTGATCAAGTCCTTGTTCAGGGAATCGATGTCCTGCATCGAGCCGCCGATATACAGCCCGGCCTTGCCGCTGGTGAACATATTGACCGCATCCGTCTTACTGGTTGCCGCGAAGTCCTGGTTCATATAACCGCCTTCACGCAGCTTGCGGAAGAAATCCATCGTGTCGATGTATTGCGGAAAAGTGAACTCCGGTGCCAGCTGTCCATCCTTCTCCGCCCAGTTGTTCGGCGTGCCGAACCAGGAGGAGACCGTCTTGAAGGCACCGTACACCAGCTCATTGCGGTCCACAACACCGATAGTATCCTTCTTCCCGTTGCCGTCCGGGTCCTTCTCGGTGAAGGCTTGGGCCATGGCGAACAGCTCCTCGGTATTGGCCGGTGCTTTCAGACCCAGCTTATCCGCCCAGTCCTTGCGGTAGATGATGCCCTGGCGGGCCAGCGGACGGCCGATGTATAGGGTATACAGCTTGCCGTCGACCTTGGTGTTGTTCAGGATCTCCGGCTTCAGCTTGTTCAGGTTCGGGAATTCGCTGAGCAGCGGCCCGATCTCCCAGAACTGTCCGTCCTTGATCGCTTCCTTCATCTGCAGGAAGGTGGTCTGGTTCTTCAGGTACGTCACCTGCGGCAGGGAACCGGTGGCGAACGAGGAGTTCAGCTTCTCTTCATACGTGTCAGCCGGAAAGAACTGATAAGTCAGCTTTGTATTCGTCAATTTCTCCACTTCATTCTTGATCGTATCCGGTGGAGTATCTGTCGTATTCAGCGGTAGCATAATCTTGATCTCTGTCGGCTTCTCCGGCTCTGCGGTGGCAGGGTCCGTGGTTGCGGTTGTGTTGGTCCCGGTGCTGGCGCCCGGGTCTTTCGTAGCTGCCGCCTCTTTGTTGTTGTTACCGCCGCAAGCGGACAACATGCTGAGTGTCAGCAGCGAGCTTAGGAGCAGGGTGAAGGATTTTTTCGTCATTCCTTTTTGACCTCCGTTTAACTTGTATTGGTTACAAGCCTCACATTACGCTCTGCGCTGGATTACGAAAACAATCATTTGCTCATAAAGGCAGGCGGGGCGCGGGGGTGTGGGTTAATGATTATCGTGTGATGGGGGGATAGGCATTGAAAGCTTAGTGTGTCGGAACGGTGGTCGGGCAGCAATAGGCGGGATTGCGTTGCAGCGGCGGGGGGCGGGGGGCTGAGGTGGAGCGGGACTGCGCTGGCAGGATGGGAGCTACGGCGGGCGGGACTGCGTAAGCTTTGGACTTCCGGCCGCTGTTGTCTCCAGATGTTCTTGATTATATGCCTGCAGCAGATAACATCCGGAGACAAAGGCGGACGCTAACGCTCCTCCAGTTCCAAACCTCCCTCCGTCCCTTTCTGCCGCTCCAGGCTGGGGGCTTTCAAGGCCTATCCTTGAAAGGGAGGGCAAAGGGAATAGCCCCGCCGCTTCGCGCGGCGGGGCCTTGAAGTATGCTGTGTAGCGGGCGAGGAAGAAAAGGATAGAGTGAAGGTGCTGTAGGAGGCCGGATTGGGTCAGCTTTTGCTGCCTTAGGTGGGCTGAATAGGATTATAGGTGAACAGTCCCTCTATTACTCAAAATCCTGCACAAAATGCAACACTCCGCTCATGAAACTAACCATTATCAAAAAATGTTGCAGAAAAAGCAGCATTCCTTCTCTTCTAAGCCGCCCAAAGAGAAAATTCCTGCATTTCGTGCAACATTCCTTTGTAGTGTCCTGATATAGGCGATCCAGAGATGCATTATCTGCAACATTTTAATGAAATAGCTTAATGG
Source organism: Paenibacillus sp. FSL R7-269 (assembly GCF_000517865.1). Classification (NCBI taxonomy): domain Bacteria; kingdom Bacillati; phylum Bacillota; class Bacilli; order Caryophanales; family Paenibacillaceae; genus Paenibacillus; species Paenibacillus sp. FSL R7-269. The sequence continues at coordinate 47,291 of NZ_ASPS01000115.1, forward strand.
GCATCGCTTTACAGATCATTTTGGTGCGTATTCCGTGTTCACTTAATTAGATTCCTCTTACGGCTTCCTTTATATAACTCTTCGCTTCAACCAAGGTTAACTGTGTAGATATAACGGATACGTTTAGTTCTTCTTGAGTTGTTTCATTGTATAGTGATTTTTCACCCAATGAATCAAGATCTCCAATTAATTTGTTTCCTAAGGAAGGGAGTTTACTTTGAACCTTAATGATGGAGAAATAATTGGCTTCAGTTTGTACAGCAAAAAAACCTAACCGTCTATACTCCACATAGACTTGACCTCTCATTAACCCACTCCTCCCCCTTTACCATTATTCTTATCTTGTTCTGCACTTTTATTATTGTTAGCTTCATTTTTCGGCTGAAAAATAGATCAATCATGAAGGAGATCATTGACTTTTTGTTGCCACATAAATATATTTATCATGGACACAAAAAGTGGGGTGAAGCGATGTCGTCCAAAAAGATGGGGCGTCCACTATCTGACAATCCCAAAAGTGAATTGATTCGGGTCCGTGTCGATCAAGAGATTTTGAGCAAGCTTGATGCTTGCACCGAGAAGCTCCAAACGACCCGTTCCGATGTGATCCGCAAGGGAATTGAAAAGGTGTTTGATGAGCTCCAAAAATAAAGAAGGAAGCAGCGTAAGTCCCACGAAGAACACCGCTACTTCCTATCCTGCAACCGCTTGAATAAGCAGACTGCATAAATATCCTACCATGTGCAGGAAGTTCATTCAAGCGGGTGCGATGAACAATTTATCCAAAGTGAGAAGCAGACAGACTGACTGATGTTACTGAAAAATCCCACCACAAGAATCTGTAGCAGGACTTTAGGCTTAGCTTATAGGATGATGTTGATCTGAGAATTGAAGGAATTAATCAGCCTTCCCCGTGATTGAATAATGAAAATCCAGGAGAGCTAGGTACGCCTGGCCCAACCACAATTGGCACTAAAATAATGCTAAGAACCGTAAGAAGTATAACGATCTTTTTCTTCATGAGAAGCTCCTCCTAAAAGTAAAGTATGATACTGGTCCTGAATTTCTTGACTGGCAACACTTCTATATCTTTCGAACAGAGTTACACTTTCCAGTATATACTTTTCATTGTTTATGCGTTGGAAATTTATTATAGTTTTTAACAATAAGTCAAAACCTTTAAGGAACTCTTCCTTGTACAAATAATAATAAGCAAGTTCATATATTAAATTAGCTTGCCGATCCATCGCAAGGTTTCTGGAATAGCTGCCTTTAACAAGATTATTTAATATCTCTTCTATCTCTTGCTGATATAACTCAAGTGTTCTATCAACATTAAGTTTATTTTTATTAGCTGCTCTCAAGATATGTAATAGACCCATGACTAGTTCATTTCTGTGCTTATCGATATATCCGACATATGATTCCAATACTGTGATGTCTCCACTTAACAGCTTTGTTATATAAATATTAGCTATGGACCATTCATGAAATAGATTTCTCCAATGCTCGACCTCATCGCCCTGCTCCCTTACCCAACTTAGATCAGAATAAGAATATTTATAACCCAGTGCCTCCTCATAATCCCCAAGCTCATCACAAACATTGCCCCGTAGCAAGTCACTGTAAGCGATATAGAAGAACAGGGGTCTGCCGGGGAGCTTGGTAGATTCGGACATTCGCCGTTCAGGACGGACCTTCAGCTCATATTGAATTCTGGCTTTGTGACCCATCTTGGCGGCACATTCATCGACCTTGTCCCAGCGCTGTAAGGAACGGTATGTATTGGCAAGCTCTTTGAGTGCGTCGAGCTGATCTATTTCGTCCAAGCGCTCAACGAAAGGTTCAAACCTGTTCGCTACCCACAGATTTCTGTCCTGATCATCGCTAAGCGAAATGGTAAACAACCGGTAATGGCAGAGCGCCAGCCGCTCTGAATGCTGGAATCGTTCAGTCTCGGCGACAATCTCATAGATTGCGGCAGCAGCCTCCATTTTCCCGGCGTTAAAAAGCTCTTCAGCCGTATCGAACAACAGGGGAGCGTACATCAAATTATCCATCACATGACGGGCTAATCTCCGAATACTATCCAGTTTGTCCAGCTCAGCACAACGGAGCAACAACGGGCCAACCCTGCGCCAGTCTGTAGAACCTTCAATAATGTAATTAGTGATGTACAGATCGTAGAAGAATCCCTCCTCCAGTCCCATGGCCCGGGTGATCCGGTCCAACTGCTGCATCGCAATAGGCCGGTGCCCGTTAATGATATTACTGAGTGTCCCGGAATGAAGCTGAGAACGCTTGGCGAATTGGGTAATCGTCAAATCCGTCTGTTTCAGATACTCCTCCAATTCCGATAAAATTGTGCTTGTTGCCTCCAAGTCACAACCACCTTTCTTATTATTTATGGCAATAAATTGAATAAAATTCCTTTTCACTATACAAAATATACCAGTGGTCGATTCAATTTTCAAGCTCTATTCATGTATTTTTCCTAAACTTTAAAATTTTGGCATTGCGATTGCCATTATAGGCATCCTGGTCATACACTATAGCGTAATGCATAGTTTAGAGTACAAAAAAAGACCCTGAGAATCCGCTCAAGGTCTAAGAAAAAGATTTAAATTTCTTTCGTATATTTTATGGATGGATCAGAATTTAAATGCTTAGTTATGGCTTCCTCCTGATGCAAAATACTCGTTAGTTCATTAATTTCAAAGTAATTTCTGAAAGCCCATTGCTTCTGCCTTGACTCTTTGCTTTGAACTTCTTTAGAATTTCCATACAATTTAATCACTACTGTTTTGTTACTGAGTGTCCGGATGTTAAAAGCCTGATCAAACTCCAGCAAACGCTCATAAGGGATAAACTGAAAATAGTCTGGTCCGAACCACATCATCCAGGTGGAACCAAACCAAATGTCTTTGACATAGGAGGAGCGTCCGGGAAGAGAGGTGGGATCGATTGCTACTGTAACACTATCCATCTTCTTAAGTTTTAATTCATCAGTCGACTTGCCATACTTCTCATATTGCCCTAGATCAACATTCTGCTGCCAAAAATAATCATCTTCAGGATATATGCAAGCTACAATTCCAATATTCTCTTCAAAAAAGGTATCTGCATAGGCTACCCACTCTTCCAATTTCATTCCACTGCTGGTATTAAGGCCAATAATCAGGGAGGCAGCATCCCTTCCTTTGTTGATCATGATCTGATTACCATTGGAATCCAGAACAGTTATAAAGACAGGAGCTTTCTTGCGTATTTCTTTTGTAAAACAACCAGAAAAATCCTTTTCGTTATAATTTAAAGCCTCACCTTTTGTTACTACAACAGACTTGAATTTTACTGGAATAAATCGTGGAGCCCTTTTGATCCAATCCAGTACATTTCCGAATTCCAGATATTTGTTTTGAAAAATAATTCTTAATTGGGTCTCGGGCATATGCAGCACCTGCTTCAGCAAAGAATATAACTAATAAAACCTCACATCATATAAGCCAAAATAATATCCCCGTTGTCTTCAAACTCCCCAGTCTCGGTAAATCCCACATCCTTATAGAGCTTGTTGGCCGTTAGATTATGCGGAATATGCGATACCCTGATCTGTGTGCAATCCTCGCGGTTGCTCAGCATCTTAATAACCTCTTTAATTGCTGCTTTCCCATACCCTTTGCCCTGAAATCTTCCGTCAATCATAAATCTCAGAATCCAATAGTAGCCGTCTGTATATCTCTCATTATCAAACAGAATAAATCCGACCATCTCTTCTTCATTGAAAATACCGTAGGGTACAGAGGTAGGTTCGTTAACTGCATGTACAAGAGAGTCAGCATTACTTGCCACCAAGTTCAGTTGCTCTGTACTCACACTCAATTGGATGCACTCGTGCTCCAGTTCAGGGGTTATCTTATGTAATTGAATATTCACGGTGTGATCTACCTCCATTATGAAATAAACTTTTATTGAATCGTATTTCTGTTGATCGTATACGATCTTCCTCCTGCTTACTTATCGTCAAAATTTTCGAGCCAATATACCGACTTTTCTGTAGTAGGTAGGGATTTAAGCAAATTTAATGTTTCTTGCTTTTTCAGCGTAAGTGTATCTTGCAGCTTTTCAGGAACTATATCTCGTATATCCTCCAACATACAGCATTCTTCAAACAATTCAACTATTTCCTTATTGGCATTATTTTGTTCTAGTAGTTGTGCTACGTATGGACGGTAGAAATAAGCATATGCATCTTCAAGTGTTAATGCCCCGTTAAGCAAAGCATCAAGCATTCCAACATTTAATATACATAAAAACTTTTGAATTTCATCTGAATGCTCCAATTCAATTTGTAAATTCAATATACCACTCCTTATTTAGGGTGTTGGCTGAGGAATATTATACGGGGCAGAGTATAATTCCATAACTTTTCCACTCCACAGACCCTCCAATATTTATCCCAAAGAATTGAGGGTCTAGAAATAGTTCTTGTATATTAGTACTGTTTGTTATGGTTAACTTTAAAGTGTCGCAGATAATTTCTTGGCTGTTAGCCTGCATATTGAACATCTCAATTCTGCTGACTTTGTTATCAACTAAACTATTGTCAAAAATAATATCACTAATACGTCAGAAATCACGGAAGAACGAGTATCTAAGGGTAGATTACTTGAATTTCATCATATACGTTCTTTACAACTGAGGAATCAGAAGAATTCTCTTTTGACTCCAATTGTATCATTGCTTGTACATCTTCCCAGCTAAGCCGCTTGTCCTGCTTCAACTTTAGAATGTCCAAAGCTGTCCACTGCGTTTGCCCGATAACCAGGAAATTGATCCAATACACATCCACCATAGATGCACCTGAATCAACAAGAACTCGAATATCCTCTACGCTCAAATCGGTGACATCCTGCAATGCTTTCCGGGATGCAATTGGATTAGAATTTTGCTTAATTGCTCTGGTTTGCAGCAGATTTTTTTCTGGAGGGTTTTATTCCTTAATGTCTGAAGAGCCTCTTGATTCGTGTCGTCATACACTTCATTCGATACAGTTACTTCTTCGTTAGTAACAGGTTGCTCAGAATTTATTAATTTGATTTCTCCACTTGGTGCAGGAGTTGAACTGGGCATAGGAACAAGTGAATCAGAAAAGAGCTTGTCCGGTGATTCAGGTGTAGGGGATGCGGACGGGGTTGGTACAGTATTAGCCAAGCGTTCCTGACTGCTTTCTGGAGCAGCCGCTACTTGCTTCATTGGCGGGAAACAGGATAACAACAAGACAATTGATAAAAGGATCGATAGAGGCTGTTTTGCTTTCTTAAAGAATTTCAACATAGACTCTCCTGTCTTAATGAAGTTGTATAATGAATAGCTTTAATTCCTTACATCAACTGAAAGCATTCCAATAATTCGGCTATTACCATATGCGTCATAGGAATAAACATGGGTTGAATAGGCACCTATTTCATTGTTATGTTTGTAATAAGGAATTCGAATTCTCCAGCTTGTACTGCTTAAACGTTCTCCCTCTATCCATGGTTCTTCAATATCGTCATGGCCATTTTTTTCAGTCCAGGTTGGAAAACGTACTGTTGCTACATTGGAAGGAATCCCATTAACGGTGATATCATAAAAACCACTACTAAGATACGCTATGTTTGAATACGTATATTTAATTGTATCAACTACATTAAACTCCCAAGCTCCACTATACTTTCCGTCTGCATAAACATGGGTTATATATCTGCCGAGCTCTGAGTTATGCTTGGAGTAAATAACGGTTCCTTTCCAAACACCATTAGCTACTTTAACCCCTTCAATCCATTCAAGATCATCCTGATCTTTATTTGCAGTCCATGTCGGAAATTGAACTTTCTGTGTTTGGGGATCTAGGCCATATATGTATACATCATAGGAAACTCCTGTAATATCGGTCTCACTGGATCCTCCTGTTCCACCTTGAACAATAACAGTTGGACCATTTAAACCACTTGAATTGTTATACTTATCATAGAAATAAATATCAGTGAAGTAATTTCCTGTTTCAAAGTTATGCTTGCTGAATGGTACACGTATTTTCCAGGTAGTATCATTTAACTTTTCGCCTAAAATCCATGGATTCTCTAAGTCATCTTGCCCCTTATTTTCAGTCCAGGTAGGGAATCTGACTTCACTAATGTTTCTTGCTACTCCTTCTACACTAATTTCGTAACTTCCATCTGCTAATGATGTAGACTTGGGAAAAGTAACTTTTGCCGTATTTTGGACTTGTACAGTTAACATTTTCAACAATGTTCCGTCAGCATAAATATGGGTATTGTAAATCCCGGTTAATCCTCCGTGTCTGGAGAGTACTACTGTAGCTTTCCAGACCCCAGGCGCAATCTTCTCTCCGTTAATCCATTCGATATCGTCCTGTCCGTATAATTCAGTCCAGGAAGGAAAGATTACTTGTTCTAGGTTTTCCGGGACTCCCTTTAAATAGATATCATAAGAGGCCGCAGAACTGCTAATAGTATAGGGTTCAGTTGAATGTGTAGTATATTTCTTTAAAACGTTCCCATTACTATCATAACTATATGAAACAAGAGAATTATTCGGAAGAATCTCTGTTTCCAATCTTCCTTTATTGTAAATATTTATTTGTTGCTTCTGAATCACTTCTCCTCTATCAACCAAGATATATTCAGACACTGCTTCATCAGCAGCCATAACATATTCGCCCTGAACGATTGATAAGAAACAGAGTGAAAAACAAATATAAATTTTTCTTATTAATTTTAATTCTCCCAAATAAAATACACTCCCCTTTTAACTTTTTCAGCATTCGATATAAGAGGTATAATGCTATCTTCCTTACAAAAGAACACAAAAAAAGCCCATACTTCAATTTCACAATGGGCAATCGTCGTAAGATAGACTTAAGAACTAATGAACAGTTCCTTCTTATGCACCCCTAATCACAATCATATGATAACAATATAAATTTGGAAATGGTGGAATATTGTCGAATCGTAGGAATTTTTGTATTATATAGTCGAATCCTTCACTCCTCCGCCCCCCGCCCCTTCGCCTCCGCCTCCGCATACTCCTGAATAATCAGGCTGCCGCCGCTGGTATGCCATTTCTCGACCTCGCCGGCGAAGCCGGTGGCGTCGATGTTGCCGAGAATGTAATTGTAAGTGGCATCTACGATGATAGCGGAGAGCTCGGCGTTCTTCTCGTCATAGGTTGGCGAGGTTAGCGATACGGTGGGATCATCGACCAGAAACTGCTCGTTATCCCGGCTGAGCTGGTCGGCCAGGGCGGTGAGCTGCTCTTTTTGTGCGACCTCCTTGATATGCGTATTGCCCACATCGGCGATCATCAGGGAATTGAGCGGATTGACCTCATACACCCGCAGCTGGGATGTCTCTTCAGGAAGAATCACTTTTCCCTCCCCGTCCAGCTTATAGTGGCGGCCCTCGAAGCCGTAAGCCATCAGGTTGGCTACATCCTCATCCATCGTGCGGTCGAAGAATCTAAGCATCTGCTTCAGCTCCTGCTCGGTAGCAATGGCTTTACGTGAAAAGAGGTACAAGCCATTGTACTTGGGTATGGACCATACCTTATATCCGTCCGGCCCCTTAATCCGGTTAATCAGCGTCAGCTCCGCCTTGGGGTTGATCGCCTTGGCCTCAATGGAGAGCCGCTGCACATCCGTCATGCTCCCGATGAAGATCCCCGCTGTTCCCCGGATGAACTTGTCCCGCTGTACCTCTTTGCTGGTCAGGGCGAAATCCTGGTTAATGATCTGCTCCTTGTATAACTTACGCATGAAGTTCATCGTGTTCATATATTCAGGCGTGGCGAATTCCGGGACGAACTGTCCATCTTCGATTGTCCAGTTATTCGGCGTGCCGAAATAGGAGCTTAACGTCTTGAATACCCCGTACACCAGATCGTTGCGGTCCACCAGCCCGAGGGTGTCTGGCTTGCCGTTGCCGTCCGGGTCATTCATGGTGAACTGCTTCATCACCTCATACAGCTCCTCCAGCGTTCCGGGCGGACGGAGATGCAGCTTCTCCAGCCAGTCCTTACGGATAATAATACCCTGCCGGGAGGCCGGTCTTTCCGTATAAAGGCCATAGATTCCTCCGTCCACTGAAGTCTGCTTAAGAATCGCCGCATTCAGCTGACCGAGATTCGGAAATTCCGCCAGATAGGGACCAATCTCCCAAAAAGCGCCGGAGCGGATCATATTCTTGACCGGATTATAATCGGTGAATTTCACGAACGTCACTTTGCCGAGAGAGCCGGTGGTCAGTGCGGTATTCATTTTGTCCGTGTAGACGCCCTCCGGTACCCAGGTAATATTGAGCTGTGTCCCGGTCAGTCGCTCAATCTCGGCGATCAGCTCCGCTGAAGGCGTCTGCGGAAAATGCAGCGGTGCCAGAATCGAGATCGGCGCCGGGGCGCCCGCTGAATCGGAACGCTCAGACTCCCCCCCGCTGCAAGCGCTTAACATCATGAACGATAAGAACAGGATGAAGCACACTGCAAGAGCTTTCTTCCTGCCCGTTAACCGGTTGAACATTCCATAACCCCCTGAAGCGTAATATTTATCTGCCTTAGAAGCCTATCTATTGATTAATGTAGCTTATGTATGAATGATTAGAGAAAATGATTATTGCGGCACCAGATGATTATTGTTATTATCCTTCGTGATGCATACACTTAAGACAGTGATTTCTCTATTTCATGCAAAGGTGCTGAACGCTGTTGAAACATCTTAGCTTTCTCAGTAAATTAACTATGTTCGCGTTCGCCATCAGCATCCTGCCGGTGTTGTTCATTGGATCGTTCTCCTATTTCACATCCTCCAGCGAAATTCAAAAAAATGTTAACGAAAGCAAAAAGGAACTCATTTTACAAATTACCTCAAATGTAGAGCATAAGCTGAATACTGTCAACCAGACCTTGAACCAGGTCGTGAACTCTTCGGTGCTGAAGAAGGCGATGAACAACCCGCTGAATGAGAACGATTTCATTTTATATAACGACATCCGCAATGAGATCCGCAATATGCAGTCCTTCGATACCCGGCTGGAGGATGTCATCCTGCTTAATCAGCGCCAGAACTGGATGATTAAGAATTCCGGGCTCTACCGGCTGAATGAATACCGCAATTACGAGCAGCTGACGAATCTGTTGAATGTGGAAGGCAGCTCCTCCTGGGTGCTGAACCCCTCCTCCCTGTTCTACAGTGAAGAGAGCATTAACGTGACCGGCTGCAAGTACAGCATCAGTCTGATTAAGAAGCTGCCGACGACCAAGCTGCAGAAATACGGACTGGCTCTGGCCAATATTCCGGCCTGCAGTCTTCAGGACTTCATTAATCCCGATATGCAGCCGCTGGACAGTATTATGGTGCTGGATAAAAGCGGACGGATTCTGCTGCATCCGGACCGTAAGCTGATCGGAGAGCCTGCGACCGCAGCCGGATTCACAGGCTTCGGGCAGATCGCCGCTGCCGCTGAGCCGTCGGGACAATTCAAGACGAAGCTTAATGAAGCCGATTATTCAATCACCTATATGCGTTCCCAGTTGAACGGCTGGATCTATCTGTCGGCCACCTCCATCAAGAGTCTGACCCGCGAATCCGGCAAAATCGGCACCTACACGGTATTCGTCTGCACGTTCATGCTGCTGTTATCTGTGCTGCTGGCGTGGCTGGGCTCCCGGCGCATGTATACACCCATCGAACGGCTGCTCACCCAGATTGGACTGCGCCGTCCCGGTCTGCGGGCAGGGCGTACGGATGAATTCCAGCTCATCGGCGAGCAGGTGCACTCCCTGTTCCAATCGAAGTCACAGCTGGAGAAGGAGGTCAGCCAGCATCTCGGACAGGTACGGACCTTCTTTCTGATTCAGGCATTCGGAGGCAATCTTAGAAGACGCGAGCTGATGGAGGAGCTGGAGCAATACGGATACGGCAAGCAAGTCGAGGAATGGAAGACGATGGCTGTCATTACGCTGAGCATCGACTTCTCCGAGGAGAACAGCTATGAGAAAAAGGATCTCAATCTGCTGTTATTCGCTGCGCACAATATGACTCAGGAGCTGGTCTCTGCGCAGCACAGGCTAACCCCTGTGATGATGGGTCATGCGCTGGCAGTCGTTATCGGCAGTGAGGATGAGAGCACGGAAGCTTTTCACCGGATGCTCTATGCGCTTACGGAGAAGCTCCAGCAGGAGATTAACGGGGTCCTGAAGCTGCAGGTCAGCATTGGGCTTAGTCTGCCGTTTCATTCGTTTGACAAAATGTCCATTGCCTATAGGGAAAGCCTTGAAGCTCTGAAGCACCGGATTACCCTGGGCAAAGGCATCATCATCCAGTACGAGAATATCAATTCCGGCAAGCATTATCTCAATCTGAACTACCCGACCCACACGGAAAATGACCTGATGGATGCCATCAGGCTGGCCGACAGCGATAAAGCGAAGGAGCTGCTGCATAAGCTGTTCAAGTGTATTTTTGCGCTGGGACTGTCGCCGCAGGAATATCAGATTCCGCTGACCCGGCTGCTGAACAATACGCTCATTATGATGCAGGAATCGGGAATTACGCTGAATCAGATCTACCATGCGAGCGGTTCCCTGTTCGAGGAGCTAACCGATCTGCATATTGTGGCCGAGATTGAAGACTGGTTCTGGACCATCGTGATCCAGCCGGTTATCGTCATCTTCCACAGCAGGCAGAACGCCCAGTACCATAATATCTCCGAGAAGCTGATCGACATCGTCCAGCATGAGTATGATCAGGATCTGACGCTGGAGGAGTGTGCTTCGCGGCTGCACTATAACGCCAACTACATCAGCAGTGTGTTCCGCAAGGAGACGCAGTATTATTTCAGTGATTATCTGAGCATGTACCGGTTCAAAATGGCCAAAAAATGGCTGGAGGAGACCGATATGCCCGTGAAGGATATCGCCTCCCGCCTGAGATACAACAATTCACAGAATTTCATCCGTTCCTTCCGCAAGCAGGAGGGGATGACCCCCGGCCAGTACCGTGACAGCTTCCACACGAAGCTCAGAGCGGTCCCGGGCGATGAGTAGGCGCTGTGCCTTCAGGGGGGGCCTTGAGCCTCTGCAGCTTTCTGCGTCTGATAAACCATGTAAGAAGTAAGGCCAGAATAAGCAAGATGCCGCCTACAGTAATCGCAATATTTCTGATATCCGGTACATAGACTACCAGCTGAATAGGCTCGGAATCCGCAAGGGATACATGCCAGGTTAAGGTATTGCCGTCTTGCTCAGCCGCATTATTAGCCCCGTATAGATCATAGGGAATCGTTAATTTGAAATCGACGGAGAAGCTGCCCATCAGCAGGCGCACCAGGGACTTAGGGACATTCAAGCTGCCGATGCCGTCGATAATCTCATCGGAGTAGGCGTTCAGCTTAGGCTGGGCCACCACATCGTATTTGGTATACAGCCACCTGTCCGTCTGTCCCACCTTGGCCTCTACAATATCGAAGCCGCTGCTGCTGTTCTTCAATTCCTCCATGGAGGCGTAGGATTTCTGAAATTGGTATTCGGTGGATTTGCCGCTTGCTGTCTTCTTCAGCTCTATACCTGCGGCCGCCAGCCGGGTGGTTAGAAGCTCTTCCGCTTTGCCGCTGACCAGCTTCTCTGCCCGGGCATCCAACATAAGGCTGAAGGCCAGATCCAGGGAGCCGTCCTTCTTCACGGTTACATGGGCCGTGCCTTGCGCGCAGCCTGTGAGCAGCAGGACAAGCATGAGCATAATCAGTATTGCCTTGATTCTAATCGCGTTCAACCTGCGTTTCTTCAACCTCTGTCCCTCCATCCGCTGACTGTTGCTACTAGCTTAACCGAACCTTGAAGAAGCGAATCTGCGCTTATGGAGTCAAGCTTATCACATGCCGGGAGGTACAGAAAGCCCCCAGCCTGCGGATATCCGTAAGCTGGAGGCTTCCCTGCGCGTAATCTTGTTATTTTTTCAAATGATAAGGGACGGTAGTGATAATTACATTGCGCCGGTACAGCAGATGCGCGCGGATCAGCAGACTGGACTGGTTATGCAGAATATTATGCCAGCCCTTCTTCGGTATGAATTGAGGAACGATGACGGTCACCTGATAATTCGACTCGCTCGCCTTGCGCTGAACCGTATCAATGAACTTGCTCAATGGATGAATGATACTGCGGTAAGGCGAATACAGCGTCACCAGCCGCACCTCCGGATGGAATTTCTTCCATTTCTCTTCGAAAATAGCGTCATCCTCGCGCTCGAACGGGATGTGGACGGCAATAATCTGTTCTGCGCCCAGCGACTTGGCATACCGCAAGGAATTCTCTACCACATGGGTAATACCGGCCACCGGCAGAATGATGATATTCCCCTCAATCGCCAGTGGCGGCTCACCGCAGGTGGCTACCCGCAACTGATCGGCAACCGATTCATAATGCTTGTAGATACGGTAGAAGAACAGGATAATTAGCGGCAGGAAGACCAGCACCGGCCAGACCTGCGTGAATTTGGTCAGGAAGAACATCATCGTAACAATGAAGCTGATCAGTGCTCCAATTGCATTAATGATCAGCTTGGGCAGCCAGCCTTCCGGCTTGTGCCGGAGCCATTTGACGATCATGCCCGTCTGCGACAGGGTGAACGGGATGAAGACCCCGACTGCATACAGCGGAATAAGATGCTCCGTCCGTCCCTCAAAGGCAATGATCAGGATAATCGACAAGATACCCAAGCTGAGAATTCCGTTCGAGTACCCCAGCCGGTCTCCGCGTACGGTGAACATCCGGGGAATGAATTTATCCTTCGCCAGATTCACAGCCAGCAGCGGGAACGCGGAATATCCGGTGTTCGCCGCCAGAACCAGAATTAAGGCTGTTGTTCCCTGCACGACATAATACATGAAGTTGCGGCCAAAGACATGCTCGGCAATATCGGACACCACCGTGACTTGTTCACGCGGAGCAATGCCGTAATAATACGCCAGGAAGACGATGCCTGAGAATAACAGCGCGAGCAGAATCCCCATTGCCGCCAAGGTTTTGGCTGCATTATTCGGTGCCGGTGCCTTGAAATTGGGGATCGCATTCGATATCGCCTCCACCCCCGTCAGCGCCGAGCTGCCCGAGGAGAACGCCCGCAGCAGCAGGAACAGGCTGATTCCGGCCACCGGTGTTCCCAGTGAGGTATGAAGCTCCGCCGGTACTCTTCCAGTCAGCACGTTGAACAGACCCAGACCAATCATAATGAACATCGCCAGGACGAACAGATAGACCGGATACGCCAGGAAAGAGGCCGACTCGGTGACCCCGCGCAGATTTAGCGTCGTGATCAGCAGTACGAAGATGATGGCAATGATTACATTATAAGGATGCAGACTCGGAAAAGCTGAAGTGATCGCGTCTGTTCCCGCAGAGACACTGACCGCTACGGTTAGTATATAATCGACGAGCAAGGAGCCCCCGGCAATCAGACCCGGATATTTGCCCAGATTCTCCTTGGATACGACATAAGCCCCGCCGCCCTGGGGATAGGCGAAGATGATCTGCCTATAGGAGAGTATCAGGGCCAACAGCAGCACCAGTACCCCGCCTGCAATAGGAATGGAATACCAGAACGCGGCTGTACTAACCGTGATCAGCACCAGCAGAATCTGCTCCGGGCCATAAGCCACAGAGGACAAGGCATCCGAGGACAGAATGGCCAAGGCCTTAGTTTTGTTTAGCTTCTGTTCTCCCAGCTGATCGGACTTCAGCGGCCGTCCGATCAGGAACCTTTTTACCGAAGACATCATCATCACTCACCGACTTTTTTAAAGTTATATTACCCCTGGTGCACGATTAAAATCTGAACCTTTAACTGGATACAGACACTATTTTTGCTGCCCGTTCGATACTACATTAATTCTTTTATCACCATCTGTATATATGCAGATATCCTAGACAAACTCCAAACCATGAATAATAAATGTAATTCGCCGAAAGACACAGCAAACGGGACCAAGCAGGCTGTCCGCTCCGTCCCGTTTGCTTATTTCAGCTTTTTTTGCTATATTCAGCCATTTTCAGGCTGTCTCAGAGCCAGTCCTGTGTAAGCAGCGTCCGCAGCAGCTCCGCCTGCTCCCTGCCGATCCGGGCCGTGATTTCGGCCTCAATATTCTGCTTGATCTCCAGCATACTCCGACAAGCCGCTGTTCCCTTCGCAGTGAGCACGATAGGCTTGTCCCGGCTGTTGCCTTCCTTAGCAGCAGTATCTACGTAACCTTCAGCCAGCAGATTGTTGATCGTCTTTTGCGTGCCCTGGCGGGAAATGCCGATCAGCCTGCTGATCTCCGAAATGGACAGAACGCCGTGCTGCTCCAGCATCGCCAGAATATGCGTCTCCGTCTTATTCAGCGGCTCGCCGCTCATCTGGTTCACCTTGTCGCGCAGCACCTTATGCTTCTCGCTGATCATATCGACCAGATTCAACCCGCTCATATATTCCTCCATTTACAAGACCTCCATGATAGAAATAAAGTTCCGTCAGCGCACGAGCCCACCTTAAGATACCCGCTGAAATCCTGCACACAATACAACAATCCCCTCATACTATCGGGCTTATTCCATAATATGTTGTAAGAAAGGCATGATTCCTCCCTACATATGCAGCTTGTCAGCACAATTCTTGTATTTCATACAACAACCCTTCTGAATGGACTATTAGATATGAATCAAATTGTACTTTTTACAACAATGACCCATCACGGACGGGCAATCCATATCATACTTATTGTCAACTAGGTTGACAATAAGTCTTCGCACTGTTACTATAAGTGAAGTTTGACAAACTTACATTTAAGGGAGTTCGGAAACATGGGCAGCAACAAAAAAGAAGCTTTAATTTTCACCAGTATGATGTGTTTTTGCATGGTCATCTTTATGTCTTTTTACAATGTGATTATAGCGAACGGATTCAACAGCAGGCTGTTCACGGATGTGGCTGTGGGCTTACTCCCGGCACTTGCCGTTGCCCTGTTCTGCGATATTGTGGTGGTTAGCAGAATTGCCAAAGGACTGGCCTTCAAAATAGTGAAGCCTTCTGCGCCCCAGATCCGCAAAATACTGACGATCTCATGCTTCATGGTCTGCGGCATGGTCATCCTCATGTCTCTATACGGCACACTAGCACACTTTGGATTCGGGGACAACTTCTTCCGTCATTACTTCTCCATCCTGGGGCTTAATTTCATCTGTGCCCTGCCACTCCAGCTGCTGGTTGCCGGTCCGCTGACCCGCTTCCTGTTCAGCCGGATATTTCCGGTCCGTACGGCAGCACCGGGCGTCTAAGGCTGGCTGAAACCACTAGGCCGCTTATCCGAATACGGGCATGGCCACCAGCCAAGGACTGAGCGGTGTTCCCGCCACACCAAAAAGGGTGTTCAGCCAGCCATGATCTCATGGCTGTGCGGAACACCCTTGTCCGGGCTTCATCCTATTGACTATTTATTCCATGAAAGACAAGCGCCCATCCCGCAGCCGTACACTGCCGCCCTTAGCATAGAAGCTTAGTCCAGAGCAGATACCTCCGGGGAAGACCAGGCTGGTGATGGCGGTGAGGCCGTCATTGGCGAATACCTCCACCGAACAGGCATCCAGCAGGATACGCAGGTTCTTCAAGATGCCCATTTCCCCGGTGCTCTGGGGATCGGGGAATATGTCTGAGAAGCTGGTCTCGCCGGACTGATCTCTGCGCAGGGTTAGAGTGCCATCGACAACAGAGTAGACGAGTTCGGTATACTCGGTAGCGGTATGATGAATAATAAGACCGAATTCTTCCGCTTCATTATCCGCAAGCGCAATCCGCAGCTCCAAGGCGGAATCCTTGCACTTGATATCCTGGCGCTCGCCCGGTATCAGCAGCATCTCCGGCAATGTCCCAGACTCTGCCGCAAAGTAACGGTCTAGCTCCGCTACCGGCTGCTGGAGGATCAAGGTGCGGCCTTCTGCCTCATGCAACGTCAGTACCCGCGGAATCGTCATCGCTCCGCGCCAGCCCTGGCTTGGAACATGGTTGGCATAACGCCAGTTGCTCATCCAGCCGACGAAGATCCGCCGCCCGTCCGCCGCCGGAATGTCGGAGAAGCTGACCCCCGCGTAGTTATCCTTACCATAATCCAGCCAGCGGATGTCGCTGTGCTCCGGCGTGAACACGGAGCCGTCAAACTCACCGACGAAATATTGCGTCCGCGAGCCGTATCGCTGCCCGCTGTTATCACCGATGCTGACCAGCAGCACCCACTTGCTGTCTCCTGTCCCTTCAACCGGGAGCTGGAACAGGTCCGGGCATTCCCATACCGCATCATGAGAGCCTGCGCCTTCGCCGAATTCACTCTCCAGGCTCCACTCCCGAAGATTCGGGGAGGAGTAGAACGTAATCGTCTGATCGGTCGCCAGCACCATAATCCATTTCCCGTGAGAACCGGACCAGAACACCTTCGGATCACGGAAATCCGCCTTGGAAGAATGGGTCAGCACCGGGTTGCCTGCATACTTAATCCAGGTCCGGCCATTGTCATGGCTGTAGGCCAGGCTTTGTCTCTGTACGGCAGGCGACGATGCCGTCGGCTCCAGATGACTGGTGTAGACTGCGACGATACCCGGCTTCTCCGGGAACAGTCCGCTCGTATTGTTCCAGTCTACGATGGCACTGCCGGAGAACGCATAGCCGTGATCGTCCGGATACAGTGCAATGTCCAGCTCCTCCCAGACAATCAGGTCTTTACTGACTGCATGGCCCCAGTGCATTGGCCCCCAGATGGAGGAATGCGGATGATACTGATAGAACAAATGATATTCCCCTTCGAAATAAACCAGTCCATTCGGATCATTCAGCCAATGCTGCGCCGGCGTAAAATGCAGCGCCGGCCTGTGTTTGGTTCTCCCGATAATCTCCACTCCATTACCACCTTTATCTGTTTATAGGTTATACGTTCTTCATGTGCCGCAGCTAGTGCAGCCTCAGCCTTTGTTCTTGAGATAACTGTCATATCCTCTTTGCTTGATCTCCAGCCATTTGTCCAGCCCGAGTCTGGACAGCTCTGCCTGATAATCCTTCCATTCCTCTTCCACTTTGCCGGTCTTGGTCCATTCCGCGCGCTTGCGGTTGACGTAAGCGAACAGGTCGGTCTCAATAGCGGTCAATTCCTTCTGATCCTCCAGAGAGTAGAAGACACGCGGGAAGTTATTGTCTGCCTTCATATAAGGCACCAGCTTCTCCTTCATGAGGTCCAGCCGCCAAGCAGCATCATCCGGCTTCGTGGTCACCTTACCGTAGTATTCATCCAGGATCGCCAGCGGTCCGCCGATGCTGGTCTTTTGGCGCAATTCAACCGGGGCCGCGCCTTCCAGCGGCAGATGCTTCAGCATTTTGGCCGATTCATCGTATTCAAAAATATTCTGCTGCGTCTCATCCCCATACGTTCCCCAGTTATCCTCAACCGACTGCTGCGGATCATAGAGTTGGTCAATCCACTTGGCGGTAAGCTCCAGATTCTTGTTGGAACCGGTAATAACCATCCGGCCGCGGTCAAATCCGAAGTTGTTCGTGCGGGCTACATTGACCTGTCCGTCCGGTCCGGCAAGCGGCTGCATCAGATCATATTTATCGTTGAAGCCGGTGATATTGGATTTATCCCATTGGAAGTAGAGGCCATAGCGTTCACTCTGCCCTTTGGCCAGATAGGTGTTGTAATCCTGTTCAAACGCCTCTTCATCGATTAGATCCAGCACATACAGCTCGTTCAGATACTTAATGCCCTCTTTATATCCGTCCTGGCCCGCAGTGAAGACCACTTTGCCGTCATTGGTAACCACCGTGTGATCGCCGTTATCACCGAGACCGAACGAACCGAACAGGAAGTTCATATCCTCATTGCCGTTATTCAGCACAAAAGACAGCGGAATCTCATCCTTCTGGCCGTTCCCGTTCGGGTCATCATTCTTGAAGGCGACCAACACCTTCTTCAGCTCCTCCGTTGTGGTTGGCATAGCGAGTCCCAGCTTTTTCAGCCACTCCACATTGATCCACGGCATCCCGTTGACCGAATGAATGCTTTCCTTGCCGGACCCGAGCTCTTCTATCCACGGAAAAGCATAGATATGGCCGTCCTGCGCCGTCATCATTGATTTGTACTCCGGCGCGGCTGCCAGCACCTTTTGCAGATTCGGCATGTACTTCTCGATCAGCTCCTCCAGCGGAACAATCGTTCCATCCTTGCCCAGGGTCAGCAGATCGTAGTCCGAGTAGGCGGCATCAATGATCGCATCCGGCAGATCTCCGCTGGCTATCGCCAGATTTCTTTTCTCAATAAAAGCGTCGTTGGTGTAATTGGTGAAATCGATGTGGACCCCGGACTTCTCCTCCAGCCGCTTGTAGATCAGCTTCTCATTCGGATCGGCAGGCGCCAGTGCGGAGCTCTGAGACATGAAGTGCAGCGATACCTTCTCTTTAAGCGGCAGCGTCACGTTCTCCAGCTTGTAATCCTTAGAGGCCGAGGAATTACCGCCCCCGCTGCCGCAGCCCGCAAGTACGGAAGCCGAGAGTGCCAGCACAGACAGGGTTTGCAATGATTTTTTCATATGAGATTCCCCCTATTATTATTTAATGGAGCCGACCATGGCACCCTTCTCGAAGTACTTCTGGAAGAACGGGTACATCACGATCAGCGGCAGGCTGGAGATGACGATCGAAGAATACTTGATCATTTCAGACAGCTTCTTCAGCTCCGCCTGGGCCAGTGCATCGGCAATCATGCCGGGCTGCACCTGATTCTGAATCAGGATCGAACGCAGCACCAGCTGCAGCGGGAACAGCCGCGAATCGTCCAGATAAATCATGGCATCGAAGTAAGAGTTCCACTGCCCCACGAAGGCATACAAGGCGAGCACGAAGATAATGGGCTTCGACAACGGCAGTACGATCCGGAAAAAAATGCCCAGATCCGACGCCCCGTCGATACTCGCCGCCTGAAACAGCTCCTTGGGCAGACCCTGGAAATAGGTCTTCGCCAGAATAATATTGAACACGCTGATCGCCCCCGGCAGGATCACCGCCCACACCGTATTCAGCATCCCCAGATCCTTCACAACCAGATAAGTCGGAATCAGACCGCCGCCGAAGAACATCGTAATCAGGAAGAAGATCATCACCGGCCGCTTCCCGGCCAGTCCCTCGATAGACAGCGGATACGCCGCGAAGACGGAGAAGAATACCGTAGCCAGCGCGAAGGCGGCAGAGTAGAACAAGGCGTTGAAGAAGCCGCGGATCATCGCGTCGTTGCTGAGAATTTTGACGTAGCCAGTAATTGTCCAGTCCGACGGCGCAATAGCCAGCCCCTTGGTAATGAGCACATTCGGTGTTAAGAAGGAGGCCAGCACGACATACACCAGCGGAAACAGAATGACCAGGATGAACAAACCTAGCAATATATAAGTAACAACAAGCAGAATCCGGTCCTTCCCGGAATATTGAATATCCATACTTACCTCCTTTTAATACAGTCCTTCCCCTTCGTTCAGCCGCTTGACGACCGTATTGACGAAGACCAGCAGGATTACGTTAATGACGGAATTGAATAATCCGATAGCGGTGGAATAGGCATAATCGCCAGCCTGCAGACCCACCTTGTAGACATAGGTCGCAATAATCTCCGAGGTCGGGGTATTAAGCGCCGTCTGCATCAGGAAGGCCTTCTCATAGCCGATGGACATGATGCCGCCTGCGGCAAGGATGAACAGCACGGCCATCACCGGCCTCAGCGCGGGCAGATCGATATGGCGGATGCGCTTCAGCAGCGAGGCACCGTCAATCGTTGCCGCATCATGAAGCTGCGGATCTACACCCGCCAGCGTAGCTACATAGATAATTGAGGACCAGCCTGCCGTCTGCCAGATGCCTGACAGAATATACACGGTACGGAAGTAAGCTGGATCACTCATGAAGGACACCGGCTTACCTGTAAAAGTAGTAATGAGCGCATTCACCACACCTGTCGGCGACAGGAAGACAAACAACATCCCTGCCACAACCACCACCGAGATAAAGTTAGGCGCATACACAATCAGCTGGATGTTCTTCTTCAACTTCGCGCTGCGGATCAGGTTCAGCATAAGCGCCAGCACAATCGGCACCGGAAAACCCAGAATCAGCCCGTAGGCGCTTAATTTAAGCGTGTTCATAAGAATATCGTAGAAATTCGGCGAGGTGAGGAACCGCTCGAAATGTTCAAAGCCCACCCATGCGCTGCCCATGATGCCCTTGCGCGGGCTGAAATCCTTGAAGGCAATCATCGCGCCGTACATCGGAACGTATTTGAATATAACCGTGAGAATTACAGCTGGAGCCAAGAATAAATACAGGATATAATTCCGGCGTACATAGCTTAGCCACGACCTGTGCTTGATGAGCCTTGTTCTCCCGGGTTGAGCCATCGGATTTGCCAATCTTCTTCCCCCTTCTTATTTTTGCATTCGCCCCTAATGAATAGGTTTACATTTTTACATTTGACCATGTTTTGCATTTACAATTTATCAGAGAATCTGACAAGAAGTCAATGCATTTTGTGCAAAAAATAAATTATTTATTGCATTATACAGTGCAAATGTAACATATTCATATAAATTAGGCTCCGAACTGTTATTTCACACCCATGTATGTGAAACGAATTTGTGCATTTGTAAAATTCCGTTGTCAATCTTGCTGATATGCTATATATTAGGTAACAGAGACTACAAATATGGGGAAACAAAGGTGGAACACAGTGATGAAGAAAGCCAAGGTCACCATTCAAGACATTGCCGATGCCCTGGGAATCTCCAGAAACACGGCCTCCAAGGCATTGAACGGCGCAGAGAGCGTTCCTCCCGAGACCCGGGAGAAGGTACTCAGCAAAGCTGCCGAGCTTAAATATAAACAATTCTCTTATATGGAGACCGCAAGCAGCCCCTCCGAGCAGCAGGGCAATATCGCCCTCCTGACCAGTAACCTCCCCAACAGCTCCCACTTCGGCTCCCAGCTGCTCAGCGGACTGGAGAAGCGTATTAGCACAGAGGGCTACACCCTGTCCATTTATTTTGTCCGGGAGAACGATATTAACGCCATGACTCTGCCCGGTAATTTCGAGCCTTCTAATGTTGACGGGATTATCTGTATTGAAATGTTCAATAAGGAGTACAGCGGGCTGATTACCGATCTCGGTATCCCCACGATCTTCATTGACTGCGCGGCGGACATTGTCTACCCTGAGCTGAAGGCGGATCTGCTGCTCATGGAGAACGAACACAGCATGTATGCGATGACCCGTAAGCTGATGGACCTCGGTGTGCGGAGCTTCGGATTCGTCGGCGATTACAACCACTGCCGCAGCTTCCATGAACGGTGGACCGGCTTCAACCGAGCCCTCTCTGCAGCCGGAATCCCGCTGAATCCCGAATCCTGCATTGCCGGCCAGGACAAGGATTACCTGCTGGAGGCGAACTGGATGGACCAGCAGATGGAGGCGCTCGGCCAGTGGCCCTCCGCCTTCATCTGTGCGAATGACTTCATTGCCATCAGCGTGATGAAATCGCTTAAGAACAGAGGGGTCAAGGTACCGGAGCAGGTGGCGGTCTGCGGCTTCGATGACGCTTCGGAATCACGGGTCATCGAGCCTCATCTCTCGACCGTACATATCTACAGCAGCCATATGGGGATTGTCTCCGCAGAGATGCTGCTCTCCAGAATCAAGGACCCGGCCCGGCCTTATCAGGTCACGCATGTCGCCACTGACGTCCTATTCAGAGACTCTACTCCCGTACCGAACTAATTTCGCCAGGAGGTTACTATCGTGCAATCCAAGAATACAGTCCTTTGCGTGGGCGAGCTGCTCATCGATTTCTTCTGCACTGAGGCGGACGTCAGCCTGACCGAAGGCCGGCATTTCGCCAAGCAGGCCGGCGGGGCACCGGCGAACGTAAGTGCAGCCATCGCCCGGCTCGGCGGTCACTCCGCCTTCCTCGGCAAGGTCGGGGCTGATCCCTTCGGCCTCTTCCTGAAGCAGACGCTGGAGGAACAGAACGTGGATACCGCGATGCTGCTGCTTGATCCCGCAAGCCCGACCACACTGGCTTTCGTCTCGCGCTCAGCGAACGGGGAACGCGATTTCGTGTTCCACCGCGGGGCAGACCGGCTGCTCAGGCTGGAAGAGCTGGACCGGGCAGCCGTCCGTAAGGCGGCCATGCTTCATTTCGGCTCGGCGACAGCGCTGCTGGCTGATCCCTTCCGCGAGGTCTATATGACGCTCATGGACGAAGCGAAGACGAACGGACAGTTCATCTCCTTTGACCCCAACTACCGGGATGACCTGTGGACCGGACGTCAGGAGGAATTCATCGCGCTGTCCAGAGCAGGCATCGCCAAGGCCGATCTGGTGAAGGTCAGCGACGAGGAGCTTCAGCTGATTACGCGCGAAGCGGACCGTGATGCCGCCCTTGATATGCTGCATGAATGGGGAGCCGGAGCAGTAGCCGTTACTCTGGGCAAAGACGGCACCCTCATCTCCTCCCCGGACTCCCGGTTGCTGATTCCCAGCATCACCGTGAAGTCCATCGATTCCACCGGCGCCGGCGATGCATTCATTGGAGCCCTGCTCTGCCGGATCAGCCAGTTGGCGCATCCGGCAGACTTCACCCGCAGCGCGGAGCTGCAGCGGGACTTCGTCACCTTCGCCAACCATGTGGGGGCAATTGTCTGCACCAAGATCGGGGCGATTGCTGCGCTGCCGACACTGGACGAGGTCCAGAAGTATGCCGGGTAAGCTGCAGAGCGTGATATGTATAGGCATCAAGTCCTGATGCCTGAGTAGTACAAAAGGTGTTCCTTAGCCGTCTGATTGCAGACGGCCAGGGAACACCTTTTTGTATAGGGAACTTTATTGCTGCCAGGACCGATGCCGGAGAACCGCTGTGGAGCCGCTGCTGAACCAATCTTTACCTGCTGTTTTCATCACAGACACAGGAGCTTGGCACGTAATATGATAAGCACAATATCATACGACTGAAGGAGCAGCTTGTGCATGAAAATGAAACAAGAATTCGACCATCTCATGGCGTTTGCCAAGGATTTAATCAATGAGAATCTCGGCTTTTATTACGATATTAATTATGGTTACTTCCAGCCGGAGACCCACCCGATTGTGGACTTCATCCGGCTGATCGGCAGACGTATCCAGAGCCAGCTCATGCTGATGCCCGCGCTCTACGGGGAGGTCGATCAGATGGAGCGGATGTTCTCGGACAACCTCTTCTTTGATGAATGGGCCGAGGTTACGCTCGACGGACGGAGCTTCCACTTCCTGATGCGGCAGATCGACAATAGCAGCAGAATCATCAACCTGGCACGTGACCTCGTCTTCCCCTCCCCCTGGATTCCCCGCAAGCTGCGCGACAGTCTGATCCGCATCGGTGAAGGTACTCTGAACGGAAGCTGGCGGCAGGATAAGGATCATCAGGTTACCCTGTGGCTTCCAATGGGCATCTCCTTCGTTGAAGGCTCAGGACATCATTCCATCACAGCGGGGATCGCCAAGGGCGAAGGGGAGCTCTACCCTACCTCGGTGTATGACATCAGTCTCATCTACGATCACGTATATACCGACGGCAAGTACTACTACAGAACGCATGACCGTTCGATCATCTCCGAGGTTCATTTCGTGGAATGCGCCGCCATCTTTGAAATCGGCCGGATTATGGCGGAGCAGAAGATTATTTTCTGAGGCCGGATGTGATATTCACCGCTCCCTCCAGCTAACTTCCAGACGCTTCACGGCTTATTCAAGTAGTCTCCCTCGGCACCAGCTGGAACCCCAGCGGCTCCTGCTCCGCCTCTCCCCCCTTCAGCTTGCCGAGAATCAGATGCAGCGCATTCTGTGCCTGTGCGGCGATCGGATTATCAATCGAAGTGATCCCCAGCGTATGGGCCAGCTCCGTATTGTCGAAGCCGACCACCGCCAGCTCCTCCGGCACCTTCACCTTCAGTCTGCGGGCTTCGCTCAGCACCCCTGCCGCGACCATATCATTGGCGCAGAGAATGGCATTCGGAGGCCCGCCTGGAATCATCAGCAGCCTGCGGATCAACTCCTCGCCCTGCCGGATGGAGTGGATGCCCGTCTGCGACCATTCCGGGTTCACCTCCAGATGATAGTTGCGGGCAGCATCCCGGTACGCCTGTATCCGCCCGGAGGTATTCAAGCTGGCCGGCCGGCCCCAGGCATTAGCAATCCGCGTGTACCCCTTTTCAATCAGATGTTCAAGCCCGAGCGTATATCCGTCATATTGATTCATGGCCACACTCTGAATCTCAGGAAGCTCCATCCGCTGCCAGGAGACAATCGGCCCGTATTTGCAATAGGAGCCCAGGAGCGCCTGATCGTTAACGCAGGTACTGATGACCAGCGCATCGACTCTTTTACGCCGCATATCCTCGAAGGCTTGCAGCTCTTTGGCCGGATCGCCCCCGGAGGTATAGATAATCGTCTGATATCCGTGCCGGCTCGCAGTCTCCACGAAGCTGTTCAGAAAAGGCAGCATCACCTCGTTGATCCCCTCTGTCACCATCCCGATCTGCATGGTCTCCCCTCTGGACAAGGAGATGGCATTGCCGTTCGGCACATAGTCCAGCTCTTCCATGATCTTCAGGATGATCTCCCGCGTCGCCTGGCTCACATGGGGAGAACGATTCAGTACTCTCGATACCGTAGCTTTGGAGAATCCCGACAGTTTAGCGATTTGATCCAGATTCGACATGATGGCTCTCCTTACATATTTTTTCATCTTTATAATAATACTTGACATGTAACGCGTTACAACATTTAGCATGGAATTATAGGACCTATGAACAGCTTACCATATCTGAATCCATAACTAATAGAAGGCGGGATTATCGATGAATACACCATTTCCTGAAGGCTTCCTGTGGGGCGGCGCAGTCGCTGCGAACCAATTGGAAGGCGCATACAACGAGGACGGCAAAGGCCTGTCCACCCAGGACGTAGCTCCGCAAGGAATCAAGGGACCCATCACCGAGGTGCCTACCGAGGATAATATGAAGCTGGTCGGCATCGACTTTTACCACCGGTACAAAGAAGATATCAAGCTTTTTGCCGAAATGGGCTTCAAGGTCTTCCGCACCTCGATCGCCTGGTCCCGGATCTTCCCGAACGGCGACGAGCTGGAGCCTAATGAGCAAGGCCTGCAATTCTACGACGACCTGTTCGATGAATGTCACAAATACGGTATTGAGCCGCTGGTGACTCTCTCCCACTACGAAACTCCGCTGCACTTGTCCAAGCAGTATGACGGCTGGGTGAACCGGCAATTAGTCGGCTTCTATGAACGGTATGCCAGAACGGTATTCACCCGCTATAAGGATAAAGTAAAGTATTGGCTGACCTTCAACGAGATCAACTCCATCCTGCACGAGCCATTCATGAGCGGCGGGATCTATACACCGAAGGAGCAGCTGAGCAAGCAGGATCTGTATCAGGCCATCCATCACGAGCTGGTAGCAAGCGCCACTGCGGTCAAAATCGGACATGAGATCAACCCGCAGGCCAAGATCGGCTGTATGATTCTAAGCATGCCAACCTATCCGCTCACGCCTAACCCGGACGATGTCATTGCTGCGATGAAGTCAGAGCATATGAACTACTTCTTCGGGGATGTGCATGCGAGAGGCGTATACCCTGGATATATGAAACGTTACTTCAGAGAGAACGGCATTGAGATTCACATGGAGCCTGGAGATGCGGACATCCTCAAGCATACCGTTGACTTTATCTCGTTCAGCTACTATGTGAGCATCTGTGAGACTGGAGACCCCGGCAAACGCACCCAGGAAGGCAACCTGTTCAGCGGTGCAGCCAATCCATACCTGAAGGCCTCCGAATGGGGCTGGCAGATTGACCCGCAGGGTCTGCGCTATGTGCTCAATATGTTCTATGACCGTTACCAGAAGCCGCTATTTATTGTGGAGAATGGACTCGGGGCCAAGGATGAGCTGATTACCGGCGAAGACGGCGTGCCGACCGTTAATGACGACTACCGGATTGAGTACCTGAATGACCATCTGGTGCAGGTTGGCGAAGCCATCGAGGACGGCGTTGAACTCATGGGCTACACTTCATGGGGCTGCATTGACCTGGTCAGTGCGTCAACCGCGCAGCTCAGTAAGCGCTACGGCTTCATCTACGTAGACCGTCACGACGACAATACCGGAACCCTGGAGCGCTACCGTAAGAAATCCTTCCACTGGTACAAGGATGTTATCGCTACCAATGGACAGAGCCTGCGGCGCTCAGGCGAATAGAATAGCCCTACAATACAGGTTGTCCCGAAAAGTCTTAAAAAGGCTGATTGGGGCAGCCTTTTTAAATTGTAGTAATGGTAGCGACAGCGCCCCATTCCGCCGGTCTCTGCCTGCCCCTCCCCCGATAACTGAAGATATCAATTTCAGTTGAATACGCCATTAACAAAAAGCGGGAAGGAGCGGAGGGGAAGTTTGGAACTGTAGGAGCGGTAGTGTCCGCCTAAAAGCTTCCCGAAGGAAAGCTCGCATCGTAAGCATAGGCTTGTATACGGATTTCAACCGCAAACAGCGGCTTGAATCAAGAAATCTGTATACAACAGCGGCCGAAAGTCCAAATGTTCACCGTAGTCGACGAGTTTAAGCTTTGCGTTTCTGTCATTTCATCTCATATCCCATCTCATATTTATATCTTCACTTATCCCCCTTTACCATTTTGAAACTAATTCCCCGAAAGGTTAGGATATACTAGCCACAGATGAATCCTAAGGAGCGTAACTTGTAATGAACAAATATACCTTCGGCCTCAGCAGCCTCTTATTCTTAAGCCTGATCGCTTCCGGCTGTGGCACCATGAAGACGCCGAGCGATCTGCTGCAAGCCCCGTCACAGGGGAATAGCGACGGCAATCTTACCGGAATCGTCCGATCCTTTCTGCCGGCCAACGCGCATTTAACAGTACCGATCCACTCGGAATCCGGCAGCGCGATTCAATTACAGGATCTCGACAAGGACGGGCAGGAGGAACTCCTGGCCTTCTACAAGACAGACAAAACCGATTACGAGATCAACACCCTCCTCCTCTCACAGCAGAACGGCAAGTGGACCAAGCTGGCTAACCTTACCGGGGTGGGCAGCGAATTGAATGAAGTGTCCTTCACAGATGTTACCGGTGACGGAGCGGAGGAGCTGCTGCTCGGATACGGCGGCGGGGAGGGATTAAGCAAAGAGCTGGCAGTCTACAGCCTAAGCAGCGGCAAGCTGACCGAGCTGCTTAAGCAGCCATACGACCAGCTGGTCCTTGGCGACCTGACCGGGAGCGGGCATACGGACATTGCCTTGCTTCAGAGCACCTACACCACGGATAACATACGTGAGACCCATCTTCTATTACTCCGGCTCAAGGACGGTACGCTGCAGACCTTATCCGACCAGAAGCTGGACGGTAATGTGATCGAAGCCCAGTTCGGCAAGGCGTCCCCTACACAGGACGCAATCGTCATCGATGCCGCCATTGGCGCACATGCTTCCTATACTTCATTGCTAACTTGGGAAAAAGACAGATTTACTGATATACTGGCAACAGATGATTATCAGCGTACCGCGCTCGCTGCCAGCAAGGATCTGGTGCTGTCTCCGCCGGCTGTCTCTCCTGACCTGCTTGGCAGCAGCAGTATTGCAGTTAAGGACTACCCGCAGTCCAGCCTGGATGTGAACAATGACGGGATCTTGGAGTTCAGCTTCCTGGTACCGCCTGCCGGTACGGAGGGCATGGCTCCCTTGGCGACCCCATTCATCACCAAATATTATCAGTGGGACGGACAGTCCGTTCTGACCTTCGTGCAGGAGCAGTTCGACCGCTGGGGCTTCAACTTCCGTATTCCCAAGTCTTGGGCGGGCCAGACCCTGCTGGAAGTTCCGGGAGAATCACCGCAGCCCTGGGAGAAGCTCCAGTTCAGCTACAAGAATGCCGGATCTGCGGTGAAGGCTCCGCTGCTGGAGCTCCGCCTGCTGACGAAGAAGGCCTGGGCTGCCGCAGAGGTCCAGCTGAAGGCTGAGAATAGAAAGTATAAGCTGCTGTATGAGCAAGGGAACTCTAACAATGACACGGAGCCTACCCTGTTCGTTGCCGTAATGCCCGCAGCGGATGCCGCCGGCAAGCTGCAGGGGGCCGATCTGCAGAATTATAATCAGCTGAAGCTGACACTGGATGAAGTCGTTCAGCTGGCCGGCACACCCCAGAAGCCCCGGCAATAAGAAGGAGAGCTGTTCATGAAAGTGCTGATACTGGAAGATGAGAAGCCGATCCGTGATCTGCTGTGCATCAACCTTAAGCGGGCAGGCTTCGAGATCGCGGAGGCTTCTACCGGTGAAGAGGCGCTGAGCATTGCCCGGGAGCAGAGAGATTTCGACATCGCAATTCTCGACCTGATGCTGCCCGGACTCAGCGGGTTCGAGGTGTGTACCCTTCTGCGGACACAGTTCCCCCGGCTGGGAATCATTATGCTCACTGCCAAAAGCCAGGAAATCGACAAGGTCATGGGCCTGGAATCCGGCGCAGACGACTACGTGGTTAAGCCCTTCAGTCCAGTGGAGCTGGTCGCCCGGGTGCGCTCGCTTTACCGCCGGATGTATCCGGGAGAGGCGCTGCCGCAGGAGAACCTTATTGAGCTTCCGCCTTTTACTCTGATGCTGGATGAACGGAAATTATTGAAGGACGGGCAGGATATCCCGCTGACCCCAACCGAGTTTATGATCGTGAAGCTGCTGATGGAGCAGCCGAACAAGGCCATGAACCGGGACGATATTTTGACAAACGTATGGGGGCAGTACTTCATGGGTGATCTTAAAATTGTAGATGTGAATATCAGCCGAATCCGCCAGAAGATCGGACAGGAGTCCTCCGGGCCGCAGTTCCTCGAGACGGTATGGGGATTCGGATATATTTGGAGGGGCTAAGAGTGCTGAAGGGAATCAGGTCCAGACTTATCGTCTATATTACCCTTATGCTGCTCCTAATCGTGCTGCTGCTGGAGGGGGTGTTCATTGCCGCTGTCCACTATTATTATCTGGGCAGTGCAATGGAGACATTGAATACAAGGGCCACGACTTCAGCGACCTTTTTCAATAAGTATCTGGAGAGCTATAGCTTGAATGAGCGGGCGCGTTATATTCTGGAGAATATTTCCTCTGAAGAAAGCAGCAAGGTGGAAGTGCTGAGTCCGGCCGGGCAGGTGGTCATTAATTCCTTCGGCTTCTCCAGTACAGAGCAGGTGAATACCCCTGATGTGAGAGCAGCTCTGACCAGCGGCAAAGGAAGCTTTCAGAGCATCAAGCCGGTGAACGGGGAACGAATTATGGCAGTTTCTATTGCGCTGAAGGAGTCGGGGAGTACGATTGGCTTGCTGCGTTACTCGGTCTCGGCAGAGCCTTTATATAACGTTATTCTCAAAATTGCGCTGAATGCAGCCATCGTCGGGCTGCTCGTCATTGGATTCGGCTTCATCCTCAGCCTTATCATCGCCAAACGAATTGTAGGACCGATTCAGCAGCTGACCGGGGTCGCCAAGGAAATGGCCACCGGTAATTTTGCCGTCCGGGCAGAGAGGCGCTTTGACGATGAGGTCGGCACCCTTGCGGTAACACTGAATTATATGTCTGAAGAAATTCTGAAGAGCGAGAAGCTCAAATATGATTTCATCTCCTCTGTCACCCATGAGCTGCGGACCCCGCTGACCTCCATCAAAGGCTGGGGCGAGACGCTGCTGGTCGGTGATTTGTCGGACAGGCAGGAGACGCTCCAGGGTCTTGAGGTCATGACCGGGGAGACAGACCGGCTGATCGGCCTGGTGGAGGATCTGCTCGACTTCTCCAAGTTCCAGGCCGGAGAGATCCGCATTGTACGCCAGCCATATGATCTCAGAGGCCTGCTGGAGGATCTGCTGCTGCAGTTCAGATACCGGGGGCAGACGAAGCAGATCCGCCTCTACGCCGACCTTCCCGATCAGCCGCTGCCGGTGGACGGTGATTTTAACCGGTTGAAGCAGGTGTTTGTCAATTTGCTGGATAATGCGTTCAAGTTCACCCCTGCGGAGGGTGAGATCCGTCTTACCGCAGTGCTGGAAGGCGAGCGGATAACCGTCACCGTTGCTGACAACGGCGAGGGCATCGAGGCTGCGGATCTGGCGCAGCTTGGCACCAAATTCTTCAAAGGCCGCTCCCGTCAATCCGGCAGCGGCCTGGGCCTCGCAATCTGCAAAGAAATTATTGAGCTGCATGACGGGCAGCTGCGGATCGAGAGTGAATTCACCAAGGGAACCTCGGTAACTGTAGAGCTGCCGCGCTACGAGGTGGAGCAGCATTTTACACCACCAGTGTAGCTCTAGCTCTTTATTCCGCTGTGCTTCTATGACTCTATCCGGGCTTGTCCGTTCCCGTGCGCGATTTCTACTACTGGCTGAGTCTCAATAGAGACGTTCCCGGCCACAGCTCTGGAGATCATACAGGAGGCTTCAGCCTTATGTGCCAGCCGCTCTGCCAGCTTGAGCTGGGCCGGTGTCGCATCAGCCTGAAGCACAATGCTAGGCTTATGTACGATCTGCTCGTACGTGAACACATTATTCGTGACATCTACTGTTGCCTCAGACGCCAGGGTCAGCCCCTCTGGAACAATCTCCGAACGCTCCAGCATCGCAGCCAGGGTAATCAGGTAACAGGTCGCTGCTGCGCCCAGCAGCATCTCATCGGGATTCGTGCCTGTTCCCGGTCCGCCCATCTCCTGCGGAATCGATATAACCGTCCGCAGTCCGCCTGCATCAATATGCCCTTCGCTGTTCCGCCCTCCATTCCATACCGCCTTCAGGTGAAAAGGATGCTTCATCTCACTCCGTCCTTTCTTTTCTCCATAACAAATAAGTGCTATTGTCTTTGTGTCACTCCCGAAGCTAGATACGTCCGATCCGTCTGGTCTCCAGCCGCTGGTCTGCCTGTCTATACACATGGCAGGTCATCTCCGTCAGATTCACCAGTCCCAGCGACCTTTCTTCAAGTATCGGGTAGGTATTAGATCCCAGATCGCAGTTCATCCTGGCGCCGTCACCATAGATCCGTTCAACCGGCGTATGCCCATGAATCACCGGCCTGCCCCTCGTTAAGGCAAGCAGCGCTTCACGCGGCTGGCGGTAGAACTCATATTCTGTCATCCATAGAATCTCCCGGCTCTGCTCCTCCAGAGGCTGCCCTGTATACAGTCCGGCATGTGTATACACATATTCATCATCCTCGAAGTACAACGGCAAAGAATAGGCCCACTCCATCAGCTTCTGCCGTTGATCCGCATCGGGATAAGCCTGTTTCAGACCAGCCAACGTCTCGCGTCCGCCGTGACTCAGCCAGAGCTTGTCACCGCTGATTATATAGTCCCCCATCATTTCTTCATGATTGCCAATCAGTGCATGGACCTGGCCCGGATACCGCTCTGTAAGCTGCTTAAGGTAACCAAGTACTCCAGCCGAGTCCTTCCCCCGGTTGATCATATCTCCGCCGATGACCAGCTGGTCTTTTCCCCAGTCCAATCCAGACTGCCGGAGCAGCAGCTCCAGCCCCTTTTGATCCCCATGGATGTCCGTTATGAAGAATTTGCGCATGATCTCCCTCCTTCTACAGCATCCGGTCTACCTCTACTGCAATTTAATCTCCTCAAAAAGCCCCGTCTGCGGATCAGGCTGATCCAGGTATGCAGCCTTATTCGCTGAACCGCTTCCGCACAGATATTTAGCAAAGAGCGCCTCTACCTGATCCATAGTGACCGGCTTTGCGGAATCCTGCAGTTCATATCCGAGCTGGCCGTTAGGCTCAATCGTTGCCGTTTTGACATCGCTGAGCCTGGAGATGCCCTGTCCCCGCAGACTCATCTCCAGCTCATCGACAGTTAATCTCAGCTTTCTCAGATTCTTAGGCTGAAGCTGTCCCTCCGCAATAACAATAACCGCAGGCCCCTTAATCAGCCGCTCAACAACATTCCACCGTACCTGCAGCCATTCCACCACGATTAATACAGTAATGAAGACTGCTGCTGCCACCATCGTGATCAAGATACTGTGATTCGCTATCGGCTGCACAATAATGGTTCCTATTGAGATCATCGCGATCGTCGTTGGAATGGTCATTTGCGAGATAGATTTCCGTCCGGCAAGCCGAAGCACCAGCATTCCAACTACAATCAGAACCAGCGCCTTCCATATTTCACTCCAAATTTCATGCATAGCCAGGTCTCCTTTGATAGGGTTGATTCCAGCTATTTTTTGTCATTTAGGAGATTAATATTCATTGTAGGATTAGAGAAGAGGCGCCCGGCAGATCCCCGCTTGAATACCTAAGCTGTTGTAATGCTGTTTGATGTTAATTAGGGCCTGGCCGCTGAACACCCGGGAGACCCTCTCTTCGATCGGACCAGCCTCCACCTGTTCCTGCCGCAGCAGTCGCTCCACCGCGGCCTTGATCTCCATGGGATATATATTTCCGGCCACACTGGAGAGACCTTTGCAAGGACCTGAGGCGAAATTCTCCACAAGCTTCATATCCCCTGCGGCGAAAAGAATGAATTCCTCCGGGTACTCCACCCCCACATGCCGCTGCAGATCGCCTGTTTCCTTGTAGCCGACAATGTGCGGATAACGGCGGATTAACCAATTCAGCGATTCAGGAGCCAGATCGAATCCGGTCCGGCCGGGGTTATTATACAACGCCACCGGCTTAGCCGTATGACTAAGCAGCTCCTCCACATAAGCGATTGCTTGCTGCTGCGTAGGCCGGATGTATGGCGGAAAGCCAATCATAATGGCATCCATCACCGATGTCTCCAGCGCCTGAACCAGCGTTACCGCATCACGGGTTCTGATAGCAGAAGCCCCGAAGACCAGCTCTATCCCTTGGAAGCGCTGCTGATTGAAGTATTCAATGATCTCCAGTCTCTCTCCGATACTCATCGAATGCTGCTCACCCGTGCTTCCTGAGATAAGCAGCGATTCAATGCCGTTCTGCTTCTGGTAGGCGACAATGGCTTCGAACCCTTCCACATTCAGACCTTCATCACAGTGAAAAGGCGTAGGGATCGCTACATTTAATCTTTTCATATTACACTCCTTACTGTTAGTAGGCGTTACTTAAGAAGTTCTGGACAGATGCTTCTCTTCCATCGCATCCAGGAGTATGAACAGCAGGGTATTAGACGCTATTATTCGCTCCGCCTGATCTGTCATGTCGGACGGTGCTTGAATACACTCTCCGGGCTCCAGCTCTCCGGCACAGTTGGTAATGATTTTGCGGATGCTGGATTCATTAACCTCCAGATGGAACTGCAGGCCTACTACATAATCCTCATATTCAAAACACTGCTGGGCACAGCCCAGGCTGGAAGCAAGCCTTCTCGCTCCGGCAGGCAGACTGAAGGTGTCTCCATGCCAGTGAAACGGCACCCATTGCTCCGGGAATCCTTGGAAAAAGGCAGAGGTCTGCGCATCTCCGGTCAGCCTGACAGGGAACCAGCCAATTTCCTTCCACTTGTTAGGGTAGACCTCGCCGCCGATTTGTTCAGCAATAAGCTGGGCCCCCAGACAGATACCCAGCATCAGCTTGTGCGATTGGATCGCTTCTTTAATGAAAGCTTTCTCTGCCGTCATCCAAGAGTATAGTGCCTCATCATATACACCCATCGGGCCGCCCATCACCACGAGCATATCAAAATCCCGGATGGCAGGCAGAGCCTGACTCTCATACAGCCGTGTTGTGGTTAGCGCATGCCCCTTGACCTCAGCCCAACCTGCAATTTCCTCCGCCGCTTCGAACGGAACATGCTGCAAGCAATGAATTCTCATGCACTCCACCCGCTTTACATTTTTTTACGATCATCTTCTATCTCCAATGTAACAAAAAATCCTGATGAATCAAGAAATACTTGATCATCAGGACAAATTCAGTTCTATAGCAACATGACTTCCCGCTTATTTAGCCTTGCCGGCAGGCTCATAGATCAGACAACGCAGCTGCTTACCCGGATAGCGTAATTCCGCATTATATTTGCTGCCGTCTTCCAGTAACACATCCACGGCCACCATCCCGCGTTTATTGTTAACCTCAGTGCCCGTCAAATACGCCTTCACTATTTTTCTTTTTTCTCCCTGCTTGTCCTTTACAATCCGGGTAGCTTCCTTTATCCAGCTGTCATCCTTCTTCATGGCAGCCGCTGCCGCTGCATCGATAGGAGTTTTTTTCATCACAGAGTTAAAAGCTGTCGTATCTACCACCACCCCGGTGTCAGGATCGATCTGCACACTATATTGCCAGTACTCCTGACCTTGTCCAAGCAGAGTAAGCGACTTATAGGGTGCAAAGTGAACCGACCAAAATGAGGGTATGCCATAACCCGGTTCCACCAGCATAACATTTGTTTTCAGCTTGGAGACATCGGCATCGAATAGCTTACGTACACTTTCAGCCGCCCGTGCCAGTGCTTCATCCTTGCTGAATTTCTCCGGTACGGCAACGGCCGGAGGAGTTATATTATGTTTGGATGCCACAAGATTAAGCCGGTAGTACCAGTCAATCATTTGCAGCAGCTCTTCATCTGTCCAGGTGCGCTCCGGTTGATAATACGTATTGGTCTTTATATCGAAATACACTTCCCCCTGCCCCGCCTGTAGCGGCAATGGCTTCTGTGGCCGCACACCATCATAGACATACTGATCTTCCAGTACCAGGCGACGGTTGATTTCCACATCGGTCATTTCCCGGCCTGAAGTGTTCGGATCGCCAGGTAGCTCCATATAGTCGTAGATTTGCTGGATCTGCTCCTCTGTCATCTGCTTCAGCAGCAGATCATCATTCACGGTAGATACCGGCACGGGCGCCTCCACCTTCAGTACCGGAACAGCGCTTTCTGCCGGACTTTCCTTAGCATTGACCTCAGTTGCCGTACTGTACTTCGCAATGACTGCTGAGTTCGCCAGACTGGGGACAAGGAGTCCGCTGAATGCAAACATACCGCCTGAGCATAGGACAACAGCCATAGTAACAGACCACTTTTTCTTGTTCAATTGTATTACCTCCATCGGGATTCAGAATATGAACTCTTTCCATAGCTTAATCCCGGGATATTATAGAGTAGAGGAGCAGTTGTTATGGAGTTGTAAAATAGCTTCACACAGTGGAGCTTAAAAAAAGGCGGATGCGCGTTCCCTCACCGGGAGCAGATAGCAGCTCAATTCTGGCCTGATGCGCTTCAGCAATCTGGCGGCATAGAGAGAGACCCAGACCTGCATGGCCATAGGCCCGAGAACGTGAAGGATCTGCACGGTAGAACGGCTCAAATGCCCGCCTGCTCTGCTCTTCTGTCATTCCACTCCCGCTGTCCTGTACTTCAAGCACCCCTTCTCCGTCCTGCGGATAGGCCAGCACACGGATCGTCTGCCCTGGCCGGGACACCGGAATCGCATTCTCGATCAGATTCACCAGCAAAGCTGCCAGAAGATCAGCATCTCCCCATACGGCAGGAATGGAGCTATTCATCTCCAGCAGTAATCCGTTATCTATCACCCTCTGCTGCTCGGTCTGGGCCACAGTGTCGAATAGCGAAGCTACGTCTACCTTTGCCAACACCAGCGGCTGATGCCGCAGAACGGACAGATCCAGCAGTTTGAAAGCCAGATTCTTCAGCCTCACCGTCTCACTGAGAATATAGCGGCCCGCCTTGACCTGATCCTCCTGATCTATGTTAGCCGTGGTCAGCAGCTCCGCGAATCCCTGCATACTGGTCAGCGGTGTCCGCAGCTCATGAGCCAGATTATCGACCATCCGCTGCTTATCCTCAGCCATGCCTGCGAGATCGCTCATCCGCTGCTCTATCACAGCAGCCATCTTGTTAAAGTTTACGGCTAGCTCCCCGAATTCATCCCTGCTGTTCAGCTCCACACGGTTCGAATAATTGCCCTCGGCAATCGTTTTGGTCGTCTCGGACAACAGCTTCAGCGGCTTTGTCAGATGCCGGATCAGAAGGTAGAGCAGTACCATGAGGAGCGGACCGACAATCCAGTTAATCATCACGAAAAAACGGATAAGCTCCTCCTGCTGGGCGTACAGCCCGCTGATATCGCGCTTGTACGCCAGCTCCAGATGCTGATAAGGAGCAGGGAGCGGCATCGCTAACGTCATGATATGTTCTTCCTGCGCCGCATGCACCTCTTCCTGACCGGAACTCCCCCCGTTCTCAACGGGATAGAGCAGCAGTCCATTATCCCGCAGTTCCAGCTCTATTCCCTGCTTAAGATAGTGTTCTCCATAGGACTTGGCTACACTGACCAGCAGTGCCGGGGTAAGAGAGACGCCTCTTGCCCGAATGGAATCCAGGTTCTCATAGATATTATTCGTAATTAGCAGCTGTTCGCTGGCCGCGCGTTTGCTCTCACTGGCCATGTTCAGCTGCCAGCTTTTTTTCATCACCATCACGACACTTACATCAAGTGCCCCTATAAATAGCACCAGCACAGCAAGGAGAATCTTATGCCAGAATCGCATGGCTAGACCTGAACTTCCAGCCGGTAGCCCAGCTTGAACACGGTTTTGATCCGTTCTTCCCAGCCCAGCTTTTTGCGCAGCTGCCGGATATGTACATCCACGGTACGGGTATCACCCGCATAATCATAGCCCCAAGCCATCTCCAGCAGCTTCTCCCTGGAAAGAGCAATATTCCGGTTACGGATCAGCACTTCAAGCAGCTCGAATTCTCTGGCCGTCAGATCCACCAGCAGCTGCTCCACCCACACCTGACGCTCCGTGAACCGGACTTCAACCCCATCGCATACAAAAGCAGAGGCGGCCTGTTCATTCCTCCGCAGCACGACATTAATCCGGGCCAGTAGTTCCAATATCTCAAAAGGCTTAATAATATAATCATCCGCACCCAGCTCGAATCCCCTGATCCGGTCAGAGAGTGCACCCCTGGCCGTAATCAGAATCACCGGAATCCGCAGTGGCGCAATCTGCTCCATCACCCCGAAACCGTCCAGACCGGGAAGCATGACATCCAGCAAGACCAGATCCGCACGTTCCTTCTCCAGTATATCCGCTACTTCCGAACCGCTATAAGCTTTGGCATACGTATGTCCCACCAGCTTAAGGTTCATCGTTATTAAATCATTAATCGCCTGTTCATCCTCAACAACAAGTATATGAGCCATCTATCGAATATCCTCCTAACTCTGTAGCCACAGGGTGCCCTTTCATAGGTAACCTAATCTTAATCATACCAGATTCCAGAGCATTCATAACCTATAAGCCGAACCTGACACTACACACCCGCCCGCCAAAAAATCCTGACAATCAAGAGCTGCTTGATCGTCAGGACTAGTTTGTTCATTGAACATAAGCTTCCCGCTTATCATTTATTTCTCCTTATCAGCAGGCCCCTGGGACTCAATTCCTCTGAAGCAGACCACTTCTTCTTATACAACGGGATAACCTCCACAGGAATATAATAATTTCTCTACCACTACCCTACTCTCAAGATGTTATAAAGTAGAGTGACAGTTGTTATGGAGTTGTAAAATGAGACCTTACCTCCTGGTTTGGTTGGCCTGCCTTCAGTCAGCGCCGAAAATACAAAAAGACCACTGTCAGGAAATCAACAGTGGTCTTGCGTGCTTGGCAACGTCCTACTCTCCCAGGACCCTTCGGTCCAAGTACCATCGGCGCTGGAGGGCTTAACGGTCGTGTTCGGGATGGGTACGTGTGGAACCCCTCCGCTATCGCCACCAAACATGCGTCTGTGAAACAGACGCTGCCGCTAGAAATTCGGTTCATCACGAATGTGTGAATGAATTTCCTTGCGTTCAGGAATTTGATTCCTGAAAACTGAATCCGAAACAAATCTGCGTGATAGAAATTTGGATAAGCCCTCGACCGATTAGTATTGGTCAGCTCCATGC
>NZ_ASPS01000116.1:0-320 GCF_000517865.1 Paenibacillus sp. FSL R7-269
CCTCGATTCGAGCTTCCAGTTCCGTGATCCTTTTCTCCAAATAGACCAAGTGGTCCCAGTGGTCTCGAATCATCTCGCGATGATGACGACGCAACTTGCCATTGAGCGCGTCTAGCAACTGCGGGACTTTCTTTTTTAAACGGGTTTTGACCAGGCTTTTAACTGTCATTTCGTCGATGACCTCGCCGTCCATGATCTTCTGGAGCAGGCCCCGTCCCGAAACCCCATATAAATCGGACATAAAGGTGGTTAGCTTGATGTTGGCATCCTGCAGGATTTTGTGAATGCGGTTTTTCTCCGCCGTCACCGCCTGCACCATC
>NZ_ASPS01000118.1:0-4943 GCF_000517865.1 Paenibacillus sp. FSL R7-269
AGCGGAACGGCGAACTGCTGATTACCCACCGCTATGAGAGCATCGAGCTGGATCTGAAATACCTGGAGCGCACGCTCCCGCATATCTACGCCCTCTGGGGCCGCACCGTGCATCTGCAGACCGTCGTAGAAGACAAAAACGCTCTGTTCACCTATGACGGCAAAAAGGTGCAGCGGCGGTTTATGTAAAGGGTTGTTTTTAGTGGTAATAAAATATTTCTTAGAGAGTCTATGCCTCACAGAGGCTAGACTCTCTTTTTATGAGTAATCTACAGCGAAACCCTATTACTTATTGACGATGGCTACTCCGCAAAAAGCACAGACCGCCCTCAGCTCAAGCGGTTGATGACATACATAGAGAACGGCGAAATCTCAAAAGTTATGGTCACCAAACTGGATCGGATGAGCCGCCGACTACTCGATTTGCTTACGCTGATCGACATGTTCCAGCAGCATCAAGTCGCCTTCATCTCAATCAGTGAATCCTTTGATATCAACACGCCCTCAGGCCGTCTGACACTTCAAGTGCTCTGAGCTGTCACGGAATTTAAACGTGAGCGTATTCGAGAACGTGTCCTGGATAATATGTTCCATGCTGCCAACCAGGACAAATGGCTGACTCAGAGTCCCTACGGATATCGCTTGGAAGAAAAAGCACTTGTCATCCATGAACCAGAGGCAAAAACTGTGCGACAAATATATGATCTTTACCTCAATCAGGGAATGGGATTCTTCGCTATTGCAAGACAACTGAACGAAGAAGGCATCCCGTCAAGGCACAACAAGGAATGGTCCATTCGTTCCGTAAAACTGCTGCTTACCAATCCTGTAAATAAAAAGACCTTTGTATGGAATCGCGTGGATTCAAGTAAGAAGAAACGGACCATAAAAGACGATAAGGATTGGATTGTCATTGACGATTGTCTACCCGCCATTATTGACAAGAACATCTGGGAAAGAGTGCAGACCAAAATGAACAGATCAGATATAGCTCCCCGCGCTCAGACCAGTCCCCATCTTCTTGGAGGCATCCTGAAATGTGGAAACTGCGGGTCAGGGATGAGCATTGGATGGTCAGGATCAAGAAACAGACGTTACCGCGTTTACCGCTGTTCTGAGAATAAGAACAAAGGAACATGCACAAGCAAGCAGTATAAAGCCGACGAAGTGGAGTCCTGGTTTTACAGGGGTTAGCAGGTTTTTCAGATTCACTTAGCCTTGAGTTAGTTCCTCATCTCGTTGAGAAAGCCCGTAGCAACCACTGCAGCCGTGGTGATCAACAGATTAACGGTGCTAAAAACCGTTATAAGCGGAAGGTCGAAGCCTATACTGCTGGACTGATTGAGTTGCAGGATCTTAACGAGTAGAAGCAGCGGATGGAACGGATTATTCAGGAGAATCAGAGTTCGAATGAACAGGGAGAGAAAATGCATGTGGAGGATCTGAAGGAAATGCTTGAGTGCAAGATAAAGACGGTGCTCGATGCGATATATGCGCTGCCTGTTGAGGAGGCTAAGGTGCTGTTGCGGACGTTGGTTTCGAAGGTCACGGTTTTGGGGGAGGGGGAGTTGGATATAGAATTGAACTTGGAGTAAGTGATTGAAACAAAAGTGGATTGAGTTTTGGAATGATCCTCTTTCAACTATATTATATTGAAAGATCACTCATACAATTATTGAATTTAATTAATAAATCCTTCTATTACTATAGAAGTGCCTATGGGTGATTTGACAACTCTTTTATAATACTTCATTGCACTGCTAATGAGTTCCTTGATAATATTCTAAAAATGCCAAACCATAAAATGGGGATATATAAATAGTAGTGAATACATTATGCAAGGCCCCCTCATATGATTATATGTTTCTATTGACTATAAATTAATAGATAGCATTGAGAAGCCAGTTGTAATTTATTAATCCATTATTATTATTTTAACAACACTTCTTAGTATCAAATCGGGCAATTCCTTTGTAAAAATCACTTTGAGCTTCTTCGTCTTATTTATTATGAATGAAACTGATTAATATTATTTCATAACTTTCGTCTCCCTGCCTGTTAAATTCATTACAAATCCAAATATTAGCACGTCATATTGAAATCACTTCCAATATACTCATAACTGAATCATAATCGTTGTCTTTTTTCACAGGAAATACAAAATGATCACATCAATAATTTAGAAATAAAATACTGCTTTTGTGGACATTTCGAATGAGTGAATGTGAAATAGGTTTGTTTTTCAAAATCTAAATTCTAGTGTATTATATATCTATATGAAAGGTAATTATTACCTAGGTAATAATTAAAATTGTATTAACTACACAAAGAGGTGAGTTATATGAAAATAAGATCAATTACAATAAAAAACTTACGACTTTTTGAGGACGAAACTTTTAATTTCAATCCTCATATAAATGTATTCATTGGAGAAAACGGCTCGGGAAAATCTACCATTTTGAGATCTTTCGTACATCTATTAAATTCCTTATATCCTAAGTATAACGGTGAGCTTCTTAATTCTAGCGATATCCTACAAGGTAAAGAAAACTTTTCTATTTCTGCTGACTTTCAAGCGAGTAACAATGAGATAGAACAAGCTAATTTGTCCAATTCTGAAATTCAATTTCTTAATGTATTAGAAAGAACCGATAACAAAAACAGTCTTATGATTTACAACAAAACTAAGTCAGATTCATTATCTTTTTTTAAAAATCTTCATAAAGATAATTTTATCGGGGGTACCGTTCTCTATTTTGATTCTTTTAGATATTTACCCAATATAGCAGTTGATGGACCTAATTCATATCCTCTGCCTAAAAACAGTAGAGAAAACTCGATGGCAAGTTCGATATCAAGAATTTCTGAAACTAGTGATCAATTACATGTAAGTAATAAATTCCTTAACTTAAAACAGTGGTTAATTAATTTAGATTTCATAAGACTTAAACAACCAAACAGCGAAAATCAAAAAACATTTGAACATATCATTGAAGCATTTAATACATTATTCAATCCTTTCATATTTAGTCATATTTCAGAAAAAGGTGAAATACTTTTTAATTGTAATAATATTAGAGTTAATATTGATCAGTTAAGTGATGGTTTTAAAAATTTATTTATTATTATAGGAGAAATTTTCTATAGACTTTATAATTCCTCTGATGGGAAAGCAGACTTTTATAATTATGAAGCAGTGGTTTTAATAGATGAAATAGATTGTCATATTCATCCAAAGTGGCAAATAAATATTATTCCTTACTTCAAACAAATGTTTCCGAATTGTCAATTCATTATTACAACACACTCTCCTTTTATTTTAAATAAACTAGACGATTCTGAAATTACTGAACTAGAAGGAGTGCTTCATCATGCAAGCATTGATAGAGTGTGAAATTGATACTATAAGGACTACAAATATTTCAGAAAAATACTTTGGTATAGAACTTGCTTCAATTATATATACTCCTAATATAGCCATGATGAAGGGTGGTATTCAGGAGATGAAACATTATTTTAATGATTTTAATGAAATCAAAGCTTTTGTTGAGTCTTTTTTTATAGATTATTCTTCTCAGTTCACGGACATTTATATATCAACTTCAATTATAAAAGCTTCTCAAGTAACAGATGCTCTAAACAAGAAAATTTTCGATAAAAATCCAAATTTCAATGGTTGGTTAGTTTTTATTGACCCCACTAATATCGCTAATTGGTCTCATGAATGTGAATATTGGTTATTTAAAAATTCTGAACAATACATCTATTCAGACTCTGAATCTTGGAAACCCGCTAGTTCTTTGCAAATGATTAAAATTATATGATTATAATTTAGGAGAATATAATGGCTAAACATGCTTTATTATTTGCTGGTTGTTATGACAATAATCATACAGAGATCAGATATAATAACGATATTGGATTTATGTATGAGGTATTACAAAAAAACACATATGATCAAATAACTGTTTTGTACACAGATGGCACACCTATTGAGTACAATAATTCTCAAATAGCAACTATAGCAGCAACATACGACTCTTTTAAAACAACTTTAGAAAATTATGCAGCATTACTCACTGCAGATGATCAATTAACCATCATGATAACTAATCACGGCACATTAGATAATAAGCAAGCCCTGATTGTTTGTTGGGATAAGCCGTTTATTTCAGCTAATGAATTCAATTCTCTGATTGGTAAAATTAAATGCAAAAAAATAATTATCCATGGTCAGTGTAAAGGAGGTAATTTTTTAGAAAAAATTGATAACTCTATAATTATCAGTGCCAATTGTATCAATGAAGATTCTTATTCGACCCGAGGAGCTCAGTATGATGAGTTTTTGTATCATTTTATTTCTTTTTTTAATAAATGTTATCCTGATAACACATCTCTCCAAATACAACCAAGCCATAATTCCATTAAAGCTGCATTTGAATATTGTAGGGATTTTGGTTCATATCGAATCCCTCTTGCAGAGACCAGCAAGACAGGGAAGATAAGGATTATTCATGAAGATCCCCAGATTATCTCTACAAATTTAGATCCAGAACTAATAACTTTATAAGCACCTTAGCAATACGAAGGCTGGGCCTCCTACTGGCATCAGCGAATCATGCGCGAGCTGGACCTGACTGCCGAAGAGACGGTCGAATACGCCAAGCTGAATTCATCGGTGGTGCAGCCATCGCGCCAGAGCCTGAATCCGTATTACCTAGGCCTGAAGATTTTCGAGGACATTGAGAAACGCTGGGACCGGGACAAAATGTTCGAGGTACGCGAGCTGGATTCCGACCTCTCCTTCATCCGAAGCTATCTCTCCAAGGAACTGGTGAACGACCTGGACCTCTACTTGTTCGAGAAAAAAGGCCCGGAGTGGAAAATCACCGATAAAGCGTGGGAGAATGTGCGCGACCAGCTCGTGCTGGCCCGGGTGAACGG
>NZ_ASPS01000119.1:0-683 GCF_000517865.1 Paenibacillus sp. FSL R7-269
AATTACCCTATGAGTTTCAGCCTGAAATCAAGGAAAAACTAATTGAAGCAGCAGCATTACAAGAAATATCAGCGACTCAATTATTAATACGTATTATTGAAAATAAATACCAAGAAATTATAGGATAAGGGGAATAGACGATGGCATACGGAAATAAGGTTAAGTTTCATTATGACGTACCTGTCTATATAAAAAAGCAATTAGCTACAGCTGCAAAAAAGCTGAATATGACAGCAACCGAACTGTTATCTAAAACCATTGAAGAAGAATATGAACGTGTAATAAAGGAAAAAAAGGCTAAATGAATTTAGCCTTTTCAATGAATTGGTGCATTTTATGAATTTGGTCAATAGTAAAACATTGATAGGAATAATCTGGATCAATATTGTCATACGAAAAGGCATGGAAAATAGAATAGCATTCTAACGGGTTGTCTTCAATTAGATAAACATACACATTAGGGATTTCTGTTGTTACATGACAATGAAATTGAGAGGTTGGGCTTGCTTCTATGATCCCCATAATATGTTGCTTTACATCTGAGGATACATTGGGCAATTGGTTTTCAATAACTAACATGAGGGACCCCCTTTTAATTGAATGCCGTTTCTGTACTTAGTCTTCCCATTATACCAAACGTTTGTTCGCATGTTAAGGGCGTAATTTCCACAGGAGTATATTTT
>NZ_ASPS01000120.1:0-912 GCF_000517865.1 Paenibacillus sp. FSL R7-269
AGCAGGACAGGTGTTCCAAGTGAAGGTAAGGGTGAATGATGAACACCTATGGTCGGAGTGGTCCAGTGGGGGTTGGGTCAAAGTAAAGAATAGCACGGAACTCCACCCGTTGACCTTATCCGCAGGTGAAAATCACAATCTGCAAGTGAACACCAATGGACACGTGTTAGCCTGGGGAAGTAACTATATTGGTCAACTCGGGGATGGAACAACGACAAACAAAACGACAGCAGTGGAGGTTCCGGGGCTGACAAATGTGCTTTCCGTAGCTGCAAGTGACCGACACAGTCTGGCGCTGAAGAGTGATGGAACAGTGTGGGCATGGGGGTATAATAGCAGTGGTCAACTGGGGAATGGAAGCCAGACCAACAGCCTGGTGCCTGTTCAAGTGAAGAATCTAAGTGGAATCATTGGAATTGCAGCCCGTGAGTCCACTAGCTATGCGCTAAAAAGCGATGGAACGGTATGGTCGTGGGGAGACAACGGCTCCCGCCAATTAGGAGATGGAGCAAGCAGGAACCAAGCAACACCGGTGCAGGTAGTTGGTCTAAGCGGAGTTAGTCAACTAGTAGCTGGAAAGGGATATGCCTATGCGTTAACAAGTGCAGGAACAGTATGGGCTTGGGGATATGCTGGTGGCAACAGAATACCAGGGAAGAGTGATTATCAAAGTACTGCAGTACAGATAAAGGACTTTACTGAAATAGCAAGTATTGCTGTTTCAAACGGAATGCCGAATTACGGCATAGCACTGAAGAAAGACGGAAGTGTGGCGGTATGGGGAGGCAGTTATGCAACCTTAACCCCGGTGAACGGATTAAGTGAAATTCAAGGCATTGCGGGAGGTTCAAGCAACTATGCGATTGCAGAAGACGGAAGTGTATGGAACTGGACGAATGGAGCACCGGTCCA
>NZ_ASPS01000121.1:0-457 GCF_000517865.1 Paenibacillus sp. FSL R7-269
ATCT
Source organism: Paenibacillus sp. FSL R7-269 (assembly GCF_000517865.1). NCBI lineage: Bacteria > Bacillati > Bacillota > Bacilli > Caryophanales > Paenibacillaceae > Paenibacillus > Paenibacillus sp. FSL R7-269. The sequence continues at coordinate 5 of NZ_ASPS01000121.1, forward strand.
GTCTGCGATTCAGGACCTCTTTAACAATGAGATTGTAGCTTGGCAGATCTCGGAGCGAAACGACGTAAACCTCGTCATGGATACGGTTGAACAGTGGACGCGGAAAAGAGACGTGTCTGAGGCCGTGCTCCATTCGGACCAAGGCTTTCAGTACACGTCTCAGGCGTACAACACACGATTAGAGGCATTCGGCGTCAAGGGCAGCCACTCTCGCAAAGCAACCTGCCTGGATAACGCCTGCATCGAATCCTTCTTTTCGCATCTGAAGACAGAAAAGTTGTACCTTCACCAGTGTAAGTCAGAAGCAGAGATTCATCAAGCAGTTGAGGAGTATATCTACTTTTACAATTACCAACGTTTTCAGGCGAAACTGAAACAGCGCGCGCCGATTGAGTATCGACACGCGCTGGCTGCTTAGTTTTTTCTTCTGTCTACTTGACAGGGGTATGACCA
>NZ_ASPS01000122.1:0-2133 GCF_000517865.1 Paenibacillus sp. FSL R7-269
TTCTCTATTGAAATCGACACTTGAGAAATCATAACTCCAATTACTACCGTTAACTGAAGTTGGTGTCCCCATGGCTTTGATGACATCACTTTTTGTGGAACCGATCGAGAAGCTTGTATTAGCCTCTTGGTTTCCTAACCAAACTTTTAAATTATCACTAATATCACTATAGCCTTCTACCTTACCTTCTCTATCAAAAGTAATTCTTGAGAAATCATAACTCCAATCTCTCCCATTTATTGATGTTGGCTTACCCATGATTTTCTCAACATCTTTCATGCTTGCACCAAGCCCAAATTCTTTATTAGCTTCGGATTTCGGCTTTTCAGTTGCCGAGGCCACTTTTGATTGATCTAGCTGGTCGAAATGCTCTGTTGATAACTCTTCACTTTTGTTGAATTTGGAATCTACTTGTGCCGTTTCTACATTAGACTCCTCTTTTGTTAACGTTCTATTTGTTGTCAAACTCTCTTCTTTGCCTTTATCTAATTGCTTTATAGGATCTTTTATTGAAGTAACTTGCTGATATTCGTCGTATTGAATAGTAACGCTCTCGAAAACCCATATTTCATCAAGAATGCTCTTAGGAGTACCTAGTAGATCAAGAACTTGGATCTTAGAGTAACCCTTTCGCACTTCCCCGTTTTTAGTTTTATTTTTTAATAACACTTTTAACTCCCCGTTATTCTCATAGCCAACTACAAAGTCATTTTCATCGAAGAATATGATTGAATTACCATACTTCCACTTTTTTTCGGTCATTGTTGCAGGTTTTCCCATGATCTTAATAACGAACTTGGAACTGGAACCTAAAGTAAAGTAACTAGGAAGTTCCTCAGAATTCGTATCTGTTTTTATTGATGAAGCAGAACTTGTTTGAGATGCACTCGTCCTACTTGAAGAAGATATATCATTCGTAAACACTGGAATGCCCTTACTATAAAGAGAATTAGCAGTAATCAGAAAGATACCTACAGTGGTAAGTAGTATGCCCCCGATTTTTAAAAGTCCAAACCAGTATGGAGGTGAAAATACGGCCACTTCTATCTTCTTTTGAGGAGCTATATGGACATCCCTTTTACGAGATTGCTTTTCCGGATCTGAATATCGGGTTTGATTTTTTTCATTGTTCTGATTTTGATTTAGATTCTCGTTGGTTATCTTTGAGAAGTACAACCTATATAAACGATCATAATTTTCTCTAGATTTGGGATCTGATAATATCTCATAGGCCTTCCGTAGCCTTTGAAAAACCTCAGAGTCCCCTCCCACGTCTGGATGCAATACTTTTGCTTTCGCCCTAAATGAATCTTTTATAGCATTACTTGAGGCCCCGAAAGGAACACTTAAGACAGTATAATAATCAGTAAATTGATTCAAATGTCTATCCCCATCCCACACTTGCCACACTTGGCAATTTTAACTTTTATAAAATCTACTCGATTTAGAACCCCGCATTCATAACAGGTAATGACCTCCCAATGCTCAAATTGTTTTTTTTGCTGTTTTGCCAAAAGAGTTTTCAATTTATATCTATCAATCAATTGGATCTTTGCTTTCTCAGCCAACTGCACGGCTGCATCCGTGAAAGTCGATGTTGTAATTACCCAGCCTTCATTCAGATCGTAAAAAACAACACCACTTATAATTTCTTGAACAGCCTTATTTCCTACACGATTTTTCTCACTATAGCGCTTAGCCTGTAAGCCAATTCGCTTGTTTTCTTTCTCAATTATTAAATCTACTCCTTGGTCGCCAGAGACAGTGGTAGTACGTACCCTATACCCTATATTTTCAAAAAAATATTTGAGTATGTTCTCGAATTCAATTCCGTTCATCTTATCAATGTAGTCAATATTACTTCTTTGAATGTGCTCACGCCAAAGACGATCCGCATGCGCCCTTTTTTTACGTATCTCATCTTGATGTCGTTGGAGCCGCTCTTCTCTCTTTACTCTAGCCATTGTAATTTCAATATTCTCTTCATCTAACTTGTGCTGTTCCATTATAGCTTGTTTAAACTTATAGTTTACCTTTAAAGTTAGACCTGAATCCGTGAAACGAAAAACTGAAAAAGTTAGAAAAACATCCCCCGGTGAAGTAAACTAACGAAAAGGGAAGAATTCCCGTATT
>NZ_ASPS01000123.1:0-203 GCF_000517865.1 Paenibacillus sp. FSL R7-269
GTATCCATGACGAGGTTTACGTCGTTTCGCTCCGAGATCTGCCAAGCTACAATCTCATTGTTAAAGAGGTCCTGAATCGCAGACAGATAATAAAAGCGGGTGCCGTCTGAGATACACGTGATGTCCGTTACTAGCTTCTGCTGAGGTGCTGTCGCATGAAACTTACGCTTTAATCGGTTCGGGTAGACCACGGAAGGAGCAGA
>NZ_ASPS01000124.1:0-684 GCF_000517865.1 Paenibacillus sp. FSL R7-269
AAAATATACTCCTGTGGAAATTACGCCCTTAACATGCGAACAAACGTTTGGTATAATGGGAAGACTAAGTACAGAAACGGCATTCAATCAAAAGGGGGTCCCTCATGTTAGTCTTTGAAAACCAATTGCCCAATGTATCCTCAGATGTAAAGCAACATATTATGGGGATCATAGACGCAAGCCCAACCTCTCAATTTCGTTGTGATGTAACAACAGAAATCCCTAATGTGTATGTTTATCTAATTGAAGACAACCCGTTGGAAAGCTATTCTATTTTCCATGCCTTTTCGTATGACAATATTGGTCCAGATTATTCCTATCAAAGTTTTACTATTGACCAAATCCATAAAATGCACCAATTCATTGAAAAGGCTAAGTTCATTTAGCCTTGTTTTCCTTTATTACACGTTCATATTCTTCTTCAATGGTTTTGGATAACAGTTCGGTTGCTGTCATATTCAACTTTTTTGCAGCCGTAGCTAATTGCTTTTTTATATAGACAGGTACGTCATAATGAAATTTAACCTTATTTCCATATGCCATCGTCCATTACCCCCTATCCTATAATTTCTTGGTATTTATTTTCAATAATACGAATTAATAATTGAGTCGCTGATATTTCTTGTAATGCTGCTGCTTCAATTAGTTTTTCCTTGATTTCAGGCTGAAACTCATAGGGTAATT
>NZ_ASPS01000125.1:0-555 GCF_000517865.1 Paenibacillus sp. FSL R7-269
GTACCCATCCCGAACACGACCGTTAAGCCCTCCAGCGCCGATGGTACTTGGACCGAAGGGTCCTGGGAGAGTAGGACGCCGCCAAGCGAACAATCAATTCATTGATTGCTTCACTACTGTATGTTTTGTTATATGGGCTTTTAGCTCAGTTGGTTAGAGCGCACCTCTGATAAGGGTGAGGTCGGTGGTTCGAGTCCACCAAGGCCCACCATATAACAATCTTGAATTGAATACCTATTTGGGGCCATAGCTCAGCTGGGAGAGCGCCTGCCTTGCAAGCAGGAGGTCAGCGGTTCGATCCCGCTTGGCTCCACCAATTATTCTTTACAACAGTATATGCAACATCTTGATCCTTGAAAACTGGATACCGAAACGAATTTGCGTTTAGAATATTCCTTTAAGCTGAACTTGTGTAAACAAGTTTTGAATTAATGGCGATACTAGCGATTTTCCTTAGGGAAAACGCATTGGTTAAGCTACTAAGAGCACACGGAGGATGCCTAGGCGCCAGGAGCCGACGAAGGACGTGGCGAACAACGAAACTGCCTCGGGGAG
>NZ_ASPS01000126.1:0-266 GCF_000517865.1 Paenibacillus sp. FSL R7-269
CTGAATATCGTGAAGACAGGTAACGGTGTGACCACCACCGATAGTGATGCGCAAGTGTTGAGTGTTCCTGCGCGTCAGGCTGCTCCGGTTGGAGTGAGTGTCACGGATGTGACCTATAACGGGGCCAATGACGGAACACTGCAGAATCTGACCGTCCAGATGGAATACCAGATGGGGAACACAGGGGCTTGGACAGAAGTTACAGACATTACGGTTACTGGTCTGATACCGGGCACGTATTATGTGCGGGTGAAGGCTACGTCAAC
>NZ_ASPS01000127.1:0-255 GCF_000517865.1 Paenibacillus sp. FSL R7-269
GCTGAGCGGCTGGATCAGTGGCCTGGAACGCAAGGATGACACAGGTACAGGTCTATCCCCAGCACCATACCAGCCCTATTATACAGCCTCTTCTGCAGAGAAACGGATGTATGCCCTGTGGGAGATGGACAAACAGAGTGTAGTCTATAATGTACCGGTGGTTCTGGAGTTTGAAGAGGCGCTGGATGCGGTACGGACTGAAGGAGTCTTGAAGGAAATCGTGCAGCGGCATGAAGTGCTGCGCACCCATTTCGG
>NZ_ASPS01000128.1:0-320 GCF_000517865.1 Paenibacillus sp. FSL R7-269
GATGGTGCAGGCGGTGACGGCGGAGAAAAACCGCATTCACAAAATCCTGCAGGATGCCAACATCAAGCTAACCACCTTTATGTCCGATCTATATGGGGTTTCAGGGCGGGGCCTGCTCCAGAAGATCATGGACGGCGAGGTCATCGACGAAGGGACCGTTAAGAACCTGGTCAAAACCCGTTTAAAAAAGAAAGTTCCGCAGTTGCTAGACGCGCTCAATGGCAAGTTGCGCCGTCATCATCGCGAGATGATTCGAGACCACTGGGACCACTTGGTCTATTTGGAGAAAAGGATCACGGAACTGGAAGCTCGAATCGAGG
>NZ_ASPS01000129.1:0-278 GCF_000517865.1 Paenibacillus sp. FSL R7-269
CTCCCCGAGGCAGTTTCGTTGTTCGCCACGTCCTTCGTCGGCTCCTGGCGCCTAGGCATCCTCCGTGTGCTCTTAGTAGCTTAACCAACGTTCCGGTGTTTTGCTTGTTTGCACAATCAAAAACCTTCACTTTGTAGCAACTAATAACTATTTCAACTTGCTTACACAAGTTTCAGCTAAAAGATGTTCTAAAACGCAAATTCGTTTCGGTATCCAGTTTTCAAGGATCAAGGTAAAGATGAGAGCTTAAACTCTCAAAACTGACCAACGAGTGAGTA
>NZ_ASPS01000130.1:0-324 GCF_000517865.1 Paenibacillus sp. FSL R7-269
GTTTTTGCTCAATCATCGGTTTGAAATGAGCGACCTCTTTCACAAGTGTTAAATCTTCAAGTTCTTTATGCGCTGTTATTAATGTCATTGCTGCTGGGCATTCATATACTTCACGAGATTTAATACCGACAAGGCGATTTTCTACATGGTCGATACGTCCCACGCCATGTTTTCCAGCAAGTGCATTTAACGTTTTAATTAGTTCTGAGAGTGGGTATGCAGTGCCGTTTAAAGTCGTCGGTACCCCTGCTTCAAATCCGATTTCTACAAACTCTGGTTTATTCGGTGTATCTTCTAATGCCAACGTCATCTCGTATGCCGTCT
>NZ_ASPS01000131.1:0-256 GCF_000517865.1 Paenibacillus sp. FSL R7-269
CATTCTGAGGGAACCTTTGAACGCCTCCGTTACTCTTTAGGAGGCGACCGCCCCAGTCAAACTGCCCGCCTGACACGGTCCCCGTACCCGATAAGGGCACTAGGTTAGAACCTAGATACGATCAGGGTGGTATCCCAACGGCGCCTCCGCAGAAGCTTGCGCTCCTGCCTCAACGGCTCCCACCTATCCTGTACAGATCGTACCCAAATTCAATATCAAGCTGCAGTAAAGCTCCATGGGGTCTTTCCGTCTTGTC
>NZ_ASPS01000132.1:0-259 GCF_000517865.1 Paenibacillus sp. FSL R7-269
CGATGCCCAGCAGCCTGCTCCAGATCTCTGCCAGCTTCTCTTCAGTCTCGTTACCCGCGCCTTCGTACCTACTCTGCATCTGGCTCAGATCGGGTTCCGGCAATTGCTTGCGGTCGATCTTTCCGTTTGGCGTTAATGGCAGGCGTTCAATCTGCATCATATACCCCGGAATCATATAAGACGGGAGCACCTTGGCTAACTCATCTCTTACCTGTGCGAGCTTCACTTCCGTGTCTGCTGTTACATAAGCACACAGATA
>NZ_ASPS01000133.1:0-315 GCF_000517865.1 Paenibacillus sp. FSL R7-269
GGCTGTATAATAGGGCTGGTATGGTGCTGGGGATAGACCTGTACCTGTGTCATCCTTGCGTTCCAGGCCACTGATCCAGCCGCTCAGCTGGTGAATCGTGGAGTGCTCGAAGACCTCCTTGACTTTGATGTCCGCACCCAGTACTTTGCGTACTTGAGAGACCAGTTGCGCAGCTTTGAGTGAATGGCCGCCCAGTTCGAAGAAATCATCATGAATGCCGATTTGTTCGATGCCCAGCAGCCTGCTCCAGATCTCTGCCAGCTTCTCTTCAGTCTCGTTACCCGCGCCTTCGTACCTACTCTGCATCTGGCTCAG
>NZ_ASPS01000134.1:0-296 GCF_000517865.1 Paenibacillus sp. FSL R7-269
ATAAGACTACAGTTTCTTCTGTACAGCCAAATGTTACAAGTATAGTATGGTGTACTAGTGGCTGTGGTACGGGACAAACTGCAGCAAATTGTGTTCCAACTGGTGGAAAGTGTTTCTCTAATATTGGTACTCTTTGTTAATTGAATTAACAAAGCAATATTATTGTTACATATTTTGTGAAGAGCTTATATTAGAGAAAGGATGGTTGATATGAAAAACAACTTATTTGATCTGGATGTGCAAGTTAATAAGACTACAGTTTCTTCTGTACAGCCAAATGTTACAAGTATAGTATG
>NZ_ASPS01000135.1:0-269 GCF_000517865.1 Paenibacillus sp. FSL R7-269
TATTCCTTGCTTATACTCCATCGCATTAGTCACATTAATCAATGTACCGTTGTTCGCATCTATCGCCATTTCATCCGTTGCCGTCACACCTATTGGTGTCGCTGGACGGGATGGAATGGTCAGCACCTGCGCCGCACTGTCTACCGTTGTTGAAGCATTCCCCTGCTTCACAATACTCAGGGACTCTCCCAGCCAGCTCTGCTCCAGCACCAGGGTGCCAGCCGCAGTCGCCGTTACCGCTGTACCGTTCACGGTATACGTGCCATTCG
>NZ_ASPS01000136.1:0-254 GCF_000517865.1 Paenibacillus sp. FSL R7-269
TGGTATTATCCCCTTGAAGTAGACACTCGAAAAAAACCTCATGTGTTAACATGAGGAAATGAGTGAACTTGGAGGGGATTTTGGTATGGCCAAAAAGGGACAAGTATTTCAATCGTACACAGAGGAATTCAAGAAAGAGGCCATTCAAGCCTATTGTACAGGAGGTGAGAGCTATAAGGTCGTCTCCGACAGGTTGGGAATTGTGAACTGTACCCAGCTTAAAGTATGGGTAAAGAAATATCGGAATGGGGAGC
>NZ_ASPS01000137.1:0-648 GCF_000517865.1 Paenibacillus sp. FSL R7-269
ACGTGATGTCCGTTACTAGCTTCTGCTGAGGTGCTGTCGCATGAAACTTACGCTTTAATCGGTTCGGGTAGACCACGGAAGGAGCGGAGCGCGCACGACTCCTTTTCTTGCGAATGACGGACTGGATCGATAGCTCTTTCATGAGCCTCCATACCTTCTTGTGGTTGACGAGGTAGCCTGCCTCCCGCAGGGCTGCCTGCATTCGAGGGTACCCGAAATAGGGATGAGCCAGGTGAATAGCTACCATATGCTCTTTCATGGCGTGCTCTTGCTCATAGGCATCCATTCGTCGAACCTGTGCACCTCGCCACTTGTAGTAATTTGCCCGCGATACCTCTGCAATGGCTAATAGGCGGGTGATGCGATGTTGGTCACGTAGTTCTTCAATGACGGCGTATTTGTCGTGTAGTCCAAGCTTCCCTCCCTTTACAGATTTGGATACCGCTTTTTTAAGTAGTCCACCTGTGCCTTTAAGTAATCTCGTTCTTCTTCTATACTGGCAAATGTAGAACGTGGACGTCCTTTTAAAGGGCTTGTTGCCCCTTTTTGTGTATCGAGTGGCTCCCCATTCCGATATTTCTTTACCCATACTTTAAGCTGGGTACAGTTCACAATTCCCAACCTGTCGGAGACGACCTTATAGCTCTC
>NZ_ASPS01000138.1:0-214 GCF_000517865.1 Paenibacillus sp. FSL R7-269
TAGATATGCGGGAGCGTGCGCTCCAGGTATTTCAGATCCAGCTCGATGCTCTCATAGCGGTGGGTAATCAGCAGTTCGCCGTTCCGCTCATAATCGGCATCCTGGATGACGAGATACGGGGAGCCGCCGTTCACCCGGGCCAGCACGAGCTGGTCGCGCACATTCTCCCACGCTTTATCGGTGATTTTCCACTCCGGGCCTTTTTTCTCGAACA
>NZ_ASPS01000139.1:0-6535 GCF_000517865.1 Paenibacillus sp. FSL R7-269
GTGTCCGAGTTTGGCCGAAGGAGCACGATTGGAAATCGTGTAGGCGCCACAAGCGTCTCGAGGGTTCGAATCCCTCTCTCTCCGTAGCGTTACCTCTCTGCAAAGGGATGAGAGCAAATATATTTACAGCATGGCTCGTTGGTCAAGGGGTTAAGACACCTCCCTTTCACGGAGGTAACATGGGTTCGAATCCCATACGAGTCATATATGGAGGCTTAGCTCAGCTGGGAGAGCATCTGCCTTACAAGCAGAGGGTCGGGGGTTCGAACCCCTCAGCCTCCACCATCTATCTTAACCGAATAGATTTTGTTCAATGACGCGGGGTGGAGCAGCCCGGTAGCTCGTCGGGCTCATAACCCGAAGGCCGCAGGTTCAAATCCTGCCCCCGCAACCAATTTGGAACCGTGGTGTAGTTGGCCTAACATGCCTGCCTGTCACGCAGGAGATCGCGGGTTCGAATCCCGTCGGTTCCGCCATTTAATGGCTTAAGGGATGAGAATTCCCTGGGTTCGCTTACGCATAAGCTTCGTAAGGAATACTTCGCAATCTCGTAACGGAGTGAAGAGTATCCCGCCCTGTTAAGCCATTTTAATTGGTATTAAGACATAAGGGATTGAGCATCCTATATCTCGAAGTATAGAGTATCCATCCGATTCCGTAGTATTTTGCTAATTATAATATTGGGGATTAGCCAAGCGGTAAGGCAACGGACTTTGACTCCGTCATTCATAGGTTCGATTCCTATATCCCCAGCCATCTATTTTCGATTGTTTCTCTTATGAGAGCCATTAGCTCAGTTGGTAGAGCACCTGACTTTTAATCAGGGTGTCGAAGGTTCGAGTCCTTCATGGCTCACCATTTTCTTGTAACGTGTGCGCGTGTGGCGGAATGGCAGACGCACCAGACTTAGGATCTGGCGTTTCACGACGTGGGGGTTCAAGTCCCTTCACGCGCACCATGTTTTTGCGGACGTGGCTCAGCGGTAGAGCATCGCCTTGCCAAGGCGAGGGTCGCGGGTTCGATTCCCGTCGTCCGCTCCATATAGATTTTGCGCCCTTAGCTCAGCTGGATAGAGCGTTTGACTACGAATCAAAAGGCCGGGAGTTCGAATCTCTCAGGGCGCGCCATTTATACTTCATTGATTCAGTTTTTGTATTAACGGGATGTAGCTCAGCTTGGTAGAGCACCTGGTTTGGGACCAGGGGGTCGCATGTTCAAATCGTGTCATCCCGATATTTCATTTCACCTATGCGGGTGTAGTTCAATGGTAGAACTTCAGCCTTCCAAGCTGATAGCGTGGGTTCGATTCCCATCACCCGCTTATATCTGTATCACGTGAGTCCGTCAGCCCTATTGGGAAGGCGGACTTTTTTTGCTATTTAGGAAATGTATGAGAAAAACCGAACACAATAGAATCCAGAGTATCGATGCTCCACCTGGCTAAGCTGTAGCTGTCAAATGGCCGCCAGAAGGCAGAGAGATGGAGAGAAGGCAGAGAGAGGGAGAAAAGTGAACTCCGTTTAAGAATGGTATTAGCAGCAGTATCGTTCACCCGTTAGGGTGATTTTGTTGTAAGGGCCGGGAGGTTGCAATAGTATTGGAGGGCGTTATGTTTCTATAGAACTGATATAGTATAACTATGGGACTATTGGATCATAGGCAACACTTACTTGGAAGCTGAGGAGCATTTGTTATGACAGACAAAGTAATACGGATTTTTAGAATCATTAACGCCATTCAGTCGAACCCCGGGATTACCGCAGCAGATTTGGCCTTTAGGTGCGAGGTGAATATAAGAACGATCTACAGGGATCTTGAGCTGATCAGCCACTTTGCTCCGGTTACGAATGAAGGAAGGGGCACGGGGTACCGGTTCATGGGGAAATTCTTTTTGTATCCGCTGGATTTCTCGGAGCAGGAGTCGCTGGCGTTCTCTTTGCTGCCTTCGGTCCTGAATCAGGATAGAATCCCACCGGGTTTTCATTCTGCGTATGACAAGGTGATGGGGACTCATCTGAAGGAGAAATCGCGGCAAAATGGCCTGCTGGAGAATATTGCGGATATTATTCAAATGGGCACCCCGGCCTACCGCAAGGAGAGCCGGAACTTCCTGCAGCCGCTTATTGGAGCAATCCTGGAGCAGCGCAGCATCCGTACGGTATACCACTCGCAATCAAGCAACGTTACTACGGCGCGGGAGATTGACCCGTATTATCTGATCCCGCGGGATCAGCGTTTTTATCTCATTGGCTATTGCCATCTGAAGGGCGCAATACGTACGTTCCGGATCAGCCGGTTTGAGCAGGTAGAGATGACGGCGTCTACTTTTGATAAGGGAAATTTCAATATTAAGCAGTATCTGAAAAACACCTGGTCGATCAACCGGGGGACCCGGAATGTCACGTTCAAGGTACGGTTCGATCCGGAGGTGGCGCGTTACATTAAGGAAGAGGAGCTGTTCGTACAGCCGCGGATGAGCGAAGAAGGCGATGGGACGCTGCTGTTCGAAGTCACGGTTAATAATGAGAATGAGTTCATCAAGTGGATTCTGCAGTATGGCCCTAATGCGGAGATTCTGGAGCCGGAGTCGGCCAGGGAACGATTGAAGGAGCAGCTGGAGCAGTGGCTGGATGTGTATCAGTAGTAGTTGTAGATCACAATATTACATAATATGGAATAAAATATGTCGAAAAGGTTAGATTGAATAGTTCAACTGGAGAATAAAGGCTTTTTTAGAGATATATATGCCCTGAATGAATTGACCGGAGCGGTGAAGCAGGTTATTATTGGAATATAATGGAATGATAGGAGGCAAGATAGAAATTGCTGGAACTGGATGGGATGAATGAAGACTCTTTGACAGATATGCTTAAAGTCTCGTTCTCATGGGAGAACTGGACGGCAATTCTCGAGATTTCAGACAAGCTCTTTGAACTTGCAGTTCTAACCTACGGCTCCCATCAACAGGGTGCAAAGAAGTATTATTTGAAAAAAAATATAGCGTATTATCTCGGGTACAGTGCATGCATGAAGGGGATTGCCTATCAAAAGCTCGGTAACCTCGCTGAATCAAGAAAATGTATAGGCTTGTATTCGGATTTGAGCTGGATCACGGATATGGATCAGGAAGCTGCCGCAGAAGTAGAGTACTACAAGAACATTGCTATAGCCAACACCTTCGTCATTGATCTGCTGGAAGGGAAGGTAGAAGTTCTTCCTGATTATGTTGAATTCATTCGCACGGGAGACCAGGAGGAACTGCTTGCTTGCCTAATTACTGTGCTGGAATCTGCAATTAAGTATAACTTTTCTATCGATTGGGTACTGGATGAGTTCAATGAGCCGCTTAAGGAGCTGAGCTGTAGAGCGAAGCAGGAAGACATCAGATACTACATAGACTACATGCATCTTAGTGCAATTTATTTGTATAAAAGGGAGAAAATTCATGATGCAATTAATCTGACTCTCTATATTTTGGTAATAAGTAGTAAACTTTATGATGGGACAGGCTTTAGGAAGATCGTGTCGTTTTATGAGCACATCCGGAGCCATGCCACCGCAGAACAACAAGAATCTTATCAAAACATAATGAAAAATATCTTAGAGAGGGAGTTTTTAAAAGATGAAAAAGGCGATCTCGTTATTAACAGCCGTATTGTTGATTAGCGCAAGCGTTGTGGTATCAACTGCAAGCGCAGGCGGCCACTTATCCGCAGCCTCCGGCAATATCTCTATTAACAATCACGGAGCAGGCCACTAGTCTATAATCTCTCTGTCTCATGAATCTGGAAATATAAGCTGCATATCATGCAAAAAAAGGGGTAAGCGATGCTTATCCCTTCTTTGCTGTGGATAGAGGTTACTCTGTTACAGCCAATCCCAGTCCTTCTGCGATTCGACGGCCAAACTCCGGATCGGCTTTGTAGAAGTGGGCAATCTGGCGGCGCTTGATCTCCTCAGACTCTACTGGAGTCATGGCACCAACAATATTGCTTACGAGCCGGGTACGCTCCTCTTCGCTCAGCAGGCGGTACAGGTCCCCCGGCTGGGTGTAGTGATCGTCATGATCATATGAGACGCTGTCCGCCTGGCCTGAGACTTCAAAAGCAGCCGCCTTATGCTGCGCTGACTCGGTTGCACCTCCGGAGCTGTTAGGCTCGTAGTAGACGGAGCCTCCCCCGTTATTCGTAGCATTCATCGCGCCGTCGCGCTGATTATTGTTGACCTCGGCGACAGGCTGGTTAATCGGCAGGTGGTTATGGTTCGCTCCTACACGGTAGCGGTGGGCATCCCCGTATGCGAACAGTCGGCCCTGAAGCATTTTATCCGGAGAAGCCTCGATGCCTGGAACGAATGAGCCGGGGGAAAAGGTGGCCTGCTCCACTTCGGCGAAGTAATTCTCAGGATTGCGGTCCAGCACCATGCGGCCTACCTCAATCAGCGGGTAATCCTTCTGCGACCATACCTTGGTTACATCAAACGGATCGAAGCGGTAGGTGTCGGCATCCTCCACAGGCATAATCTGCACATGCAGCCTCCAGGCCGGGAAGTCTCCGGTATCAATGGCGTTGAACAAGTCCTCTGTATGATAATCCGGGTTCTCCCCGGCTAGCTGTGCTGCCAGCTTAACATCGAGATTCTTGACGCCCTGCTCTGTCTTGAAGTGGTATTTGACCCAGACGGCTGCACCTTCGGCATTCACCCACTTGAACGTATGGCTGCCGAAGCCATGCATATGGCGGAGAGTAGCCGGGATGCCGCGGTCAGACATCAGAATCGTCACCTGGTGCAGAGACTCGGGGGAGAGGGACCAGAAGTCCCAGACCGCATTCGGGTTCTTCAGATGGGTCTGCGGATGACGCTTCTGGGTATGGATGAAGTCCGGGAATTTGATGGCGTCACGGATGAAAAAGACAGGCGTGTTATTGCCGACCAGGTCGTAGTTGCCCTCTTCGGTGTAGAATTTCACAGCAAAGCCGCGCGGATCGCGCACGGTATCGGATGAGCCCAGTTCCCCGGCTACGGTAGAGAAACGGATGAACATCGGGGTGCGTTTGCCGACCCCGGACAAGAAGGCAGCCTTCGTATATTGGGAGAGATCATTGGTGACTTCAAAATAACCATGGGCACCGGCACCTTTGGCATGAACGACCCGCTCAGGAACACGTTCACGGTTGAAGTGGGCGAGCTTTTCCAGTAAGTGGACATCCTGCAGCAGCACGGGGCCGCGGGCACCGGCGGTCATTGAATTCTGGTTGTCGCCTACGGGGGCGCCCCAGCTAGTCGTTAGCTTGTTGTTATTGTTTGTAGTCATGAACACAATCACCTCGTGTAGGATTTGATTTTAGATTAAGTATAAGTATTATAATAGCAAGAATTTAAATAAAATCAATCCTTTTTTATAATTATTATAATTAAGCTTATGTAGAAGAAGGATGGTTGATGATACTAATGCAACAAAAAACTCCCGCCCGCAGCAGCGGACAGGAGGGGGGATTCTGGAACAGAAGCGGAGCAGGAAGGGGTACTGATGACGGAAGCAAGAAGACCTGCAAGATAGCTGATGATACCAAACTAATACGAGTTAGCTTGTGATATACATCCGGTTATAGTATTCATCCAGCATGCGCTTGGTGGCGAATTCGATGCGGGTGGTCTCGATGCTGCGGTGCATCATCTGCACCCACTTGGCCTGATCCTCATAGAAGACCGGGAGGACGCGGTTCAGAAGGGTCTCGTACAGTGCATCGCTGTCATGCTGGTCAAGCACCGCAAAGTCGGTGGTCTCGAAGCCGCCGCCGATCTGCCAGCCGTTCTCGCCGTCGATGCAGGCCTCCGGCCACCAGCCGTCCAGGATGGAGCAGTTCAGGACGCCGTTCATGGCGGCCTTCATCCCGGAGGTTCCGCTGGCTTCGAGCGGTCTGCGCGGATTGTTCAGCCAGATGTCAGAGCCGCGGGTCAGTTGGGCTCCTATGGTCATATCGTAGTTCTCCAGGAAGACTACGCTCTTCGGATATTTGCGCATCATAGCTACAAGGTTGCTGACGATCCGCTTGCCGTTGTCGTCCAGCGGGTGCGCCTTGCCGGAGAAGACAATCTGGATCTTGCCGCTCTCCAGGTACGGCTCTATAATGTCCGGCTGGGAGAAAATCAGGTCACTGCGCTTGTAGGGAGCGGCGCGCCGGGAGAACCCGATCAGCAGCTGGTCGGCATTCAGGGCGATGCCGGAACGTTCCTCGATGAAGCTGATCAGCTCCTGCTTGATCTCCTTGTGCACGGCCCACAGGTCGCCGCCCTTCTCAAAGGCACGGGTCATCCGCTCATCTACCCAGGTAGGGGTGTGAATCGCATTGGTGATGCCTATGATGGCAGACCGGCCGGCGACTTCCTTCCACATGGTGTTCGCGGTCTCGGCATGAAGCTGGGCAACCGCATTCGAGATCCGCGCCAGCCGCAGGCCGGCAACGGTCATGTTGAAGGGTTCTCCGCCAATCCGCTCCATTTGCGCCCGGGTTAAGCCATTAAAGGCCCCCAT
>NZ_ASPS01000140.1:0-52422 GCF_000517865.1 Paenibacillus sp. FSL R7-269
GCGCCCGGGTTAAGCCATTAAAGGCCCCCATGTATTCCAGCCGGTCCAGCGGATGGGTCTCGTTACCTTCCTTAATCGGTGTATGTGTAGTGAACACAACCTCTTCCCGTGTAGCCTTCCAGGCTTCTTCAAAGGTACTGCCGCCGGACATCTTCTCCCGGATCAGCTCGATTGCAGCAAGCGCCGCATGTCCTTCGTTGAAGTGATAGACATCGATGGGAATGCCCAGGGCGCGCATGGCTTTGACGCCGCCGATGCCCAGAACGATCTCCTGGGCAATCCGCTCCTCCCCGAACCAGCCGTAGAGCTGGCCGGTAATCCAGGCATCGCTGTTCTCCGGGATATCGGTGTCGAGCAAATAGAGCGGACGGTTGCCGAAATGGTCGGTTTTCCACACTTTGCAGACTACATCGGTCTTTCTGACTTTTACCGTGACCTTGACGCCTGTATCTTCCAGGAAGTCGTACACATAGTTGTGGTAAGAGTCGTAGGGGTTACCGTCTGCATCAATCTTCTGGTCCGTGTAGCCCTGCTTCCATTTGAGTCCGATAGGGATGATGGGTGCCCCGATATCCTGCGCGCCCTTGATGTAATCTCCGGCCAGAATGCCTAAGCCTCCGGCGTACATTTTGAAATCGGAATGCAGTCCGTACTCCATGCTGAAATAAGCTACTGACGGTAAGTGGTTGTCGCTCACTTGATAAGCCTCCTAAATGCGATTTAGATGGTACTGCGAATAAGAATTACTGCAGGCTGTATCTAAGATGCAAACGTTTGCTCAATAAGGCAGGACGGGCTCTGGAAGCGATTGCACCATCATTCTAGCATATTTATCCTTAAAAAGCACAGCGAATTTTCGGTGACAACTGGCTGCCTGTGGAGCCGATAAATAAAATTTGATTAACCTGCCGGAAGGCCATAAGATAAGGGGAGAATAAATGTACAAGGTTCATCTAAATCATAAGCTAAACCATAAATCAAACAATAAACCAAGTGGTGGTGTAAAGGATTGAGTATAGTCGTAATTGGAAGTCTGAATATGGATATGGTCGTGCGGGCAGAGCGTGCGCCGGAGGCCGGGGAGACCCTGTTCGGTCAGGGATTTGTTCTGTCTCCAGGCGGAAAAGGGGCGAATCAGGCCGTTGCGGCGGCCAGACTGGGCGCGGATGTGACGATGATCGGCAGAGTGGGGAAAGACGCTTTTGGCAGCGGGCTGCTGGAGATTATGGAGCAGGAGCGGGTGCATACTGCGTATATCTCACAGAGTGAATCCCAGGCTACAGGGGTTGCTTCCATTGTGGTGGACGGGTCCGGAGAGAACCGGATCATTGTGGTGCCTGGTGCGAATATGGAGATGAAGCCGGAGGATATTGAAGCGCTTGAGACCGTGATCAGCGGGGCCGGGATCGTGGTGATGCAGCTGGAGACGGATCTGGCGATGTGCGAGGCTGCGGCAGCGATGGCGTCCCGGCATGGGATTCCGGTGATTCTTAATCCGGCTCCGGCCCAGCCGCTGAGTGATGAGCTGCTGCACCATGTGACCTATCTGACTCCGAATGAGACAGAGGCGGGGATTCTGGCTGGCATCTCTGTGGAGAATGTGGAGGATGCAGAGCGTGCGGCCCGGATTATGCTGTCAAAAGGGGTCCGGCACGTCATTGTAACGCTTGGCTCCAAAGGGGCGTTAATCGTGGATGCTGCCGGAAGCCGGCATGTCCAGGGGTTCCCGGTGCAGGCGGTCGATACGGTGGCAGCCGGTGATTCCTTCAACGGGGCTCTGGCCTGGCAGCTGACCTGCAGTAGGACACTGGAGGAAGCGGTCCGCTTCGCCAATGCTGTCGGTGCGCTGGCGGTTGGCAAGACCGGTGCGATTGCTTCTCTGCCCAGACTCGAAGAGGTGGAGCAGTTCCTGCGGACAGCTGCTGATGCGAAGCCTCATGAGCAGTAGATCCCAGCAGATTCCGTATGTGAGATAGAGTAAGCAGATGCTTATAGACAAATTAAGCGGGGAGCGTCAGAGGAAGCTCTGAGACTCCGGGTCCGCTAAGGAGCTGACACGTTTGAGCGGTACAGTAACTGTTAAGAATATAACCCTCGGAGAAGGGATGCCCAAAATCTGTGTTCCGCTGGTCGGAACGACGCGGACGGAGCTGCGTGCAGAAGCTGAGGCGCTAATCGCACTGGCGCCGGATGTGGTGGAGTGGCGCAGTGATTTCTTCACGGAGGTGGAAGATATTAATGCCGTGACCCAGGTGCTGGAGGATATTCAGCGCCTGCTGCCGGAGATTCCGCTGATCTTCACCTTCCGCAGCGCCAGGGAAGGCGGCGAGAGGGAAATCTCCTCAGCCTATTACTTCCGGCTGATCCAGGCAGCGGTAGAGAGCGGGCTGGTGGATATTGTGGATGTGGAGCTGTTCCAGGAGGAAGCGGAGGTCCGCAGACTGATTGCAGCAGCACATGGACAGGCGGTGTTCGTGATTCTCTCGAATCATGACTTCGACGGGACGCCGTCCGAGGATGAGATTGTCTCCAGGTTGCGCCGGGCGCAAGAGCTGGGCGGCGATCTGCCGAAGATTGCCGTAATGCCGCAAGGTCCAGCCGATGTGCTGACCCTGCTGGCGGCGACGAACCGGATGCAGGAGCAGTATGCGGACCGTCCGATCATTACGATGGCGATGAATGGGGAGGGCGTGATCAGCCGGCTGGCCGGAGAGATCTTCGGCTCGGCGCTGACCTTCGGTGCGGCGCATAAGCCTTCGGCACCGGGGCAGGTGGCGGTTGCCGAGCTGCGCGGTGTGCTGGAACTGCTGCACCGCAGCTTGTAGCGGCTGCCGGTTCGGAAGCAGCAGGAGTGGGGATAGACAGGGGTGTTTCCGGCCGGTGAAACGGTGGAAGCACCCTTTTGCATACATAGAGAGTATTGCAAGTGGCGTGCGGAGTTTGAAACTGTAGCTGTCCATGCCCTACAATGGAGGCAACTAAGTAGAAGGGGCGGAGCGCCGATGACAGAATTGATTCTGGTTGTGGAGGACGAGGTGAGAATTGCCCGTCTGCTGCAGATTGAGCTGGAATGCGAGGGATACCGTGTGTCCATTGCCGGTAGCGGCCATCAGGGGCTGGAGATGTACCAGGAGCAGCAGCCGGATTTGCTATTGCTGGATGTGATGCTGCCTGGATTCAGCGGCATAGAGCTGCTGCGGCGGATCCGGTCGGGCGATCCCGATACACCTGTTCTGCTGCTTACAGCCAAAAGCTCTGTGGAGGATAAAGTGTCAGGCCTGGACCTTGGGGCCAATGATTATATTACGAAGCCGTTTCAAATTGAGGAGCTGCTGGCGCGTGTCCGTGCTGCGCTGCGGCTGGCCACGGGGCAGAGGAGAGAGGAAGCCGTCAATCTGCTGCTGGCAGATGATCTGGAGCTGAACGAAGCTACGCGGGAGGTGAAGCGGGCAGGCCGAAGCATCGAGCTGACTCCCCGGGAGTTCGACCTGCTGGTCTACCTGCTGAAGAATAAGCGCCAGGTGCTGAACAGGGAACAGATCATGGCCGCCGTCTGGGGGTACGATTATTACGGTGATACGAATATTGTAGATGTCTATATCCGCTATGTCCGCAAAAAAATTACGCTCGGCCACGAGCCTGAATTGATTCAGACCGTGCGGGGCGTTGGTTATGTGCTGAAGGATACCCCATGAAGCTGCGGAGTACCATTCATCTGTATTCCAGCGTGCTGTTCGCCGTGCTGCTTATCCTCATGAACCTGTTCATCTACGCCCTGTTCAGCCGGATGTCACTAGACAGCCAGCTCGGGCAGGCAACTGCCGAGACGGCCAGAATCGCTGCCGCGATGAGAAAAGCGGGAGACGGGGTAACGGCACCGGAGCTGCTCCGGGCTTATGTGCCTGTTGAGGGAATGCTGCGGCTGCTCTCTGCGGACGGTAGCGGACCGGCGCCGGTTACCTCAGCGTCCGGGCAGGAGGTCAGCCGGATGAAGCCGGTCTACCATTCCGGGAAGCAGGCGGAGCAGGTCCGGGTGGACGGACGCTTGTATGCGTTCGTGAGCGTTCCGGTCATCTGGACGGACGGGAACGTGCTGAATCTCCAGATGACCAAAAGTCTGGAGAGCACGATGGATACATTACGAGTGCTTCGGATGGTCCTTGCCGGGGCTACGCTTGCGGCGCTGCTTCCGCTGCTGCTCTCCAGCCGCCTGTTGTCGGGCCTGATTATGCGGCCCATCGTCCAAATGACGGCAACCATGCGGGAGATTCAGCGCAGCGGGAAATTCCGCAGGCTTCCGCTGGAAGCACACTCGAAGGATGAGCTGATAGAGATGGGGCATACCTTCAACGAAATGATAGGCCTCTTGGAGAGCAATTATGTGAAGCAGGAGAAATTCGTGTCGGATGCCTCCCATGAGCTGCGGACACCGCTGACGGTTATTGAGAGCTATGCCAGTCTGCTGAAGCGCAGAGGGCGGGATCACCCGGAGCTGTTCGAGGAATCGGTTGAGGCCATCCATTCCGAAGCTGTGCGGATGAAGGAAATGACGGAGCAGCTGCTGCTGCTGGCGAAGCACCCGGAGCAGTGGGAGCTGGAGCTGAAGGTGATGGATCTGGAGGAGCTGGTGCGTTCTTCGGCGAAGGCTTTTCATAATGCGTACGGGAGAGAGGTCATGGTTCAGGTCGAAGGGCTGGCTGAGGGCTACAGCGATGAAGCTAAGCTCCGGCAGCTGCTATTCATCTTCCTGGATAATGCCCGTAAATACAGCGATGAGCAGATAACTGTGCGTATTGAAGCTGCCGGGCAGGAACGGATGATTGTGATTACCGACCGCGGCATTGGAATTCCGCTGGAGGAGCTGCCGAAGATATTCGACCGTTTCTATAGAGTGGATGAGGCGAGAACCCGTGAGAACGGAGGGGCAGGCCTGGGGCTGTCACTTGCCGCAGAGATCGCGGGAGCGATTGGAGCGGAGCTGTCTATGGAGAGTACGGTAGGACTGGGAACCTCGGTGACGATCCGCATGACTGCGGACCCCAGGGGAGGTGGACAATGAAGCAGAAACCAACGAACAAGAGCAAGATGTACAAGGCAGTTATAGGTATGGTTGTCTTCCTGTTGCTGTCTGTGGTTGCCTTCTGGATATTTGGCAAGGATTCGGAGCCGCTGTTATCCAGAGATCAGGCTACGCTGGCTGTGCTGAGCGAATATCCCGGTAAGGTAGACAGTCTGAAGCTGCAAGCTGGAGCTTATGTAGCAGAGCTTCAGACGGAGCAAGGACGGTATGAGCTGAAGCTGGACGGAGTGACCGGCGAGATTCTCTCCATCGTGCTGCTGAAGCGCACGGACGAACCGGCGGTGCAGCCTACGTCTGCCGCTACTCCAGCTCCATCTGGCGGAGCTGACGCGACCCCGTCACCAGCACCTACCCCGGCAGCGCAGAGCGTAGTCTCCGAAGAGGAGGCTGTCAGGCTGGCTCTGCTTGAGGTACCGGGGGAGCTGGACGATGTGGATACGGGAATCGATGCGGCGGGCGCTTATTATCTGGTGGAGATTCATACTTCAGACGGACGGGAGGCCGTAGTCCAGGTGAATGCAATCTCGGGCCATATTATGTCTGTGACCTGGGAAGAGCCGGATGGGGACGATTCCTAGTGTTCTGTTTATTTGTTTTCTCAGCGAATTCTAATGTTGCTCCCGCTGTTCTCTCAGATTGTAGCGTTATAGTTACTACATGAAGCAGCGAAGAATGAACTTAGGAGGCGTTAACATTGAAGACAAAGATATGGAGCAGTATCACGGCGGCAGCACTTATTCTCGGCGGCGCTTATGGTATAGGTGAGCTGAAGGGGAGTACGGCAGAAGCAGCTGCATCCGTGAAGAGCCAGAGTCAAACGTTGATCAGTGTAAGCCGAGCTGAGCAGATTGCCTTGAAGGCAGCTCCGGGACAGGTGGAGAGCATTGATCTGGAGAAGAAGGCCGGCGGCACGTATTACGATATCGAAATTCAGCAGACCAAGCAGGAGATAGATGTCCGGGTAGATGCATATTCGGGAAAATTGATCAGCGTGCGCAAGGATGCAGATGATGATGACTCTCATAAGGCAGCTCCGGCCTCAGGCGGGAAGCTGATTACCGCAGGCAAGGCGGCTGAGGTGGCTCAAGCTGCTGTGAAGGGGACGGTCACCGAGATTGATCTGGACCGGGATCACGGGGGCGCTGTCTATGAGGTTGAAATCAGGAACGGGCAGGTCAAGACAGAAGTAGGTGTCGATGCGTATACTGCCAAGGTTGTGTACACCGATACCGATTCCGACGAGGATGATGATTGAGTCAGAAGAGCGTTTCAGCAGAAGAAAAGAGAGGCAGCCGTTCAATCCGGCTGCCTCTTTGCTATGCCAAACGATTACGTCTACTGCTTCGCTCCCGTATACACGTGGACAGCATCCCGCAGGAACGCGGCCATGCCCGGACGGCGCTGGTCGTAATAAGCCGTGAAGCGCTCATCATCGACATACATCTGGGCAACGCCGGCGTGGGCTTCTTTGGTGTACGTATCCCAATAGAAGCTGAGCCACTGGCGGTGCAGGTCAGCGGCCTTCTGCGCCAGCTCGCTGGCCGAATCCCCTTCCTCCATCGCTTGCTCCAGTGACGCGAACATGTCAGCCTCTAACTGCTGAAGGGCAGTATACTGCTCCTCGGTCATATGGCTGAGCTTGCGGTTGGACTGCTCCACAGCTTCCGCGCCGTATTTCTCCCGGATCTCCTGTCCGTATTTCTCTTCGTTATCTGCGATCAGCTTCTGCTTGAAGCCGGCGAATTTCTCCTGATTACTCATTGAACTTCTCCCTTCTGTGTGTGCAATGGTCTGCTCGACGTTCGCGATGAGCCGGTCCAGCTGTTGTCTCCGCTGAAGCAGCTGGTCATGGTGCTCACGCAGGGCGCGGGCGCCGTCGAAGGAGGGCGATTGGATAATATCTCTGATCGCCTCCAGGCTTAAGCCCAGCTCCCGGTAGAACAGAATCTGCTGCAGCAGGTCCACCTCGGCCTGGCCGTAGATCCGGTATCCTGAGGAATTGATTCTGGCCGGCTTCAGAATGCCGAATTCATCGTAATACCGCAGGGTCCGTGCACTGATCCCCGCAAGTGCCCCCAGCTTCTGCACCGTATATTCCATGGTCCTGCTTGCCTCCTATCTGTCTCTCGCGTCTCCGGCAGAGGATGGTCTTCAAGGCCTCCCCGCCGGGTAAGCGGCCGCTTACAAATCTAACTGTACACTTTGACGTAACGGCAAGGTCAACTCTTATTTGGTAGAATAACCAGACTGCGGGGCGGGTAACCGTCGGTGCTGGAAAAGCAAACAGCGGCAACCGCCCGGGTTATGCCTCGGGAGATTGCCGCTGCTGCGCGGGCATATGGGGTTATTTCTTGCCAAGCTGGGCGGCGAAATACGCCTTAAGCTCTGCCAGCTTCCGGGGGTCCGCCAGGGCATCCTCCGCAGGGAAGTAATGCTCGGCAACCAGCTCCCAGGTGGGGACGATTTTCTGGGCGGTCATCGCTTTGATGGCGATCTTAACCGTCTTGCGCTCTCTGGCGTTCGAGAAGGTATCGACATAATGCTGTGACCGCGCAAAGTCCAGCTCGCTGAAGACTGCGCGGAAGATCTCCGCCGTCATCTTAGCATCGTCAAGCGCGCGGTGGGCGGAGCCGGAAGGCTCCAGGCCGAAGAGGGCCATAGCTCCTTCGACGCTGATGTCGTTACTGAGGCCGCGGGCGCGCAGGACGCCCTTGAGCAGATCGAAGTAGGTGGCCTCCATCCAGTAGGCATCATCCATCTTGTGCATCCGCACATCCTGGATAATCCGTTTCATATCCTCGCCGCCCCAGGTTAAGAGCAGCACGCCGTCAGTACTCTGGTCAAGCCACGCTCTGAAGGCGGTAATAACCTTCGGGAACCGGCTGGCGACGTCGATATCCTCCTGGGGGATGCCGGTTTTTTTCTTAATGAATGAATTCAGGGTGGAGAAGTATATGGGTCTGATTAAGGCTGAGAATTCATCCTTAACCTGCAATGAAGCGTCTAACCGGACCGCTCCGATCTCAATGACCTCCATGGGATGCTCGCTGGCAAATTTGCGGCCGTTGAATTCGATGTCCAGAATAATATAATCCACAGGTAATGCCTCCGTTTCAGTGACTGGCGCCAAGATTGCACGAAAATGCGCCGACCCTTCTATTTTAGCAAAAAAAGAGGCTGCATGGGAAATAAGGAAGAGTGGGAAGCAAAGGTTAGTAATAGGAAGATGTCGAATAGGTCAGGAGAAAAACTAACGGGGCAGTGAACTTAAGGCTTTGACCAGTTACCGGGAGGAACCAATGTTGGATCTGAACAGGGAAATCTATTGGATTGGCGGTTCGGCTTGTGCGGGAAAGAGTACACTTGCCAAGCGGTTTGCAGAGGAGAATGGTTTTGCGCTCTATGCCTGTGACGAACATGTCGGGATGCATTTGCAGCATATTACAGAGAAGGCTCAGCCTGTAATGTACAGGGTGTCGCGGATGGCGATGAATGAAGTGTTTTTCACCAGGAAGATTGCGGAACAGTTGAAAACTTATATTGAATATTTGCGGGAGGATTTCTTGTATGTACTGAGCGATGTGGCGGGTGGGGGAAGCGATCCGGTTGTTGTAGAAGGAAATCAGTTATTACCAGATCTGATAGAACCTCTCCTGAGGCAAAAAGAAAGAGCAATCTGGATGATTCCGTCAGAACAATTTCAGCGTAATCAATACAGCAGGCGGGAATGGATTCAAGGCATCTTACAAGCTACAGAGAATCCTGAGCGTTCTTTTGAAAATTGGATGAGGAGAGACGCGTTGTTTGCTGATAAGGTTAAACGGGAAGCGAAGGATCGGAAGCTGAAGGTGCTGGAGGTGGATGGAAGCCAGACCCTGGAGCAGAATTATAATGTTCTTTCCGGTTGGTTAGGGTGTGACATTTATCTCTAAATTGGGTAATGAACTAGATAATCTGTCGAATAGAACTATTGAGCTATTGAGCTATTGAGGTAAGGAGGGAAGGCCATGAAGCTGTATGTAACCGTCAAAAGCCTGGGCAAACGCAGGCCGGTGCTTGAGCGCAAGGAGCTGCTGCTTGCGGCCCGTCCGCAGACGCTTCGCGCGCTGATCGCGGAGATTGTTGCCGGGCAGGTGCAGGCGATGCTTGAGCGGCAGGAGCGGGGGGAGTTGATCCCTTACCTGACTGCAGGTGAAATTGCGGAGCAGGGCGATAACGGTAAGGTCGGGTTCGGCACGGTGTACGGCGAGGCAAAGCCTGAGCTGGAGAAGGCGACGGATGCGGCACTGCTTGCCTACGAAGACGGATTGTACAAGGTGTTTGTGCAGGAAGAGGAATGTACTGCGCTGGATGAGCCGCTGAGGCTCGAAGAGGGCGATGAGCTGACGCTGATCCGGTTCACGATGCTGGCCGGAAGATTATGGTGAGGGAGATGACAGGATGAAGATCGGAAATGAAGAGTGGGAGACTCAGTGGTACGCGGATGTTGAGAACAAAGCCAAGGGGCTGAAGGGGGAAGGCGCGGAACTGGCAGGCCTGCTCGCGGAGTTCAGCAAGAACCGCTACCTTCATGAAGGGGAAGATTCGCTGGACCGCTTCCTTGTTATCATGGATGATCGCGCTGCGGCGGCTCAGGCTGATTTTACCGGATACTGGGGGCCACTGATTGGGGTCATGCAGCAGCTGTACAGCGCACATACTGTTGAGCTTACAAGGTACATAGTTAATCATGCAGTGGAGTACCCTTATTCCATAGGGTATCTGCGCCGGCCGTTCCGGACCCGGGAGGTTCAGGCGCACCGGATGCAGATCCTCCGCAAAATCAATGCTCTGATCTATATGGAGCTGATTGAATTCTCGCTGCCGGAGTATCTGCAGGGGAATCATGAAAAGGATTACAGTACATCCTACCGTGTGGATATTGCCGTTCCCGATGTAATAGCCTATGAGCTGGACCGCAGCGGCAGCGGAATGGAAAATCTGCTTAAGGATGCGGTGTACGGGGACAACCAGGGGGCAATGCTCAGCCGCAATATGATAAAAGGTGCATTCCTCAGCCATAATCAGGCTGCTGTTCAGATGATTGGCGAGCTGCTGCTCGCTGCCCGGCTGCAGGAGGGACTGCGGCAGTCCATTATGGAGACAATGGATGAGGGAACAATAGAGAACAATCTCTATATGCTTAAGGTGATTCTGGATAATGATCTCGTGCGCTACAGCTCGGTGGTGCGTGCCCTGGGCGTATGGACGGGCATGGGATTGGAAGCCCAGAACCAGCGGGTGGCGAAGCAGTTGATTGAAGGAGCTTATCAGGTGCTGACAGATGAAGCGCTGCGTGAGGAATGGCTGACCAGCGAGAATGCCAACCATGTCTACCTGAGCTTGTGGGCGACGGCAGTCTATGAGGAGAATGAGCTGATTGGCAAGGTGGATATCCTGATGGAACAGGGCCAGTCCTACCAGAAAATCGTAGCCCAGTATGTACTCTCGGGTAGCCAGAACCGGGAGGTGCGCCTGAGCAGCGCCCGGAAGTATCTGAGCGAGCAAGAGCCGGAGCTGCTGTACTGGATTCTGACGAACTATAATTATGATTATAACCGGATGTGGAGAGGGCCGAAGGATAATGGGCCGAAGATCGAGGTCGTAACCAGCCCGCAGCTTGAGGATAAAAGCGAGCGGCAGCGCGACTTCGGTCTGCTGAAGCACATCTTCCTGAACCCGGACAGCCGGGAGCTGACCGGCACCTCCAAGGTGCTGGATTTCCTGCAGGTCAGCTACACCCGTGATCTGCCGGTCCAGAAGATGCTCTATCTGATCTCCTATGATATGGACCCGGCCTGGGTCAATGAATTGCTGGCGCTGAAGGACAAGCTCAGCACGGACATACGGGGGGAGCTGCTGAATTACTTCGTGCAGCATACGGAGGATACCGTACAGCGCGAATTCATCTTCGTCAGCCTCTCTGACAAGAGCATAAAGAACCGGGAACTGGCGCTGGACCTGGCGCAGGAGCTGACGCTGGCAGAGGATGAGCTGCTGATGGCCGAAGGGCTGCTGAAGCTCAAGACGGGTACGCTTCGGCAGAGCGTGACCCGGATGCTGCTGAATCAGCCGGATGAAGCGCTGAAGGACTCCGTCCGCAGACTGGTGCAGGGCAAGAATGCCCTGCAGCGGCAGGCGGGACTGGAGATTATGACGGTGCTGTTCGAGGATGAAGAGCGGCAGGCGCTGTTTGAAGCGGTGCGGCCGCTGGCGGATGAACTGGTGAAGCCGTCTGACCAGGAGCGTGAGCTGATCGCCAGGCTGAGCCGGAAGAACGAGTACACGAAGGCGAACGGCTTCGGCATGTTCGATCCCAAGCAGTCTGAGAAGTGGCTGACGCAGGGGCCGGTGCTTGACGGGTTCGCCTGGGATCAGGTGTTCAAGCTGTCCTTGGAGCAGATCAATACGTTCCTTAAGGGACTGGACAACACGATCCACAAGCACCGCGATGTGGAGTATGAAGTTGAATACTACAGCGGATACAAGGATACGCTGCTGATCGGGACCAACCTCAGACCGCTGCAGGGGTACTTAATTAACGATGAGGAGACCGTCAAATCCGCCCTTGAGCAGTACCCGCTGCATGAGGTATGGGCTGAATATTGGGATAAGAGCGGCTGGAGCGCCCGGGATCTGATAGAGCTGAACTTCTATATCAGCCTGGAGGAGCTGGATGAGACCCTGGAGAACTATGACGGCTACGATACCTTAGGGATCGATGATAACGAACTCAGCAAGCAGAAGCTGCTGTCCGGCTGGCGTAAGGAGTTCGCAGCTAAGATCTACCCGCTGGAGCAGACCGAGGCTGTGATGAAGCTGGTGGACAAGCTGAAGTACAGATGGCAGGTGGAGTCGCTGCTGGATGCGTTCCGCGCGGACCATAAGAGCCCTGAGGGCTTCCGTCTTGCCGATGGTGCGGTGAATGCGCTGCTGGCCGCGTTCCCGGAGGAGAAGCTTGCTGTGGACTGGCCTTTCCTGTCTGTGTTGGCAGATCCGTGGATCGATATGGTGCAGAAGCTGTGGGACGGAACAGAGGAGTTCAAGGAGATGTTCCGTACCTGCTACAGATTCGAGGGCATCAGCGGGGACGGAGAACGGTCCAGCATTATCGGGCTGAAGCATTATGTCCAGGCCTTCAACGATGGGATCATTGGCGAAGAGACGCTGCTTAAGGAACTGCTGCTGAGTACGGATGCACGCAACCATATGAGCTGGATCAGCTCGCGCAGGTACGATTGGATTGAAGACAGTCCGCAGATGGTTGCGCTGCGTGCACGGATTATTGACCGTCTGCTGGCCATTGAGCTGGGGCGCGGCGATCTGCCGACCGAGGTGACCGGCATGACGATGGGGCTGCAACGGATCGAGGGGCTGGAGTACTGTATCCGCATCCTGTCCGGGCTGAATAAGGATACCTTCGTGCGCGGCTACGTGTACGGGTACGGCAACAATATTACGAAGAAGGAATCCTTCAGCCATCTGCTTAAGGTATGTTATCCGCGCGAGGGCGATAATGCGGAGCGGCTGAAGGCCTTGCTGCAGGAATACAAGCTCACTGATCAAAAGCTGCTGGAAGCCGCTATGTACGCCCCGCAGTGGATCGAGATTATTGCCGAGTACCTTGGCTGGGAAGGGCTGCGCAGTGCCGCCTGGTACTTCCATGCCCACATTAACGAGAGCTTCTCGGCCGAAAAGGAGACGGTGGTGGCGCATTACTCGCCGATCACGCCGCAGGAGTTCAACGACGGCGCCTTCGATGTGAACTGGTTCCAGTCAGCCTATAAGGAGATTGGACAAGAGCGGTTCGAGCTGCTCTATGACTGTGCCAAATACATCTCTGCCGGTGCGAACCACCGCCGTTCCCAGCTGTTCGCCGACGCCACGCTCGGCAAGCTGAACCTGGAAGAGATGAAGCAGTCTGTAGAGCAGAAGCGGGGCAAGGATCATCTGCTCAGCTATAGCCTGATTCCGCTGGGAGAAGACCGCGAACAGGATATCCGCATGCGTTATGAGTTCATCCAGCGCTTCCTGGCGGAGAGCAAGAAGTTCGGCGCACAACGCCGCGCCAGCGAAGGCCAGGCCGCACAGATTGCCCTGGGCAACCTGGCTCGCAATGCCGGATATGCCGATGTCACCCGCCTGATCTGGGATATGGAGGCGCGCAAGCTGGATGATTATGCTGCGTACTTCGAGCCTTATGAGCTGGACGAAGAGACCTTCGTCTCGCTTAGTATCGATGAAGAAGGGCAAAGCGATTATGCAGTGACCAGCAAGGGGAAGGCATTGAAGTCGGTGCCCGCACGCTTCAAGAAGCATGAGTGGATCGAAGCGCTGAAGGAGGCCAAGAGCGAGCTAACCGGACAATTCCGGCGCGCCCGGGCCGAGCTGGAGCGGTCGATGGAGTCCGGCAGCAGCTTCACACCGGCAGAGGTTGCCGGGCTGAGCCGGAACCCGGTGCTGGCTCCGCTGATTAGCAAGCTGGTGCTGATGAGCGGCGATGCTCTGGGGTATTACGATGCGGATCAGGGGGCACTGGTCAGTCCTGCGGGCGAATCTACGGCACTGAGCGGGGAGACGGCGCTGCGGATTGCCCATCCGCTGGATCTATACCGCAGTGGACAATGGAGCCTGTATCAGAAGGATCTGTTCGACCGTCAGCTCCGCCAGCCGTTCAAGCAGGTCTTCCGCGAGCTGTATCTGCCGAATGAGGATGAACTGGCCCATGGCGTGTTGTCCCGCCGTTATGCGGGCCATCAGGTGCAGCCGAGCAAGACGGTCGCCCTCCTGAAGGGGCGGCAGTGGACGGTCAGCTATGAGGAAGGGCTGCAGAAGGTGTTCTATGCCGAGAACCTGATCGTCCGGCTCTATGCCATGGCGGACTGGTTCTCGCCGGCGGACACTGAGGCGCCGACACTGGAGACGGTGCAGTTCTTCGACCGGAAGACGTACAAGGGCGTGCCGCTGGATCAGGTGCCGCCCATGTTGTTCTCGGAGGTTATGCGGGATGTGGATCTTGTCGTCAGCGTGGCCCATGTCGGCGGCGTCGATCCGGAAGCGAGCCTGACGACTGTAGAGATGCGCCGGGTGATCGTCAGCGAGTCGCTGCGTCTGCTGAAGATTGGGAACGTCCGGCTGGATGGCAATTATGCGCGTATAGACGGTACGCTGGGCGAGTATGCAGTGCATCTGGGCAGCGGTCAGGCGTACAAGCAGGCCGCAGGCGCCCTGTCGATTATCCCGGTGCATTCGCAGCACCGGGGCCGGCTGTTCCTGCCGTTCCTGGACGAGGACCCGCGCACAGCGGAGGTACTCTCCAAGGTCGTGCTGCTGGCCGATGATACGAAGATCAAGGACCCGCAGATTCTGGAACAGCTGAAGGCTTAAGCTATATGCCGTACGTACGGGGCTTGCGCTTATGCTTCAGCTGCGGAAGCCCTGTAGAAATATGCAAACACCTTAGGGCCCGGAGTAGGATTGGAATTGCATTTTTGTGCATTTGGATATGTATATTGTGTGTGATGTCTCTTTGTTTTGTAATTTTATATATTGGTCATGCAGGAGAAAAGTCATAATACAGCGA
This sequence comes from Paenibacillus sp. FSL R7-269, assembly GCF_000517865.1. Lineage (NCBI taxonomy): Bacteria > Bacillati > Bacillota > Bacilli > Caryophanales > Paenibacillaceae > Paenibacillus > Paenibacillus sp. FSL R7-269. The sequence goes on from NZ_ASPS01000140.1 coordinate 14,703, forward strand.
ATTTCTACATGCAGACAGTAGGTGGGAAATGAGGAATGTATGATGAAGAACAAGCTGAAGTTAAATTTGCAGATTCTGCAGGATGCTTACTCTTCTTTATGCGGATTGACGGTTATGATTACCAATCAACAGGACGAACGCTTAACAGAGCCTTCAGGAATGACTGATATGGTGGGCTTATTATTAGATTTCCAGAGTAATTCCCTTGAAGATAGCATTGTGAAAATTATGGGCAAAGTACAGGGCATACCAAAGCCAATTGTATACGAAACGATTACAGGGTTTAAGCTTCTGGTTGCCCCCATTACAACCAGAGGAAGACCACCGTATTATATTATTGCAGGGGTTATGATAGATAGAAGCATCAAAGAATTGATTGCCGCCAGAATATATGAAACGCTCCCTTCGGATAAATGGCAGGACTGGACCCGCGCCCTCGATGGTGTAGCAGCATACAACAAACAATATGTTGAGAATCTCCTTAATCAGTTAGACTCCCTTGCAGGTGCCGTGACGGCTTTACTCGAGCATGAGCAGGAAGACAATAAAGCTTTGAATAATCTGCAGTTGTTGAATCTTGTAAATCTGATGGATTCGGCAAGCCCGGTTTGGATGCAAGGGGTACTTGATATCTTTGTACGTGTAATGGGACTTGAATTTGCTGGATATGCCAGTAACCTATCCAATGATGAACAATATACCGTAATTGAAACAACCGGAATTCATATCGATAATCCTTTAATGGGAGCTTCGTTTTTTTTGGGTGAAGGTTTTTTGGGGCAGGTAGGGCTCTCCAAGCAGATGGGGTATTGGGAGAAATCAGACCGGGATCCGCGGATTTCTTTTTTTACGTCAAAGGGAATTAAGCCTAAAGTTATTATCTGTTACCCGGTTAAGTATAAGAATAGGCTGTTCGGGCTGTTGTTTGGCGGAGATTCGTTAAGGCAAGAATTATCAGAAGAGCAGGCGGATCTGGGCATGCTGCTGGCTCAGCAACTCTCTTCTTCTATATATCACTTGGATAATGAAGCAACCTATGAACGGAGAAGAATGCGGATTGAGGCCTTCGTGGAAATCTCCCGGACCATTGTGTCAGTCGAAGGCAGGGAGAACTTCCTGCAAATATTCATGGAGACCGTCCAGCAGCAGGTCGGCAGTTCTTTTGTTTGTCTGTTATTGCATCTGCCGGGTGAGAAGGGCATGCAAATATATACGGCTTCCACTGCTCCTAGTGAGCTGTACAATGATTATGCAGCCGATATTGAAACAACCTATTTTGGCGGCGGGATGCCATCATTGAATACGCTTGGCAGACCTGTACAACGGGATTGGAAAGGAAGAAGCCTGGTTGAATTCCCAGTGGCCGCCGAACAAAGATTGCTTGGGGTGTTCACGGTCCAATTTCAAAACGAAGCCCAGAATAAGGAGTTTACAATATTTTTACAGGCAATCAATACATTAATAGTCACAAAGCTTCTGGGAGCTGCAACAGAGGTTCCGGTCGATAAACAGAATATTATAAACATATTGCATGATATGTTGTTAATGTGGAAGCCCGAAGCGTATAACAAAGGAATCCAAGTGAATGCGCTTACACGTGGTTTGCTAATAGAGTTGGACCGTTCTGCTGAAGAATTGGAATGTATGGCTCAGGCAAGTCTGCTCGCTGATTATGATCCGGAACTGTTAGCAGGTTATGTCGGGGACATCCCTGCTATAGGTTTACTGCGTCAATTGCAGAGCTACAGATCAGGCCAGACTGGAGAGAATGAAGCAAGAAGAAGCAGGTCCTATTCATTCCTGGGAAAAGCGCTGCTGATGGTTCTCTGGTATATCGAACGAGGAGAGCAGGGGTGGAGGGAATCCCTTCCTATTCCTATAAATGACCCATCCCTGCGAACCGTTGAACATTATTTGTCCGCATTGTCTGCATCGCCAGCACCTCTTTCTCCACTTGTCAGCAAAGGCAATCTGACTTCGAGGGAAGAGGAAACTCTGCAACTTGTCTTACAGGGGCTAAACAATAAGGAAATTGCTGAGAAGCTCTATATCAGTACCCATACCGTTAAGAATCATATCACTAAAATATACGAGAAGCTGGGTGTCAACGGCCGGGCCCAGGCGATTTCTCAAATGTATAATTCATCCCTAACCTATAATATGAAAAAGCAATGAACCCGTATAATTCGTGTTCGTTGCTTTTTTTTTGCTGAAGGGGAGGGAGAAAATTCCTATAGAGAACAGGGATACACTGTCGAAGAACAGGAACTAGTGATGATAGGCACAAGGGCCTAGTTCGATGATGATGTAAGAGAAATATTTCACATATTCAACCGTTTGGAGCAGAGGCATAACAAAGGATAAATTGGTAAAAATGCAATTTGCAATTAAAAGAATTTACTTAAAGGAGTGTTTCATGTGAAATTAAACATCCGCACTAAATTATTGGGAAGTTTTTTGGGTGTTATAGCTATGCTTCTTGTGATCAGTGGCTTATCAATTGTAAAGATGGAGCAAATGAACAGCAATTCAGTGGAAATGCGTAATTATAATCTCCCGACATTAGTCAATATGGAGAGTATACAAACGAATCTTTATAAACTCCGTGGCGATTTGATGAAAATCGTACTGGAAACGCGTGTTGCAGAATTCAGTGAAATACGTGCAGCCATTCAAGAAGACCAGGATAATATTGCTTCAACAATCAAGGCTTATGCAGAGCTTGCACTGAGCGCTGACCAAAAATCATCGCTGGAAATCATCAAGCAGAGTGTGGAGAAGTATAATGCAATTGTTCCGGACGTTATTGAAATGGGAACGAAAAATGATAACGTTAATGCCTATCAGACCATGCTTGATTCAGTCCCTGATTTGCAATTGGCGCTGGATACAGCAAATCTGGCAGTCAAAGATGTAGTAACAGGAGCAAATAACACTATTGAAGCCACTGAAAGCAGCTATAATTCCGGAAGAACTACCATCCTTATCTTTGCTTTTCTGGCGGCTGCAATTGCTGTCACACTGGCTTTAATGATCTCTCAAGGAATTGTGGGACCCGTATCCAAACTTCTGGCTGTAATGATGAAGATGGCAGACGGCGATCTCAGGGAACAGATTTCGATTAAAAGCCGTGATGAATTCAGCAAGCTTGCAGCGGCAGCAAATGAAATGATATCTAATTTAAGAGGATTAATCGGCAATACCGCAGAATCTGCCCAGAACTTAGCTGCTTCTTCCGAGGAGATATCAGCAACTACCGAACAAATCGCCGGCGGCAGTCAGTCACAGGCCCAGGCTGCCCAGAACATCAACCATCTGATTCAGGATCTGCTCAGAGGCATCGATGAGGTTGCAAGGAATGCTGAGCAGGTGTCGGAGCTGTCCATGCTGACTCGTCAAGGGGCCGAGGAGGGAAGTATCGCTGTAAGGAATTCCAGTCTGGGCATGAATAACTTGTCGGAGAAGATGGAGCTGCTAGAGCAGGACTCCCAAAAAATCGGTGAGATTATTGAAGTAATTGATGAGATCGCCGAGCAGACCAATCTGCTCGCCTTAAATGCAGCAATAGAAGCGGCGCGTGCGGGAGAGCAGGGAAGGGGCTTCGCCGTTGTTGCCGATGAGGTCCGTAAGCTGGCGGAACGAAGCAGTGAGGCCACCAAACAAATCGCCTATATCATCCGGGGAATGCAAAAGAATACGGTACTAAGTGTACAGGCTGTAAACGAGGTCTCGGCCTTGTCAGACCAGACGGAAGGCTTAATCCAGGGCATAGCATCCCGTGTAAATGAGACGACCCAGCAAATTACAGGTATTGCGGCGGCTTGTGAGGAACAGGCGGCGCAAACGAGTGAGGTGCTCGTATCTATTGGGGCAGTAGCAGCAGGAAGCCAGCAATCGGCAGCAGCGGCACAGGAAACAGCTGCTTCCTCACAAATGCTTGCTACACTGGCTGATGAGCTGAATGGCGCAGTAGCAGCCTTCAAGCTGTAAGGAGGGAAAGTCATGCTAACAGCAGATTCTGACCAATATATCGTATCCAGGCTGGGAAGTGAGAAGCATGCCTTTAATATCCGGGATATTGATGAAATAATAAAAATGGAGCATATCACGGGGGTACCTAATAGTAAGAGCTTCATTGAAGGAGTTATTAATCTGCGTGGCAAGATTGTACCGGTGATCAGTATGTGCAGAAGATTTGGTATTCCCGAGACTGCTGCAGGGATACAATCACGAATTATTGTAGTGCGGTATAAACACGAGGCTATGGGCATTATTGTGGATGCTGTAGAGAAGGTGACTTCTTTCCAGGAAATTGAGTCTCCTTTGGAATCCCATGAAATAGACGGTGCCCAGTATATGGATGGGATCGGGAAAAGCTCTGAAGGTTTAATTAGTATTCTGAATATCGAGCGGTTGTTCGGTGAAGGGTAACGCACAAAGGAGAGCGAAGAAAATGAATGATTATCAGAATAATTCCGCATATTTGGGAGTGTTTCTGGATGAAATGCAAGAGCAGCTTCAATGCTTGGATGAGTACCTCTTGGTGCTCGAGAGTGCGGGTTGTCAGGAGATTGTCATACAAAATATTTTCAGGGCTGCACATACCTTGAAGGGATCCTCGGCGGTAATGGGATTTAAGCAGCTTAACGGATTGACACACCAGATGGAAAGTGTCTTTGATCTGATCCGTGGCGGCCAACTGGAGGTATCTCCCGAACTACTGCACATCATGTTTGACTGTATTGATTTCATTAAGCAGCTTCGCCAGTCCATTCTGGGCGGGATGTTGGAAGAGGGGGACACTTCGGAGCTGATACGCCGGTTGGAAGAAGTCCGGGTTCCCGCTGCAGCCGAAAGCACAAAACGTGAGGCTGAAGAGAGAAAAGCTGCACCTCCTCCCCTGCATATTGTTTTTGACGATGCACGGAGAAAACAAATTCAAGCTGCTTTGGATAACGGATCAGAGGTAATGGCAATTCATGTTCAGTTGGCTGAAGAGGAGTCCATGAAATATGTACGCGCTAAGCTGGCGGAGATCAATCTGAAGGAGCAGGGGGAAATTGCTGTTTGCTTTCCGGCATTGGAATTGATCGAAAAGGATACATCTTTTTCCGGAACTATTGTATATATTCTGATTACCAGACAAATGCAGGAGGACATTATTGCCAGTCTGAATCAAATCTCTCAGATTGACTCAGTGCGTATGGAATACATTACAAATTTAAATCTGGATACCTTTGTAGAAGGAGTAGTTGTGCCTAAGGTAGAAGAATCTAATAATCTGCTAAAGGAGACGGCCAAAACTAAAGAATCCACAAGGGCCCCCGAAAGTAAGGTACAGGTAGCACAGACGGTCCGTGTTGATGTGGAGCGGCTGGAGGGATTGCTCAATCTGGTGGGTGAGTTGATCATTGATAATACGAGACTGCACAGTATACGGGCGAAATTAAGCGAGCAGTTCAAAAACAATGTCGATATCAATCTGCTGAATGACATTGCCAATCATTTGAATATGGTTATTTCCGATCTTCAAGATGGCATGATGAAAACGCGGATGCTGCCGATAGAGCATTTATTCGGCCGCTTTCCGCGGATGATTCGAGACCTGGCACAAAAGTCGGATAAAAGTATTGAACTCATCATCGAAGGCAAAGAGACGGAGCTGGACCGGACCCTGATAGAGGAAATTAGCGACCCGCTCATTCATATTCTGCGCAATTCTGCCGATCACGGGTTGGAGGGTCCAGAAGAACGTGCAGCCAAGGGCAAATCTCGCAAAGGTATCATAGTACTCCGGGCAAGTCATCAAGGAAATATGGTCGTGATAACCGTTGCCGATGACGGCCGGGGAATAGATGCCCAAAAAGTAAAGGAAATGGCGGTTCGTAAAGGATTTGCTACGGCTGAAGAGGTTGCCCGCATGAGTGAAAAAGAGCTGGTGCTGTTAATTTTCCGTTCAGGGGTATCTACAGCACAGCAGGTTTCAGATTTATCCGGCCGCGGGGTTGGAATGGATATTGTGAAATCGCATATTGAGAAATTGAATGGTGTCATTGATATTGAAACGACACCTAATGAAGGAACGGTGTTTACAATAAAAGTCCCCCTGACCCTGGCGATTATCCGCTCCCTGCTCATTAAGCTGGGGAGCAGCACCTTTGCGGTTCCGTTAGTTAATGTTATTGAAATTTTTAGGCTGAGAACCGCTGATATTCTCACAGTACAAGGGAAAGAAGTATGTGAATTCCGTAATCAGGTGTTGCCCCTTGTCCGTCTGCACCGCAAGCTGCAGGTGCAGGAGGAGCCGGGTGCAAGTAAGGAGCGTCTATTTGTTGTAATTGTCGGATTAGCAGATAAACGTGTATGTCTGGTCGTGGACCAGACCATTGGCAACCAGGAGATCGTGATCAAATCACTGGGGAATTATATCGGCAACGTTTCTTATATCGCGGGTTCAACTATTCTTGGAGACGGCCATGTAGCGCATATCCTGGATGTAGGTTCTATTGCTCGTGAAGCAGGATCTTCCTATGATAGGGTTCTGCCAGAAGAGGCTGAAGGCAAACAGCCTTATGACGAAACCGGGAAATACGTAACCTTCAAGATGTCGGCAATGGATTTTGCCATTCCGATCCGGAAGATGAAAGAAATTGTGCCTGTACCGGAAATTCATCAGCTTGTTTCAGCGCCTCCTCATGTTCTGGGGATGATTAATCTACGAGGATTATTGTTTCCGGTATATGATATATGTCTCCGGTTAGGTATGAGTGCTCACGACCACTCTGCCAGCTCCCGGATTCTGATCTGTGAAGTCTCAGGTCATGAGATAGGCCTTCTGGTTGATGAGGTTTCGGAGGTTCGTCTGCTTCCCAAGGCTCATTTGGACGAGGCACCGGATCAGGTAATGCGGAATTCCGAAATGCTGGATGCCATTTATAAAAATGATCAGCAGTTTATTCATTTATTGAATTTAGAAAAGCTGTTAAATCTGGAGCCTAAGAGAAAAGAGGTAGGATAGATTAATGGAGAACTCTTTACACGAGAAGATACAACTGTTGAAATGGAATAAAGATATAACCCTTAAGAATGTAGAAGAGTTCCACAGGACCATCCAGAGGCTTTTAGAATGTGAATCGAGAGGTCTTATCCTTGAGTTGACAGATGTAGCCTACCTGAACAGCGCTGCACTTGGAGTTATAGCTGATGCTGTACTGACTGCAGGTCGTACCGGCAAGGAACTGGTTATTGCAGGTGTACAACCTACCGTAGGTGAAATACTTGAAATTGTTCACTTCAGTACTTTCATGAAGATATTCACGGAACTTAATGATGCTTATGACTATTTAAATGGCGGGTTAAAATGAACAACCTCTCAGATAAAACATATGGTCAAATTCTCGTTATTTATAACCGCGATGATATAGTTCTTGCCATAAAAACTACTAGGAAAATAGCGCAAATTTCAGGCTTCTCAGAGCATGAATCCATCCTGCTGCAGTTGGTAACCGAAGAGGCATGTATGAATGCATTTGAGCATGGAAGTTCTTCAGACATATGCAGGTTCAGAGTTTCTTGGCTGGTCGAATCGGATATCATGGAGATTAAAGTTTGTCAGAGTGGCGGATCCTTTGAATTACATCATGAACAGGTCTCCCCTTTTGGATTGCATGGCAGGGGAATGATGCTCATTCACGGAATTATGGATGAAGTAAGGTTAATCTCTGAAGATGCCTATGTAACGCTTTACATGACTAAGAAAAGGAGAGTGACATGAACACTAGATGGTTATACCCGCTCAGAGAATGGTGTGTCAAAAACAGATTTCTTCTGATTCTCTTCATAATAGTTGTCTTGAATTTGTATAATCTTTTATTTGTAAATAAAGGGTTTAGTTATGATTTTATTGTCGGCTTTGTGAGCCAATGTGTTATTCTGACTTCACTAATTCTCTTACACAGGCAGCATGAAGGGAGTACAAAGAAGCTAAGGGACAGTGAGCAGCGGTATGAATCGTTATTTTTGTATAACAATGCAGGAATTTACGTGGTGGATCTCAATGAATTAATCATTAGTGTAAGCCCTAATCTTCTGGATAACCTCGGATATTCAGAGGCAGAGATTAAGAGTACTCCGTTTATCAAGTTACTCCTTCCGGAGGATGTGCCGATAATTAGGCAGACCTTTAGGAATATTATGAATGGAAGCATACTTTCCACTTCACGAAAATTGCAATTGATTAATAAGAGCGGAGAGATTCAAATCTTTGATATATCGAGTGTCGCTCTTATGGCAGAAGGAGTGATCCGGGGAGTTATCGGTTTTGCTAAGGATATTACAGAATTTGAAAGAATGCAGGAAAAGCTGAAGGTAGTACAGGCGCAGCTGAATACTATTTTGGAGAGTATTGATATTATACTGTGGTCATATGATGTGACTCAAGATAAACTACTTACCATCTCTCAAGCATGCGAAAGGACATTCGGCTATACTCCAGAGGAGTATTACCGATACCCCCATTTATGGTCGGCGCAGATTTATGATAAGGACAAGGATATGGTTAGTGCCAGAATGGCTGCTGCTGCAGACGGGGAAACCTATACTACGAATCTGGAATATCGTATTGTCCATTCAAGTGGGGAAATCCGATGGGTTGAAAGCCGGTTATTCCCCTTTTATACTGCAAAGGGTGATTCAGTTATCGTGAATGGAGTGGTACTGGATATTACCCATAAAAAACTGATTGAGAAAAATATTCAAGTTGATCTGGAACTGGCCAGACAGGTGCAGAAGAGCGTACTCAGTCGACCGGTGAGCACGCCATTATTTTTAATTGACGCCAGATACATACCTTCGCAGAACCTTGGAGGTGATATGTATGCCTGGTACCGTATAAGTGAACATCGGTACGGTATTCTGATTATGGATGTTATGGGACACGGTGTTTCTTCAGCACTCGTATGTATGTCTATACGTTCTCTTCTTAGAGGGATTATTCAGGGCAGTATAAGTACGGAAGAAGTGATTACAGATTTAAACAATCATATGAACAAGCTGTTTAGCGAGTCAAAGGAAACAGCCAATTTCTATTTCACAGCCATATATTTGATCGTGGACACAGAGACGAGTTCAATCGAATATATCAACGCGGGCCATCCCAGCGGTATGCTTATGGATGACAGCGGAGAAGTGTTCCATTTGAAATCCTCCTGTCTTCCAGTCGGCATTATTCCCCACTTAAATGCAAAAAAGCAGACTATCCAATTTACAGGGAAGTCCAGAATACTATTGTATACTGACGGTTTGATCGAGAAGCCTGGTTATATGTTGAAGGAACAGGTTGAAGGAGTAGTACAAGTAATGAATGATACTAGACATGAGCCGATTGCTGTACTGCTGGACAAACTGCTTGAATCCGGTAGAGAGAATAATCTGTCCGGTCTGGAAATGCCGGATGATGTTTGCATGATCTGCATGGATATTGGCAGCGAAGCAGGGCCTAATCCCGGATCACATACCCCGGCCCGGGCGTGATCTCTCTGAAGCCGGCCATGTGGCGGGACTGGCAGGGGATTGGCCGGTTGCTGCCAACCAATATAATATTACGGAGGTCCGCCGCACCTTCTGCCGGGAGGGCGAAGGATCGGGTGTAGGGATACACTTCACGAAGTGTGGTATGGATGGCACTGATGAAGCGGTCATTACCGCTGCGGCCCATCAGATTCATGATGATCTGGCCGTGTCTGTTCAGCTTGGCGCGGGTAAGGCGGAAGAACTCCAGCGTGGTGAAATGGGGCGGTGTCCCGGCAGCGGTGAAGGCATCAAGCAGGATGTAGTCATGGCCCTGGTCCGGGGCGGCTTCCAGCAGGCTGCGGCCGTCACCGATCAGGATGTTATCCTGCGTGTAGCCAAAGCGGGTTCTGCTGTACTCCACTACCTTCGTGTTCACCTCAGCCACCGTAAACTGCTTCTCGGCGAAATAACCGGCAATCGTCCCAATCCCGTGTCCGATCAGGAAGACATGCTCGAAATAAGGATTACCCGCTTCCATCAGATGGATCATCGCCCGGGGATACTCGAAGATCACCCGGCGCGGATGGTCCAGATCCATTGCGCCTTGAACAGCTTCCCCTGAGAATTGCAGAACCCGGAACCGTCCGGTTTCACCATATAGCTCGGTTGTATCGTAGACCTCGAGGTCCTGAGAGTCGTGGTTAGTATGGAGTGGTGCGTGCAAGCGGATCAGACTCCTTCTGCAGATGGAATGCGTTACAACCTTCATAGTAACATAAAAGCATAAAGCAGCCGCAGGAAGGGCCTCCCTGCGGCTGCTTGTGTTTCTCAGAGACTGCTTAGGTTTACTTAATGTACCAGACTCTCTAGTTCGGGCTGTAGCTTGTGCCGTAGGGCGTACAGCATGGCGGCACCGACCAGGAAGGCAGCGGCATCGGCAATGACCAGCGACCACACCACTCCATGGAAGCCATTCGTCTGGTTGGCGAAGAAGAGCACAGGAATCAGGGTGACCCCTTGAATAATCGACATTACGAACGCGGCTGTTCCCTGCGCGGTAGCTTGGAAGATCCCCATGAACAAGGTGGTCAGCCCTGAAATGAATAAGGACAAGAAGGTGACATGCAGAATGTAGCTGCCCATTTGAATCATTTGCGGGTCCTGGGTGAACAGACCGATCAGATGGTCGGATATCAGATAGACGATGATGCCGAATACGGCAGCCATGGCGGCCATCGCTTTTACCGTGAATCCGATGGTATGCTTCATGCGCAGCTTATCCGCTGTGAATGAGAAGGCAATGAGCGGCACCACTCCCTCGCACAATCCCATCAGAATAAACTCGGGAAATTGCAGCAATCTTGAGGATATCCCGTAAGCGGCTACAGCCGAATCTCCATATTCGATCAGGAACAGGTTGAAGATCAGCGACATGGCTCCCAGAAAGACACTCATGATAAAGACCGGAACGCCGATTTTGAACACATTGCTGAGAATATCCTTGGTGGCCTTGAACCATTTGAAGGAGATCGCCAGGAATTGGCTTTTGTAGCCCATATGGAAGGCGTAGTAGGCACTCGCAACCATGTTGGCAACAACCGTTGCCGACGCTACGCCAATTACACCCCAGTGGAGCACGAAGATGACCAGAGCATCGAGCAGGATATTAACCACCACGCTGAGCATCATCCCGATCATGGACACGATGGCTGCACCCTCGGAGCGGACCATATTCTCCAGCGTAAAGAACAACACAACAAACGGCGCGCCAATCAGCATGACTGTGACATAATCCTTCGTGAATCCATAGGAATCCGGCGTTGCCCCCAGACTGTGAAGGATCGGGCCGATCAGCGGTAGACCTGCGGCCATCACGAGGAGGCCAAGCAAGAGACTGCTGTAAAAGGCGAAGGAGGACACTTGCTTGACTTCATCATATTTGTGCTCGCCAAGCAGCCGCGAGATGTAGGTGCCGCTGCCGATCCCCACCAGATTGCCCAGTGCCATAATGATGGCGAACAGCGGTAAGGTCAGGGCGAGTGCGGTCAGCATGGCCGTATTGTGGAGAGTGCCCAGGAAATAGGCATTCAGAATCGAATAGATGACATTCATGGAGGTGCCTAACATCATGGGCACGGCGAAATGGGCGACAGCTTTGGTGATAGGTGCTTTTTCAAAATAATAAAGGTTTTCGGTATCCATTAGGGATCACTTCTTTCACTGATTTTTGTCAATCTAACGGCGTTAGATTGAACCTTACAGTGTTAGATGATATCATGAACCTAAGAGACTGTAAAGCATAAACTTACACTGTTAGATAAAAGGGCGGATAACGATGAAAAAAGCACAACCTCAAATCTCGGAGGACCGGATTCTGGAAGCTTCATGGGAGCTTCTTAAGGAGGGGGGCATCGAGAAATTCAGCATGCGGCGGCTGGCGGAACGGCTGGGCATTCAGGCTCCCTCGCTGTATTGGTATTTCAAGAGCAAGCAGAACCTCTACCAGCGGCTGTCCAACCACATCTCCAGAGTCATCCTGGAGGAGCACCGCCCGGAGGGCGACTGGAAGGAACAATTGACAGGATTTGCGGTAACGGTACGGAGCGTGCTCAGCCGGTATTCCTGTTCCACCCAACTTATGATGATGACACTGCCCCACGAGCCGGACATTATCCGGTTCAACAACCGGATGCTGCACTGCGTGGAATCCACGCCGCTTGAGGAGGCGCAGAAGGTGCAGGTGGTCACAACACTGGTGAACTTCGTGTTCTTCTTCGTGCTGGACGATTATGAGCATGAGCGAAATGTCGCTATGATGGCTAAGGAACAACAGGAGCCTCCGGGTGAGGAACTGCTTCGCCTGATGGAATCGATGAGCGATAAGGAGGTTGGGTTGTTCCGCAGGATGTTCAAGAACGGACTGTTCGAGCTGCTGGGGACTGACGGGGCCTTTGAATTCGGACTGAGGCTGATTCTGCTCGGGACGGAGCAGGTGATTAAGGAGCATGAAGAGCAGCATAAGCAGAAGTAAGCAGAAGTAAGCGCAGGGGAAGATAACAAAAATAACAAATGATACATTGGTGACTGGGGCTTAATATAGGGGGGCATGTGTTTGAGGGGTTCGATGAGATGTTTGTTTTGTTTGTATTGTAGCTACCTTGAATATTGTTATTGCTAACATTATTATAACAAAATATAATTAGGGTAGCTAAGCGCCGAAATGCGCAAAAACAGTATAGGAGGAACTATGAAACAACTACAAATCGACCTGTCGAACTGGGAGTTCAGAGCCTGCGGAGATGATGAATGGCTTACGGCTGTGGTACCGGGAACGGTGCATACGGATCTGCTGCGCAATGGCGTTATCGATCAGCCCTTCTATGGAACGAATGAACATGAGCTGCAATGGATTGATAAAAAGGACTGGGAATACAGAACCGGATTTGTATTAGAAGAGGCATGGCAGACGCTGGCGGTAACTGAGCTGGTGTTCGCCGGGCTGGATACGTATGCCGATGTGTATGTGAACGGGGTGCATGCCTTGTCCGCAGACAATATGTTCCTGTCCTGGACCGTGAATGTGAAGGGGCTGCTGCGGACAGGTAAGAATGAGCTCCACATCGTCTTCCGCTCGGTGGTGACTGAGGATCTGCCGAAGCTGGCGGCGCTGGGCTACGCGCTGCCTGCGCCGAATGACCAGTCTGAGTTAGGTGGTCTTCAGGAGCAGCGGATCAGTGTATTTGCCCGCAAAGCGCCGTATCATTACGGCTGGGACTGGGGCCCGCGATTTCTGACCAGCGGAATCTGGCGGGAAGCTATGCTGACGGGCCGTAACGTTGCGGCGATTGAGGATCTGTACATTCGCCAGCATGCAGTGAATGAGCAGGAGGCCCGGCTGACGGCCGTGATTGAAGCGGATGCACCGGAAGCATGGAACGGAATGCTGCGCGTGAGCACTGAAGGGCAGGAATGGATGAAGGCGGTTACGCTCGTTCCGGGCAAGCAGTCGATAGAGCTTGAACTGGTGATTGACCGCCCGCGCCTGTGGTGGTGCAACGGCCTGGGCACGCCGGAGCTGTACCATTTCCGTGCAGAGCTGCTGCAAGAAGCGCAGGTTGTAGCAGTATCGGAGGCAACGACGGGGCTTCGGGAAATGAAGCTGGTGCGTAAGCCGGATGCGCAGGGGGCGTCGTTCCATTTTGAGCTGAACGGGGTGCCGGTCTTCGCCAAGGGTGCCAATCATATCCCGAACGACAGCTTCATTACAGAGGTTACGGAAGAACGTTACCGCCATGAGATAGCCACGGCCGTGGAATCCAATATGAATATGCTGCGGGTGTGGGGCGGCGGATTCTATGAAGAAGAGGTATTCTACCGGCTGTGTGATGAATACGGGCTGCTGGTCTGGCAGGACTTCATGTTCGCCTGCAGCATGTATCCGGGGGATGAGGCGTTCCTGAATAATGTCCGCGCAGAAGCGGTATATAATGTCCGCAGATTGCGTAACCACCCGTGTATCGCGCTCTGGTGCGGGAACAATGAGATTGACTCGGCCTGGTCGCAGTATGAGGAGTACATGGGCTGGGGCTGGAAGGAGAAGCTGAATGCTGAGATCCGCCAGATCTTATGGGCTGCATATGAAGAGATTTTCCACCGGATTCTGCCGGAAGCCGTTGCTGCGAACCATCCGGGTATGGACTACTGGCCGTCTTCACCGCTGCGCGAGCTTACCGGTGCTCAGGATCAGCATGCCACGCGAATTAAGGGTGACGGGGATGTTCACTATTGGGGCGTCTGGCACGCCAAGGAGCCGTTCGAGAACTATAATCTCAAGGTGGGCCGCTTCATGAGCGAATACGGCTTCCAGTCCTTCCCGGAGCTGAAGTCGGTGCTGAGCTATGCAGAGGAAGCAGAGCTGGCGCTGGAATCGAAGGTAATGCTGGCTCATCAGAAGAATGGAGCGGGCAATCAGCTGATTAAGGAGTATATGGATATGTACCTGCCGCAGCCGAAGGATTTCCGGGGCTTCTTGTACATGAGCCAAGTGCTTCAGGCCGAGGCGATCCGCATGGCTATGGAGAGCCACCGCCGCAACAAGCCTTATTGCATGGGCACGCTGTACTGGCAGATGAATGACTGCTGGCCGGTAGCCTCCTGGGCGGGCATGGATTATTACGGGCGCTGGAAGGCGCTGCAATATACGGTGCGCCGCAGCTTCCAGGAGGTACTGCTGTCTGTAGACAGCACGGACGGGGAGAGCGTCAAGGTCTATGGGGTGTCTGACCGGAGGGAAGCCTTGGACGCAGAGCTGGTGCTGCGGCTGCATGATATCAGCGGCGTACTGCTGCGTGAGTGGTCGCAGCCGGTAACCCTTGCTGAGGATTCGTCAGCTGTGATCTTCACGCTGCCGCTGGCCGAAGTGCTGGAGGGCCGCGAGCCGGCTAGTGTGCTGCTGGTGGCCTCGCTGCTGGAGAGCGGGCAGATCGTGGAGCAGGGGACAGAGGCAAGGCAGGTGCAGGAACAAGGACCGGAGACAAGGCAAGTGCTGGAGCGCAAGGAGCATTACTTCGCGGCTGCCAAGGATATTCCGCTAAGCCAGCCGGTTATCACGGTGACAGAGGTACCGGGAAGCGGCGGGCAGAGCTTCACGCTGAGCAGCGATGTGCTGGCGCGGGGGGTTCATCTGACTGTAGAAGAAGAGGGCATCTTCTCCGATAATTACTTCGATCTGCTGCCGGGCGAGCCGAAGACGGTGGAGTTCTCGCTTAGAAGCAGCGGCAATGGAGGGGGCGACTTCATTCCGGCAGCTCCGACGGGGCTTGTGATCCGCTCGATGGCGGATTATATCTAATCAAGAACTCTCACGCAGATGCAGACACTTCCGCAACCGTGGACTTGCCCGCAACTATGATTCCGCTGCAGCCGGGATTCCTCTGCAGCGGGGATTCCTCTGCAGCGGGGATTCACCTCTGGAGCCGTGGCTCCCCTCACCCACAGCCGGCTTGCGGACTGACATGAACTTATTTGCTCATAAACTAATCTGATTTCTGTTCTTGCGGACTCAGAAGACCTTATTGTCTTACGGGCTGGCCGTTTCAAGGTGAAATTGCACGAATAGGGGCCCCTGAGTCCGAATGATAGTGAAAATCGGCTATTTAAGCCGGATAGCGGATTCTCAGTCCGCCATGAGCTGGGCATCATGCTTGGGTATATGGACATTATGATTCAGTATCATCCAACAAACAGCGGTCCTCCAATGACGGGGGACCGCTGTTTTTGAATACCCAGCCGTCTTCAGGCCGGTTCGATGAACATCTCACCCAGAATCTGCCGGGTGCGGTAAGCATGCGCAGGAAGCGCATCGGCGGTGAAGGCCTCCACCTCATCCTGCCCGATATCGTACATGGCCTCGATTTCTCTGGAGAAGAGAAGATGTCCTCCGGCCAGCAGCTCCGGCATAGCCGGTAGAGCAGCAGGAGCAAGAGGCTCAGGGATAAGCTGCTGCAAGGCGTCCACGTAGTTTTGCAGGGTACGGGACCCGACGAGCTTGATGCCTTGGTTCTCTTCATTGACCATGACAAGGGTCGGGAAGCCGCGTACGCCGAGCTGGGCTACCTTCTGGAAATCCTCCTCCAGCAGTTCCTGTGCCGCTTCCAGTCCTGCGGCCTGAACGATGTCATCGCCCGGTAATCCCAGACTATTCACAATATCCGTGAGTACCTCGTCTTCCCCGATATTCCGGTTGAAGACGAAGACGGCTTCTCTCGCGCTCCGCAAGTAGGCCAGCTCCTTCCCCGGATGTCTCTGCTGGATAACCTTGAATACTCTGGAGGGCGGATAAGAGGACATAATCGGATTGTGGAGCCATAGGGTGCCGTCAATAGGCATGCGGTAATGCTCTCCGACTTCCTTCCAGTGCCCCGCTACATCGGCTGGCTGCTGTATTCCATTCGCCTTGTCAGCAAAGCCATTCCAACCCGCTAATAACCCGCCCATTAGAGGCTGTAGTTCAAAGTACTTGCCATATTGCTGAATAAACCGGTTCAGGGTAGGCTCGATGGCCCAGCAGTGTGAACAGATCGGATCTGTCGCATAATAGAGAGTAACTTTGGGCTGCGGCTGCGGATTGAAATCTATAATTTGCGTATGCTCCTCGTCGCTGACCCCGCATACACCTGTCTTCAGATCACAGATCATAGGATTTGTATTCATAGCTGTTTACCTCACTTTCTTTTTTATAGTATGATTATAATATCTGGAATAATATTAACAAGTACTATTGTTTTTAATACCTGGTATATTTAATATACTGATGGAGGAATCCCCAATGAAATATGAGGTCGACTTAACGCAGATGTGCCCCGCCACCTTTGCTTTTCATGTCATCAGCGGGAAGTGGAATCTGCCTATCCTTGCTTTACTGAGCGAAGAGGGGCCGATCCGGTATAACGAGCTAAAAAGAAGGCTGAACGGCATCACCGGAACCACGTTAACGAACTGTCTCAAGGATCTTATCGACCACGGGATTATCCATCGTGAGCAATATCATGAGGTGCCTCCGCGCGTCGAATATTCGCTGACCCCCTCCGGGCAGGAGCTGGTCCCGTTAATTGAAGAGATCGTAGCTTGGGGAGCCAAAAACATTTATGTCCCGGGAGCAGGAAAGGCATAGGAATATTTTCCCCGTGAATCGGTTGTCTCCGGTTGACTTGCGTATGGCCCGCCCCTATGATGATAAATAATATGTAACATTAACGCTCGCACAATGCCCGCATACAGAGGAGAGAAACAGCATGGCTATGGAGATTGAACGCAAATTCCTGCTGCCGGAATACCCGGAGCGGCTGATTGAAGAAGGACAGCTGAAGGTGCTGACCCGTCACAGTATTGACCAGACCTATCTTGCGATTGAGGACGGGCAGGAGCTGCGGGTGCGAAAGATCACGGATCTGGACACGGGTGAGGTAACTTACACGCATACGTTCAAGGATGGCAAGGGCATCAGCCGCCAGGAGATTGAATATTCCATTTCCGCAGGCTTGTATAACCAGATGATTGAGGCTGTGAAGGCGATCCCGTTGGTCAAAACCCGCATTACAGGCGTATGGAACGACACTACGGTGGAGATTGATCTCTACACCCAGCTGGAGCTTACGGTGCTTGAGGTTGAGTTCGATTCGCTGGAGGAGGCGGAAGGCTTCGCTGCCCCGGAATGGTTCGGCCTGGATGTCAGCACAGAGAAGAAGTACAGTAACAAAACCGTCTGGAAAGAGCTTCAGGGCAAATAGGCCTGGTGAGCTTTTATCTAAAGATAGGAATTTGTATGCTTCGCGCTAAAATTATCCTTATCTTTCTCGCCGAAACGGTACCGTCCTTTAAAAAGACGGCAATGCCGTTTCCACTTGTGCGGAATCAGCGGACTTTAACGCGTAAACGTGGTACTATGTACAGTAAATAAAGAGGGGTTCAGGAGGATGAGACGGGTATGGAGTATATAAGCACAAGAGGCAAGGTAGCGGCCAGAGGCTTTATTGATACAGTTCTGATGGGGCTGGCGGATGACGGCGGGTTGATGGTGCCGGCTGAGATTCCGGTGATTTCCCCGGAGAAGCTGGAGGAATGGAGAAGCCTGAGCTTTCAGGAGCTGTTCCTTGAGATTTTCTCCTACTATACCAATGACGAAATTCCTTATGAAGATCTGCGCTCGATGGTCTACACCAGCTATGGCAACTTCCGCGCTCCGGAAGTTACGCCGCTGCACCGGGTGAACGATTCTCTATACGTGCTGGAGCTGTTCCATGGGCCGACGTTTGCCTTCAAGGATGTGGCGCTGCAGTTCATGGGCGAGCTGTATTCCTATATTGCCAAGGTGCGCGGTGAGATCATCCATATTCTCGGGGCTACCTCCGGCGATACCGGAGCGGCTGCGATTCAAGGAGTGCGCGGCAAAGAAGGGATCAAGATCTGTATCCTTCATCCGCACGGCAAGGTCAGCAAGGTACAGGAACTGCAAATGACCACCGTAGATGACAGCAACGTGCTGAATCTGTCTGTAGAAGGCAACTTCGACGATTGCCAGAAGATTATCAAGGAGCTGTTCGCCGATCTCGACTTCAAGGGACGGTATCACCTGCGGGCAATTAACTCCATTAACTTCGTGCGCATTCTGGCGCAGACGGTCTATTATTTCCATGCTTATCTGCAGCTTCCGGGAAGCGATCAGAAGAAGGTCAACATCAGCGTGCCTTCGGGTAACTTCGGTAATATTTTCTCAGGCTACCTGGCGCAGAAAATGGGTCTGCCGATCCACAAGCTGATCATCGCCACCAATGAGAACAACATCCTCGAACGGTTCGTGGTTACCGGTGAATACAAGCCGGGCAGCTTCACGGGCACCTACAGCCCGTCAATGGATATCCAGGTGGCGAGCAACTTTGAGCGCTATCTGTATTATCTGCTGGATGAGGATGCAGAGAAGCTGTCCGGGTACATGGCAGCCTTGCAGAGTGAGGGCGCAATTAAGGTGGAGGGCGAACTGCTGGCCCGGGTACAGGCGGATTTCTCCGCGCTGGGCGTGAAGAACGCACAGTGTCTGGAGATCATCAGCAAGTACCAGCAGGAATCCGGCTATCTGCTCGACCCGCATACGGCATGTGGCGTAGCCGCTTGCGAGAAGTTCAGTGCGCCGGATGAGATAAGCATTGCTTACGCTACAGCGCATCCGGCCAAGTTCGACGAGGCGATTGCCTTGACCGGCATCAAGCAGGAGTTCCCGGCGCCGATCGCCGCCCTGTTCGAGCTGCCGCAGCATCAGGTTGTAGTGGATCATGATAAGGCGGAGATCGTGCGCCAGCTTGTGGCCTTTTACGGGTAAAATAGCGAGCCGGGGCCAGACTGGCCCGTCCGCATTATGAAGACAGCCCCCGCCGGGATGAGCGGGGGCTGTTTGCTGTCGCTCGTATTGTGGGACACTGGATAGTGGGCGCACTGTTCGCTGTCGCTCGTATTGTGGGACACTGAATAGTACGCTCCGCTGTCCTCTCGTAGCGCATCAGTTGTGAATCTGTGAGAAGGATGTTAACTAATTGCTTACTGAGGGGTTTGTGTACCTTTTTGAAGGTGCGAGTGGGTAAATGCTTAAATGCAATCTGTACAACTAAATCGCCTGATTTGCCACTAAATTTCTGTTTAGCTGTATTTGGTGCAATTAAAAAATCTCTATAACTGCGTTCTCGCCCATTCGGGTGGATTTAGTTGTACAGACTACAGTTAGAAGATGAAATCCTTCCTATTCGCTGTTTTTAATTGCACAGACTACAACTATCTCCAAATGTTCGCTCTGCGCACAGTCATAGTCCAACATCTCAGTGCCCCAGTGCGCTAACTGCCTAACTGCCCAATGCCTAATGTCCAGTGCCCAGTGCCCAGTGTCCAGTGCTCAACTGCCATTGCGCTCTGCTCATTGCTTGCTCATTGCTCACCGCTCACTGCGCCTAACCCGCTTCCACCAGTCGGGTGATTGCATTATGTGCAATAGAAAGTCTTCAAAACACCTCGAAAATCGCTTCTATTGTATTTGATACAGCAGATTTATGGGAGAAGGCCTGCTACAGGCTCAAACTGCTAATTTTATTGTACGAAATACAGCAGAATGGCAAAACGGGGGCTTTACACGCGATTCTATTGTACGAAGTACAATTGCAGGCTCGGCTGTTAAAGTTAATGCAAGGCTAGTTGGAGTGGAATGGCTCTGTTGAAGTTAATGCAAGGCTAGTGGAGTGGAATGGCTCGGTGGGAGTTAATGCAAGGTTCGTTGAAGTAGAATGGCTCCACTGTGGGGTATGATTCTGCCTGGGGTTAATGCATGGATTCCAGGAGGTAACGGCTGGATCAATGGTCTCATAGTCTGAGAGGTGTTGGCCGAATGAAGGTGAATTCTGTGCTTATCCTCAGGTGCTTTTTTTCACAAGCGAAATCTAGCGGAATTTGTCGGAAATTACG
The DNA here is from genome assembly GCF_000517865.1 of Paenibacillus sp. FSL R7-269. NCBI lineage: Bacteria > Bacillati > Bacillota > Bacilli > Caryophanales > Paenibacillaceae > Paenibacillus > Paenibacillus sp. FSL R7-269. The sequence continues at coordinate 35,214 of NZ_ASPS01000140.1, forward strand.
GTATATAAGTGGACATACCTATCATGGAATGAGAAAATAGCAGGTATAGCTGACATTTCAAGTGGACACGGCTTTGCCATCCTTTTAGAGGACGCTACCGTTTCGGCATGAAATAGAAGGATAATGTATAACGTGAACATATAAATTCTATATATTTTGAAAAAGGACGGGATCATTCATGACTATTCGTTTCGGGGTTGTAGGGACTAACTGGATTACAGACCGCTTTGTGCAGGCGGGACTTGAGAATGAGGAGTTTCTGCTTACGGCCGTGTATTCCCGCACAGAGGAGAAGGGACAGGCTTTTGCCGCCAAGTATGCCGGGGCTTCGATCTATACGGATCTGGAGGCGATGGTATCAAGCGCAGAGGTGGACGCGGTCTATATCGCCAGCCCCAACTCGATGCATGCGGAGCATTCATTGATCTGTCTGAACCACGGCAAGCATGTGATTTGTGAGAAGCCGGCGGCCTCCAACAGCCGGGAGCTGAAGGAGATGATTGAAGCGGCGCGCCGCAATGATGTGCTGTTCATGGAAGCGATGAAATCCACGTTCATGCCGAATTTTGGTGTGATCCGGGATAATTTATATAAGCTAGGCCAAGTCCGGCGCTACTTCGCAGGTTATTGTCAATACTCTTCGAGGTATGATGCTTACCGTCAGGGGACGGTGCTGAACGCGTTCAATCCTGAATATTCTAACGGCTCTCTGATGGATTTGGGCATCTACTGCCTGTATCCGATGGTGGTCTTGTTCGGCAAGCCGGATACAGTGAAGGCGGCAGGCCTGATGCTTGCTTCGGGTGTGGACGGAGAAGGCAGTATGGTGATGCGCTACCCGGACATGGGGGCGGTCATTATGCATTCCAAGATTGCGGACTCCTATCTGCCTGCCGAGATTCAGGGAGAGAACGCAACAATGGTTATCGACAAGATTAACCAGCCCTATCAGGTCAAAATCCACTACCGCGACGGAACCGTCGAGGAGCTTACGCTCCCGCAGGTGTATGAGGCAATGTACTATGAGGTTGAGGAGTTCATTCATCTGCTGAAGAGCGGGCAGCGGGAGAGCGCGACCAACAGCCACGCCAATTCCCTGGCGGTGGCAGAGCTGATGGAAGAGGCGAGGGCCCAGATCGGCCTGCGGTATGCTTCGGATCTCTAGCGTAACGGGCAGCCTGGCCTGCATTATATATTGAAATGGGGAGCGGAACTTGAAGACGTTCAAAAAGGTGTACATCGAGATCACAAGCGTCTGCAACCTGGCCTGCAGCTTCTGTCCGCCCACGGAGCGGCAGAAGAACTTCATGAAGCTGGAGACGTTTGGTACCATTCTTGATGAGATCAAACCGCATAGCAATCATATCTATCTGCATGTCAAAGGCGAGCCGCTGCTGCATCCGAAACTGGGCGAGCTGCTGGATGCCGCACACGCCAAGGGCTTCAAGGTTAACATTACGACCAACGGCACGCTAATCCGTAAGGCGGGGCCGAAGCTGCTCGGCAAGCCGGCGCTGCGGCAGATGAACTTCTCGCTGCACAGCTTCGACGGCCATGCAGGCTCGGAGAACCGTGAAGGTTATCTTACAGAGATTATCCAGTTTGTCCGGGAGATCTCAGCTCAGGGCGTTATTGTCTCGTTCCGGCTTTGGAATCTGACAGAGGACAACCGGACGAATCTGGAGAAGGAGCGTAACCGCGAGACACTGGCTCTGCTGGAGGAGGCCTTCGGACTCGACTACAGGATCGAGGAGAAGGTCATCCCCGGCAGCGGCGTGAAGATTGCCCCGCGTGTGTACCTGAACCAGGACCACGAGTTCAGATGGCCCGCACTGCATGAGCCGGAGGATGACGGCAAGGGCTTCTGCCATGCGCTGCGCAGCCAGGCGGCGGTCCTGGTAGACGGCACCGTTGTGCCGTGCTGTCTGGATGGCGAAGGGGTGATCAACCTCGGCAATATTCATGAGCAACCGTTCTCCGAGATTGTCGAGGGGGAACGGGCGAATAATCTGTTCTATGGCTTCTCCCGCCGGGAGGCCGTGGAGGAGCTGTGCCGCAAATGCGGTTACCGGCAGCGGTTCGGCACCTAGCCGGAGCGCGAGGCCGGAGTGGATGCTAGTGCAGTGCATACCGGCAAGGCAGCAGGGTGATGCTAGAGGGAATAGAGATTTATAAGGCCGGATCATACGAAAAGAGGGAATAGATGCCTACTATACTTGTTGCAGACGACGATGCGAATATCCGCGAGCTTGTCTGCCTATTTCTGCGCAATGACGGTTTCGATACCGCTGAAGCGTCAGACGGCCAAGAGGCGCTGGCGGTCTATGCCAGAACACATGTGGATCTGGTCATCCTGGATATTATGATGCCGGTGATGGACGGCTGGGCGCTATGCAAGGAGCTCCGCAGAGCGGACCCGGAGCTGCCGCTGTTAATGCTGACGGCAAAGGGGGAGACCTGGGAGAAGGTGAAGGGCTTCGAGCTGGGAACCGATGATTATCTGACCAAGCCCTTCGATCCGCTGGAGCTGACGGTCCGCGTCAGAGCCTTGCTGAAACGCTCGGGAATCGGCAAGTCGCATACGATCCGTATCGGAGAGGTGATGCTGGACCGGCAGACCTACAAGGTGATGAACGGGACAGAAGCGCTGTCCCTGCCGCTTAAGGAGTTCGAGCTGCTCTATAAGCTGGCTGGAACACCGGGACAGGTCTATACCCGCGAGCAGTTGATCGACCAGATCTGGGGGATCGATTACGCCGGGGATGACCGGACGATAGATGTACATATCAAGCGTCTGCGTGAACGGTTTGCGGCTTCGCCGGATTTTCGGATCGAGACTGTCCGCGGTCTGGGCTACCGGCTTGAGGTTACTGAATGATCAAATCCCTCTATACCCGAGTGGTCCTGACCTTCCTGGTCTCCGTGATCGGGGGGACAGTGATCTCCTTCAATCTGGCGATCTGGATATATAAAGACGAATTGAACGAGAATCTGCAGGTTCCCTTGCTGCGCTTCGGACAAGATATCGTACGGATCTATAAGAGCTTTCCGCTGAACGAAGCCAACGAGTTCGTTGCAGGCATGAATCAGCTTGAGACCTATCATGTGCGGATTTATGATGAGAACGGCGGGGTTCAGTCTTATGGCGGTCCAGAAGGGATGAAGCTGGAGACCGTGACTGAAGCGCAGGTCCAGCAGGTGCTGGCAGGCGGAATTGTGCAGGTCAATCCGACAGGCATCTCCACCAGCCTCCTAGGGCTGCAATTAACTACGGATACGGAAAAAAAAGCCTTGTTCGTAGAGCCTGTCGGCCCCCCCTCTTCCGCCTTTGTGCTGAAATGGCTGGTGTATTTCGTGGTGTATTCGCTGATCTCCGGCAGTCTTGTGATCCTGGTAGCGGCCATGTTCCTGGTCCGGCCGATTAAGAAGCTGACCAATGCGACGCGCAAGATCGCAGCCGGAGACTTCAACGTGAAGCTGAATATCAAGCAATCGGGAGAGCTGGGTGCCCTCGCGCGCAGCTTCGAGGAGATGATGCATGATCTGCAGCAGCTGGAGCAGATGCGCCGTGACTTCGTGTCGAATGTATCTCATGAGGTGCAGTCGCCGCTGACCTCCATCTCCGGCTATGCCCTGGCACTGAAGCAGATGAATATTCCTGAGAGCGAGCGGGGCCGCTATCTCGATATCATCATCGGGGAAGCCGAACGGATGTCCAAGATGAGCGACAGCCTGCTGAAGCTGAGCCTGCTGGAATCGCAGTCCCAGCAGCTCCGGTTCACCACCTTCAGCCTGGATGAACAGATCCGGCGCGTGATCGTTGCTCTTCAGCCGCAATGGTCGGCCCGGCGCATCAACTTCGATCTTCAGCTGACGGCTGCCGTGCTCACGGCGGATTATGACCTGTTGAGCCAGGTATGGACGAACCTGCTGGGCAACAGCATCAAGTTCTCCGGGGATGGGGGAGTAATAAGTGTCCATACGAAGCAAGATAATAAAAGTGTGACCGTTCGTGTATCCGATACCGGCATCGGGATCGCCCCCGAGGACCAGAAGCGGATCTTCGAACGCTTCTTCAAGGCGGACCGCTCCCACAGCAACAAGTATAACGGCAGCGGGATGGGGCTGGCGATCGTGAAGCAGATCGTGCTGCTTCACCAAGGAGATATCCGGGTCGAGAGTGAGCTTGGCGCAGGCACAAGCTTCATTGTAACGCTGCCGCTGAATATACCGGCGAATTAAGTTTGTTTCTCCCGTTCATCCTCCGTTCATATTACCGTCACGGAGAGTACATTTTCATTATATATACTATCCTTAGCTCCTCATCAAGGCAGCACATCCGATTCATAAGGACAGGTGATTGTATAATGAAAAAAGGACTCAGAATTCTGCTTAAATCTATAGCGGCATTGCTGATTGTGATCGTGTTATTTTTTGCCGTAGTATTTGTGGTCAATATCATCAGCAGCAAATCGGAGCTGAAGAAGATTGATCAGTACGGTCAGCTTGTGCCAGTCGATGGTAAGAAGATGAATGTACTCATCCAGGGATCGGGTGAGGAGACCGTGGTGCTGCTGACGGGGTATGGCACCGGGGCGCCCGCACTTGACTTCAAACCGCTGGTAGACGAGCTGTCCCCTAACTACAAAGTAGTCGTTGTGGAGCCGTTCGGCTATGGCTTAAGTGACCGGACAGATAAGGAACGGACCTCGGACAATATCGTCAGTGAGATTCATGAAGCGTTGCAGCAGCTTGGGATCAAACGTTACACGCTCATGGGTCATTCCATCGCCGGCATCTACGGGCTGGATTATGTGAACAAGTATAAGGATGAAGTGCAGGCTTTTGTAGGAATTGACAGCAGTGTGCCGAACCAAGGGGGATTGGACGATAAAATACCGGTGGGGACGCTGAAGTTCCTCGACAAATCCGGCATTATGAGATTGTTCCAAAAGATAGGCCCCGACCCGTATGCCGGGCTTCCGTTCGACGAGCACACCAAGCAGCAGATGAAAATGATCGCCACAAAGAACTTAAACAATGACACTGTCATGAATGAGATCGACCATTTCAAGGAGAATTTCACAGCAGCCCAGGCGCTGGCCTTCCCCAAAGAGCTTCCGCTGCTGCTCTTCATACAGTCGAATAATACCGACGTTGAAGGCTGGATGAAGCTGCATGAGGAGCAGGTGAAGGATTCCGTGTACGGTAAGCTGGTGCCGCTCGAAGGCGGTCATTATCTGCACCATACGCTGTCCAAAGAGATTGCCAAGGATTACAGAGAATTCATGGCAGGAGTGAAATGAGCGGAATCTGATTCCCGGCCATAGATCTGATACAATTGAACAAGAGCTCTCCGTAGCCGCAAGCTTCTATCCAGAAGCTTGCGGTTTGTTCAATTCGTCAGAGCTTCTGATTCAAACCTGAAGTACATGGGCTATTGTATATAGATTGCTATTACATAGGGAGGCATGCAAATGCTGAAATCATTACGGGCTATAGAGGCATATCGTGAAGGAGGGTGGCCTGCCGGAGAAGGCTATCCATGGCTGGAGTCCATCGTGCAGGCGGAGCAGACGATTGTGAACCTGGAGCGGGTAGAATCGCTGCAGTCGCTTGCGCAGCAGAATCCGGTGCTGGATTATGTGGAGCGGAGCCTGCGGGTGCTGGACAGTCTGCCGCTGTCGTATTGGATCAAGGAGCTGGCCGAGGAGACGCTGATCTGGTCGGAGACGGCTAAGGGCGGGACTCTCCGTCAGCGCCGGAGCTGGCAGGAAGAGGGCATTAATATTTTCGTTCATAATATCGGCTCCGCGGAGTTGTACCGGCGGTATGCGGAAGGGTTGAAGCAGGACGAGGCAGGCTCTGCGGAGAAGAGACGGGTGATACATACGCTGATTGAGACTCATGGGCTGATTGGACAGCAAATCCGCGGCGAGGTTCCGCCTTCCGTCAATCTTCCGTTGTCCGCACTGGTGGAGCAGGGACTGCTGGGCGCAGAGGAGCTGGAGCGGCTGCTGTTCGCACTGAATCACTGCATCATTGCTGCGGTATCCCCGGAGCTGTGGCAGGAGGTCCGTCCGCAGGTCATGGAGCTGATTGCTGTAATTGCCTCAGGGAATCTGCAGCCTGAGGTCCCGATGAAGGAGCGTCTGCGGAGAATGCGCGCCGGGTCCATTGCGCAGGGGGAGGATTATGAGGCGGAGTGGGACGGGCTGGTGCAGGAGGGCTTCCTCCCAGCTGCGCTGGAGCCGCTGCAGCCTGCCACCTTCTGGTATGTGGAATCGGCGCTCCAGACCTTCTCGCTGGAGCAGTTCCTGAAGGTCATGAGTCTGGTGGCCGGCAGCAGCCCGCTGCAGCTAAGCCAGCTAAGCCATCTCAGCTTCGAGGCGGTCATGAACAGTATTCATTATGATTACAAGGGCAGCAAGAAGATCAATGTCTATAAAAAACGGATTATTGAGAAGTATCTCTCGGAGCTTGGCTGGGAGGAGATCTACAGCGGCGTGAAGCCTTCCGGCGGCAACCCGCATCTTACGCACCGGCTGCTGGGTAAGGAGCATCTGCCGGATACGCTATTCTTCCAGTTCGAGTTCTCAGCGGCAGCGGAGAAGCTGATTGAGTTCTGCATAGAGGCCGAGAAGTCGGCGCTGTATGAACGGGCGGTCCTGCTGCTGTTCGACCTGTTCGATCTGCGGAGGGACGCCTTTGACCGCTTCCACAATGAGGACACGTACTTAAGCCAGATGAATGATACGGCTGACTATAAGGCAGTGATTCTGGACTACGTTACCGGACGGAAGGTGCTGGACATCGGCCCCGGCGGCGGGGTGCTGCTTGATCTGATTGAGGAGCGGATGCCGGAGGTAGTGCCTGTGGGGATTGATATCTCAAGCAATGTGATTGAAGCGCTGCGGCAGCGCAAGCAGCGGGAGGACCGCCGCTGGGAGGTGCTCCAGGGCGATGCGCTGAACCTGAAGGATTACGTGGAGCGGGGCACGGTGGACACGGTGATTTTCTCATCGATTCTGCATGAGCTGTATTCTTATGTGCCGCTGGACGGCCGGAAGTTCAATCACGGCACGGTGGCGGCAGCGCTGACCAGTGCCTTCGATGTATTGGCAGATGGAGGAACGATTATTATCCGCGACGGCATTATGAGTGAGCCGGAGGAGCAGCAGCGCCGGGTGCGGTTTCTGGAGGCGGACGGTATGGCGTGGCTGGAGCGGTACGCGAAGGATTTTGCCGGTCGGAATATCCGTTATGAACAGCTTGGCGAACAGGAGGTTCTGATGCCGGTAAATGATGCGATGGAATTCCTCTATACCTACACCTGGGGAGAGGAAGCCTACATTCATGAGGTTCAGGAGCAGTTCGGTTATTTCACACCCTCGCAGTACGCCGCATTCATTCAGCAGACGCTTGGGGACCGGGCCAAGATAGAGGTCTTCCGTCATTATTTGCAGGAGGGATATACGGAGGCGCTGGAGGACCGGGTTAAGATTATGGGTGAGAGCGGAGAGCCTGTGCCGCTTCCGGACAGCACCTGCTTTATTGTGATCCGTAAGGAGGCAGGCTAAAGTGAACCACGCTAATCTCAGCGTACTTGTGGTAGAAGATGATGCCGACATTAACCGCCTGCTGTGCCGGATGCTGACAGGTGAAGGACTGACGGCCGTGCCTGCATTCTCAGGGAGTGAAGCCTCCCTCCGAATGTCGCTTGAAGACTACCAGTTAATCCTGCTGGACCTGATGCTGCCGGGCATGAGCGGTGAATCTCTGATTGCACAGATCCGTGAGCAGTCAACCGTACCCATCATTGTAATCTCGGCCAAAAGCACGCTGGAGGACAAGGTGAGTCTGCTGCGTCTGGGAGCGGATGACTACATTACTAAGCCCTTTGACCAGGAGGAGGTGCTGGCCAGAGTGTACGCGCAGCTCCGCCGGCTGCAATATGCGCCTGCCGCAGGTTCTGAGGGACAGATGCTTAAGGTACGCGGGCTGGTCATGGACAAGCAGCGGCGGGAGGTTATGCTGGACGGCCAGGTCCTGGCTTTAACCAAATACGAATTTGAACTGCTGGCGGTGCTGATGTCGAGGCCGGAGCATATCTTCTCCAAAAGCGAGCTGTACCGGCAAATCTGGGGCGGCACCTACCTGGGAGACGATAACACCATTAATGTACATATCAGCAATCTGCGGGCCAAACTGGCTGCAATCACGGAAGAAGAGTATATCCGCACGATTTGGGGCATCGGGTTCAAGCTGGTCTAGGGGATTTCTTTACACTTTCTTAAGACTTTGCTTAAAGCTTATTAAAAGTGTTCTTTATACAATGGAATTATCAAACGGCAAGGGAGTCTTAACGATGATGCATTGTATATTGGAGATTAAGGCGCTCAGTAAGACCTATCAGGATTCTTCCGCACTCCGGGATATTAACCTGCAGGTTGAGTCAGGGGATATCGTAGCACTGATCGGTAAAAATGGCGCAGGCAAAACCACGCTGTTCAAATGTATTACAGAGCAGGTGTTTCCAACAAAAGGCGCGATTGCGCTCTACGGACACCGGGATGACGCCGGTCTGCGGAAGGGACGCCGGAGCATCGGGGCGATGATTGAAGAGCCGGCGTTCTTCCCGGAATTCACAGCCAGGCAGAACCTGGAGTATTTCCGCCTGCAGAGGGGGCTGGCTGGCAAGGATTCCATTGAGCAGGCGCTTAAGGATGTCAATCTGCTTCATGCCGCAAACAAGAAATTCAAAGCCTTCTCCCTCGGAATGAAACAGCGGCTGGGACTCGCGCTTGCGCTGATGACCCGCCCCGAGCTGCTGATTCTGGATGAACCGACCAATGGCCTTGACCCGGAGGGAAAGGCGGAGATCCGCCAGCTCCTGCAGACGCTGAATGAAGAGAAAAGGATCACGATCCTCATCTCAAGTCACGTATTGTCTGAGCTGCAGAGTGTGGCTACCCGTTATATTTTCATGGACCAGGGGCGGATTGTGGAGCAATTGACGGCAGAAGAACTGCTGCAGAAGACCAGAAGAAATGTAGAGATCGTGGTGGATGACAGCGGCAAAGCGTCTACCGTTCTGGAGAAGCATTTCCCGGGCATCCCTTACCGGATTCTGCCGGGACACCGGATTGTGCTCTCTGGTGGTATGGATAAGACCGATCAGCTCAACCGGGTGCTTCATGCCCAGGGCGTCAGCGTGTATTCCATTGCGGCCACCGGCGGGGATCTGGAAGAATACTACCTGGGTCTGCTGGGAGGTGAGCGTCATGCTTAATCTGATGAAAAGTGAGCAGTACCGTTTTGTCCGCACCAAGAGCTATTATTATTACGGGTTGCTCTGTGCGGTGTTAATGGTCGCTGCCGCTATAACTCTCAAGGTCTTTCATCAGTCTGTGCCGGATTTCCCCTATGGGAATGAGCGCTTCTTCTACCGCAATGTGCTGTCAATGATGCCGGTGATCTTCGCATTGCTGACTATTTTCACCGGAATCCTGATGGGAGATCACAAGCATGTGCTCAAAAATACCGTAGCCTACGGCTTCAGCAGACGCTCGATTTACACCGTCAAGCTGCTGGTTACACTGGCCGGCTTCCTGCTGTTCGCGCTCGTTCTGGTCGGGATATCGGTCCTGCTCGGTTCAAGGCTGCTGCTGCGCAGCTATGAATATGCGCTTACGGAATACTGCCAGATGCTGCTTGGTCTGCTGCCTATTATGATTGCCGGCGTAACCACCTACTTCTGTCTTACCGCTGTGATGAACAAGAATGCACAGATATCTACCGTGTTCCTGCTGATCTATTTCCTGCCCTATATGATTCTGAGCGCTCTGAAAGGCAGATTTACCTGGGCGGCCTGGCTCTACAGTCACAGCCCTGCTTATTATTTGTTCCATGCCTACGATGTGGCAACCTATCCTGCCTGGGAGCCGTGGGTTACAGGAATGGTGTTTACAGTGTTCTTTTATGTATTGGGATTGTATCTGTTCAGGAAGGAAGAGTTCTAACAGGTGCAGCTAAGGAGGGAAGACAAATGTATCTTGCTATAGCCATCATTGCCGCTCTGGCGGCTGTAGGGATATTGCTTGTGTATCTACTGCAGCGGCAGAGCATGATTCAAGTGCGGCGGCAATTGACGGAGTGGGAGTCGTCTTCCCTGCAGCACCTGCATGTCAAGCTGCCTCTGCCCGGGAAGGAGATGGAGAAGCTCATCGTGGCCCTTAACCGGCTGCTGGATCAGCGCCAGAGAGAGCGGGTGATCCACCAGTCGAGAGAGCGCGCCGTGAAGGAAGAGATTGCCAATCTGTCCCATGATCTGCGGACTCCGCTTACGTCCATGCATGGATATGCCTATCTGCTGAAAGATCCCCTTGCCTCCGAGGCCGAGCGGCAGCAGTATATGGAGATCATCATGCATAAAATGGCGGTCATGAACAATATTGTGGAATCATTCTATGAATTATCCAGTATGGACTCGGGGGACTCTCCCTTGGACAGCCAGCCGGTCTATCTCTACAGTCTACTGAGCGAAGTGATTCTGGCGTTTCATCCGGACCTTACGCAGAAGGGCATTGAGGTGCAGCTTCATCTGGATGAGAACGTCAAGACGATTTCCCTGGATGAAAAAGCCATGATCCGCATTTTCTCCAATGTGCTCCAGAATGTGCTCCGTTACGGCAAGAACCGCTTAACCATCTCCCTGTTTACGGAACAGCAGCAAGTGAAGCTGAAGTTCGTCAATGAAACGGAGCATATCCGTGAGCAGGATCTGCCGAGGCTGTTCGAGCGGACGTACACCAGCGATCCTTCGCGGTCGAGCGGTCAGCTCGGTCTCGGCTTAGCCATTGTGAAGCAATTGGTTGAGAAGCAGGGGGGCACGCTTGGCGCGGCGCTGGACGGCGGAGTGTTTCAATTATTCATAGCATTTGGGGAGGATTGTCTCATACCAAAGAAATCGCTCCTTTGAAAGGGCTGGGCGGGAGCCCAATCTTCCGAAGGAACGATTTCTTTTTTAAATATAAGAATTATACGTTCCACATGATAAATTATCCTTCTATTTCTCGCTGAAACGGTACCGTCCTCTAAAAGGACGGCAAAGCCGTTTCCACTTGCAGGAAATTAGGATGGAGGATCATGCTCCTTCATTTATCTCGAGGATGCTGGCGTGAGGGAGGGCGGGCCGAATGTATGTGGAAAACAGCATAGTGCTCGCACGCAGGCACACGTCCCGAATGTATGCTAAAAACAGTACACATTGAGCTCGTACGCAGACGTATGGCCCAAATGTATATCAAAAACAGCATACATTCGGTGCTATCCCGTTCACCCGTTAGGGTGATTTTGTGCTGGATACATTAAAGCTTATTTTAGCGTGATGATCAGCTCGCTGATTTTGCCGCCTTGTACCTTGAATTCATGGGTGAACTGCTGCGGGGCGGGAACACGGTTCTTATTGAACTCCCCCTCCATCTCAGCGGTCACCGCAATGCGGCCCTGGATTTCTTCAATTTCCATAATAGTAAAGCGGACCTTAGCAGAGAAAAGCTCGGATTCACCCCAAGCCGCAATGGCTTCTGTGCCTTCGGCCGACTTCCCGTTATCCTTCACGGTAGCGCCGGGAGCGAACAATTCGATCAGAGCGTCGGGCTGGTATTGGTTTACTGCATTGTAGAAGTCCTGTACCTCAATTGGCAAGGTAACATGTTGATTCATGAATATCTGCCTCCTGTAAGTAGATTGGTGGGGGAACGGCATGTCCACCGGAATGAGCCATTAGGCCACCGCTGAAGCGGCAGGTGCCTGGTCATCCATACACTAACTTAAACGTATCCGGGCAACCGTAAGCAGGAAAAAGAAAGGGAGCGGGGTTCAGCCTACGGATAAAGCTGGTTCTGCCCGGCGAAGGGACTGGCGTCCTTGCGGAATTCTGAGGGCGAGCAGTTCATGACTTTGCGGAACACTTTGATGAAGTAGCTGACGTTGTCGAAGCCGACATCCATGGCAATATCGGAGATTTTGCGGTCCCCCTGCTTCAGCAGGGCTGCGGCCTGGCGGACCCGGTAGGAGTTAATGTAATCGACGGGCGTCTTGCGGGTCATGCTTTTGAAAAAACGGCAGAATTGCCCCTCGCTCATCGGAATCAGCCCCGACAGGTCACGGGTACGGATCGGCTCCTGGTAGTTGTCCTGGATATAGAGAATTACCCGTTTCAGGCGGTCAATCTTCGCGGGCTCCGTGCCTACGGACTGGCTGTGGTTGACGAAGCGCCCCGGCTGCGCAATCTGTGAGAGCATAATCAGCAGGGTTCCTTTCATAAAAGCTTCGAATCCGGGCATTTGTTGCTCATACGCGTTCATCATGCGGTTCAGATGCAGCAGCAGCTCCGCCTGCCAGGGAACAGAAGGGGTGAGGTGGCGCGGAAAGCTCTGGCGTTTCTCCTGAAGCGGCAAAATGACGCTCTGCTGGATGGTATCATATTGGGCGCTGGCCAGCAGGTCGGGGTGGAAGACAAGGGCGCAGAAGCGGCAGGGGGTCTCCGTAAGTGCGTGAGCGGCGTGGATATCCCCGGATTCAATGAACACAGCCTCACCGGGACGAAGCGTGAAATAGTCGCTGTCCACTTGAAACAGAATCTCGCCTTCCAGCAGCAGGAAGAACTCGGCTTCCTCATGCCAGTGGGTGTCCAGGACATGCGCTCCGGCGGGAAGGTCAATCCAGTAGGCAGCCAGGGGGAACATGACATCCCCGTGTTCGCGGTCTTCTTTGAGCAAGCGCTGCGAGGTGCGGTCCATTAGGGGCCTCCTTGTGAGATTACGTCAAAATAGTGTTATAAATGAGCTTTATATTATTAGTTTTGAACTTTTATTATCGGTATAATGCAACTATATACACCAAATCGAAGGGTGGCAAGTGCACATATGAAATTTACAGACGGCTTATGGCTGGTACGTGACGGAATTACAATCAATGGTGCAGTGCAGAACTATGTGGTAGAAAAAACGGAGGAAGGCCTGACTGCCATCACGCAGACGACGCCCATCACGGGACGTTCGGCGACGCTCAACTCCACACTGCTGACGGTGAAATTCCATTCCCCGCTTCCGGGCGTGGTAGGCGTCAAGATTATTCATAACGACGGCGTGATTCCACGCGGACCTTCGTTCGAGCTGACTGAGGGAACCGGCGATCATGTGGAAATCGAGGAGACAGAGGCGCAGACGGTGCTGATCAGCGGAGGACTCCGCGTGGTCATCAACAAGGGTACTCACTGGTCTGTGGACTTCTACCGCGGCGACGAGCGGATTACCGGCAGCGGTTACAAATCGATGGCCTACATCACGGATCAGGAAGGCAACACCTTCATGCGTGAGGAGCTGGACTTAGGCGTTGGCGAATTCGTGTATGGTCTGGGCGAGCGATTTACAGCTTTTGTAAAAAACGGCCAGGTGGTCGATCTGTGGAACAAGGATGGCGGGACAAGCTCGGAGCAGGCCTACAAGAACGTTCCGTTCTATGTGACGAGCAAGGGATACGGTGTATTCGTGAACCAGCCGGAGCTGGTATCGTATGAGATTGCGTCTGAGAAGGTGAAGAAGGCCCAGTTCAGCGTAGCGGGCGAGAGTCTGGAATACTTCGTGATTGAAGGGCCGACGATTAAAGAGGTCATCACCAAATACACCTCCCTGACCGGCAAGCCTGCGCTGCCTCCGGCCTGGACCTTCGGTCTGTGGCTGACGACTTCGTTCACTACGGATTACGATGAAGCTACGGTCAACTCCTTCGTGGAAGGGATGGCGGAGCGCGATCTGCCGCTTCATGTGTTCCACTTCGACTGCTTCTGGATGCGCGAATACCAATGGACGGATTTCCAGTGGGATTCCCGTGTGTTCCCGGACCCGGTGGGGATGCTGAAGCGCCTGCACGACAAGGGGCTGAAGATCTGCGTGTGGATCAACTCCTATATCGGACAGCGCTCCCCGCTGTTTGAAGAAGGCCGCAAGAACGGTTATCTGCTCAAAAAAGCCAACGGCGACGTCTATCAGACCGACCTCTGGCAAGCAGGCATGGGACTGGTCGACTTCACGAACCCTGCGGCTTGTGAATGGTATGCCGGTTACCTGCGTGACCTGGTGGACATGGGCGTAGACAGCTTCAAGACGGACTTCGGCGAACGGATTCCGACGGATGTGGTCTACTTCGACGGCTCCGATCCATACAAGATGCATAACTACTATACCCAGTTGTATAACAAGGTTGTGTTTGAAGTGCTCGAAGAGAAGCTTGGCAAAAATGAAGCAGCTGTCTTCGCACGCTCCGCCACAGCCGGCGGGCAGCAGTTCCCGGTTCACTGGGGCGGCGACTGCTACGCTGACTATGAATCGATGGCAGAGAGCCTGCGCGGCGGCCTGTCGCTTGGATTGTCCGGCTTCGGCTTCTGGAGCCATGACATCGGCGGATTTGAGAACACTGCTCCGGCGCATGTGTTCAAGCGCTGGCTGGCCTTTGGCCTGCTCTCCAGCCACAGCCGCCTGCACGGCAGCACCTCTTACCGTGTGCCTTGGGCGTACGACGACGAAGCTGTCGATGTCACCCGCTTCTTCACTAAGCTGAAGTGCAGCCTGATGCCATACCTGTATGATGTAGCCGGACAGGCGCATGAGCAGGGCTGGGCCTCAATGCGGGCGATGGTGATGGAGTTCCCGGAAGATCCGACCTGCGAGGTACTGGACCGCCAGTACATGCTGGGCGATTCCCTGTTGGTGGCTCCGATCTTCCAGGAGAACGGCGAAGTGAAGTACTACCTACCAGCCGGACGCTGGACACACCTGTTGAACGGTGAGACCGTACAGGGCGGATCATGGCGCAAGGAGAAGCATGACTTCTTCAGCCTGCCGCTGTTTGTCCGTCAGAATTCCCTGCTTGCGCTCGGTAGCGAGGACAGCCGTCCGGATTATGATTTTGCCGACGGTGTGAAGTTCGGGCTGTACTCCCTGGAGGATGGTAAGTCTGCTGTTGCGACTGTGCGCGATATCCACGGCGCTCCTGAGCTGAAGGTTGAAGCGGTACGCAGCGGCAGCGCTGTAAAAGTAACTGCCGAAGGCAGCGGCAAAGCATTCACCCTGGCGGTGAAGGATCTTGGCGCTATCGCCTCCGTGGAAGGTGCGGAGCAGGTAGATGAGACAACAGTGAGCGTGGGCGCGGGTGAGAAGTCCGTATCGTTCACGATTACGTTGAAATAACACAGCTATAGACTGAATTAACATACCTGCAAGACAGAATGAATACACCCGTACGCGGGCTTAGCATGTGGTGTGCCCTTAAGTAACCAAGCTCTCTGATGACAGAGGACATTCGTCTCCTGGATCGGGGAGCTTTTTGGGGATTGGCGGCGTTGGGGGGATTGTTGCTCGCTATGGCGCACAATGGGCTAAATGCTGCAAGAAGTGCAACATTCCCCTCAGCAGGAGCAGGGCTATAGCGAATTGTTGTCAAAAATGCAGCATTTCAGCTTCCCAGAGCGAATCAGCGGCGAAATTCCTGCATTTTGTGCAACATTGCACCGGAATAGCGGGTTTCACAGGCATCAGTGTTGCAGATAATGCAACATTAGTCGGGCAGGAGTGGGGGCAAAGTTTGGTCAAAGGCGAGCTATAGCCGGGAGGAAGCCGGGCAGAAGTTGGGCCAGTCGGTCGAAGTCGTGTCAAAGTTGGGCCAAGTTAGTGCCGAGTTAAGTTTCTGTACAGCACCAGCCGCCCTACCCACCACCCATCAGCCAGAGAAGCAACATCAGAATAAGAAGGAGTCGATGACTATGAGCAATATTGAGAACAGTCCAGCCGGAGTGTTGAGCCAGCCGGAGTTCACCTCGGCCACCGCGCTGTCTACAACCGCCAATTATATTATGAACGCACCGGAGCCGTTCACCCATACGTACCGCACCTATATCCGGCTGCGGGAGAACGGCAAGCTGACGCTGAAGTTCTGGCACAGCAACGCGGTGGATTCCACCTGGGATCTGGGCGCGGACGCCGTAGCCAGTGAACCGGGCGGCAAGTGGAGCATCGAAGCGGCATATGTCGCCGATGGCGGAGCCGCGCCGGACGGCAGCATTGTGCCGGGCTCACAGGTGCCGGTTACCTTCGGCGGCGAACGGTCGCGGTGTGTGGAGCCAGGCGAGCAGTTCTGGAGCGACGAAGCGCTTCTGGAGCTGCCGGAGGGGCACATGTTGGCCTTCACTTGGACCTTGAACACGGCTGGTGCAGGAAAGTCATTCCCCTTCAATGTGGAGGGAATGCTGGTCTCCGGCTACGATGCACCGGGCAATTTGGCCGCTCAGGAATCTGCGGATGCGTTCAGTGAATCGGACAAGCTGCAGGTCCTCCCAAGCTTCCTAGGCTACAAGAAGGGCGTAACGAAGAAGCTGGTATTCCTGGGTGACTCTATCACGCAGGGGGTACGGACGGCCAAGGATCAATACACACACTGGACGGCAAGAATTGCGGAGGGGCTGGGCACAGAGTATGGAGTGTGGAATATCGGCTCCGGTTGGGGCCGGGCTTATGATGTAGCCACGGACGGGCCTTGGCTGCATAAGGCGCAGCAGGGCGATGAGGTGCTGATCGTGCTGGGTGTGAATGATCTTGATATCGGCCAGCGCTTGGCAGAGGAATTGCTGGAGGACCTGGCGTACATTATCTCCCGGATCAAGGAAGCTCAGCCGGAGGCGGCGGTTATTCTCAGCACAGTGCCACCTTTTAATTTCGAGGGGGGGCGGGAAACCTATTGGCGCAAAGTCAATGATTGCATTCGTACGAGCCCTCCGGCCGGAGTGGACCGCGTATTCGACATGGCCGCCGTGCTCTCTGTTGCGGCCCCCGCTGACCATAGAATTAAGCCGGAATACATGAGCGACGAGTTCGACCCGCATCCGAACGGTGCGGCGGGCAAGGCAGTGGCGGAGGCTTTTTTGGCGTGGTACAGAGGTTGGAGAAATTTACCAGCAAACGAACGCCAGCAATTAAAAGAGTGGAGTAACCGTGGCAAATGTATGCGAAAAACAGGCATGACAAGACAGAGGCCTTGTCACCCCCAGGAATGAAAATAAGCGGGTGGCATCCGTCGCAACCATTCTAAATGAGGCTGTAGTCGTCAACACTACATATACAAATCAAAGGGCGGAAACGGTTACTGGGAT
>NZ_ASPS01000141.1:0-286 GCF_000517865.1 Paenibacillus sp. FSL R7-269
CCTGACCTGGTCGCTCATCTACGGCTTGTACAATCAATACTATCTGATGCGAAGCAAGCTGAGTGCGTACGAGTTCGTTATCGACTTCGGCTACCGGCTGCTGACCGACCGAAATTACGTCCATCTCTGGTTCCTGTACGCCATTATTGCCATCTATATGACGGTGCCGCTGATCAGCAAATTCATCCAATCGTGCAGCGAGAAGGATCTGCGGTATTATCTGCTGCTCTGGTTTATCGTCAGCATCGCCTATCGTTTCATCTCGTATGCCGTCTTCTGCTTGAAA
>NZ_ASPS01000142.1:0-719 GCF_000517865.1 Paenibacillus sp. FSL R7-269
ACGGGACTGGCTCCGGGTACGTACGAGGTCCGTGTGAAATTGACGGCGTCGTCGTTTGTATCGGAAACGCATAGTGTAACGGTGAATACGTATGTGCCAGCGGCAGAGACTACCCCGGCAGCGGTGATTGACTACGCAGCCGAGCAATTGAGTGGTCTGATTGCGAATGGCACGTATACCGTGAACGGTACAGCGGTAACGGCGACTGCGGCTGGCACCCTGGTGCTGGAGCAGAGCTGGCTGGGAGAGTCCCTGAGTATTGTGAAGCAGGGGAATGCTTCAACAACGGTAGACAGTGCGGCGCAGGTGCTGACCATTCCATCCCGTCCAGCGACACCAACAGGTGTGACGGCAACGGATGAAATGGCGATAGATGCGAACAACGGTACATTGATTAATGTGACTAATGCGATGGAGTATAAACAAGGAATAGCAGGAACGTGGACAGATGTGACCGGTACAACGGTGACGGGACTGGCTCCGGGTACGTACGAGGTCCGTGTGAAATTGACGTCGTCGTCGTTTGTATCGGAAACGCATAGTGTAACGGTGAATGCGTATGTGCCAACGGCAGAGACTACCCCGGCAGCGGTGATTGACTACACAGCCGAGCAATTGAGTGGTCTGATTGCGAATGGCACGTATACCGTGAACGGTACAGCGGTAACGGCGACTGCGGCTGGCACCCTGGTGCTGGAGCAGAGCTGGCTGGGAGAGTC
>NZ_ASPS01000143.1:0-203 GCF_000517865.1 Paenibacillus sp. FSL R7-269
GTATCCATGACGAGGTTTACGTCGTTTCGCTCCGAGATCTGCCAAGCTACAATCTCATTGTTAAAGAGGTCCTGAATCGCAGACAGATCATAAAAGCGGGTGCCGTCTGAGATATACGTGATGTCCGTTACTAGCTTCTGCTGAGGTGCTGTCGCATGAAACTTACGCTTTAATCGGTTCGGGTAGACCACGGAAGGAGCGGA